>NZ_JARVST010000014.1:0-150474 GCF_030209055.1 Pseudomonas sp. lyk4-TYG-107
CCCACTCGTGCTTCAAGCACCGCGGACTCACAGCTTGCCATCCACCCCTCTCACCTCAGAGTTTATTCCCTTACTCAGACACAAGCGGGCTTGCTCGCGAAGAGGGAGTGTCAGACAACATAGTTGCCGAATGACACACCGCTTTCGCGAGCAAGCCCGCTCCCACAGGGGATTTTGGGTGACTTCGAGATCAGCGATAGCGCAGCAGGTGTTCGCTGACTTTGGCCGCCGGGACTTTCTGCAGTTTGCACAGCAGGTCATGGTTCAGCTCACGCACCCCATGCTTGTGCCGCAGTTCTTCCGCCAGATGCGCCATCAGGTTGGCCGCCATCTCGGCATCCGCCATAGCCCTGTGCGCCTGGCCGGTGTGTGGCAGGCGGGCGAAAGTGGTGAGCGTGCCGAGCTTGTGATTCGGTGCCGCCGGCATCAGGCGCCGGGCCAGCAGCAGCGAGCAGGCGAAGTTCTGCAATCGGGTGCGTTTGATCCGCCCAAGCTCGAAGTCCCAGAACTTCTGGTCGAACGAGGCGTTGTGCGCCACCAGCGGGGTGCAGCCGACGAATTCGTTGACCTCTTCCATGACCCGCTCGGCCGAGGGTGCACTGCGCAACATGGCGTTGCTGATGCCGGTCAGTTGTTCGATGAACGCAGGAACGCGCACGCCGGCGTTCATCAGGCTCTGGTAACGCTCGACGATACGGCCGTTTTCCAGCATGACCACGGCGATTTCCGTGGCGCGACAGCTGCTGTTCGGCGACAGGCCGGTGGTTTCAAAGTCGATGACTGCAATGCGTTCCAAACCGGGTTCAACTCCGTACAAATCAATTCTTGAGCAACGCTCAGTTTTTCAACAGCAGTGCGCCTTCAATCGGCACATAACGGCTGGCGGCGCGGATCAGCGAGTTGGCGGTCAGGCCCGGCACGCCATAGGCCACTGCCTGTACGCCGTGCTTGCTGATGATGCGTTCGAGCAGCATGTCGAAGTCGCCGTCACCGGAGGCCAGGACGATTTCGTCGACGTGGTCGGCGGCGTCCATAATGTCGAGGGTGATGCCCACGTCCCAGTCGCCCTTGGCCGAGCCGTCGCTGCGCTGGATATAGGGTTTGAGCTTCACGGTGAAACCGAGGTTGCGCAGGATCTGCTGGAACTGCTGCTGCTTGCTGTCGCCACGGTCGATCGCGTAGGCGTAGGCCTCGACGATCTGCCCTTGTTTGCTAATGTCAGCCCACAGCGCGGCGTAGTTGAAATGGCAACCATAGGCCTGACGCACGGTGTAGTAGAGGTTCTGCACATCGGCGAACACTGCGATTTTTTTCACCGGGATTCCTGTGAGCGCATAGCGCACGAAGCGGGATCAGGCGCCGGGCCCGAAAAAGGCGCTCAGTATGCCAGTCCACAGGAAGGTGGCGCGAATAATCAACCCACCACTCCGGACGGATGGTGGACTGTGGTGAGGGGATTTATCCCCGATAGGCAGCGCAGCGGCCCCGAAAATGGGACTGCTGCGCACTCCATCGGGGATAAATCCCCTCACCACAGATTTGATACTGGCGACTGATCCGTCAGACGAACGAATCGTCGTCATCGAAGAACGACGAGTTGTCATCGCTGTAATCAGTATCAGTGAATCCGCCCTGGTCATTGCCAGAGAAACCGTTATCGGCCACACGCTGGTCATTGCCCCAATCGTTGCCGCTCTGGTCAGCCACCTGCGCTGGCTCTTCCTTGATCACTTCAACGATTTCTTCGGGCTGCTGGTTGTGATGGAACAGGCTGCTGATGCCCTGCGCCAGCATCACGCCACCGGCCACTCCTGCGGCAGTTTTCAGAGCGCCGCCGAGGAAGCTGCTGCCCGCGGCCGGAGCGGCTTGCTGGGCGTAGTTCGGCGGCGGCGCGGCATAGTTCTGTTGTGGCGCTGGCGCAGCGTAGTTCTGCTGCGGTGCCGGCTCACGCCAGCCGCCGGTAGAAGCCGGAGCGCTCTGGGTCGGCGCTGGACGCGAGCTGCCGCCGCCGAAGATGCTCGACAGGAAACCACCGCCGCCGCTTGGCGCCGGGGCCGCGCTCTGGGACTTGGCCGCTTGCAGTTCAGCCTGCAATTGCTGGACTTGCCGGGTCAGCTGCTTGTTCTGTTCGTCGAGGCTCTTGATGGCCGCCTCTTGCACCAGAATCGCCTGGGTCATGAAATAACCTGCCGCCGGCTGGCGGGTCAGGTGTTCCTTGATCCGCGCCTCGGCCTGGGCGTCGCGCGGGGCTGCCTCCGTTTCGGCCTGTTGCAGCCGGGAAAACAGTCCATCGATCAGGGTTTGCTCTTCGCTGTTCATGGCGACCTCGTAGATTGCCGGGGATAACGTTGCCCGTGTCCACTGTGGACATGGCGCACCTCTGTAATGGAGGCAGTGACAGGATGTTTCAACGACCTTTACCGAATGTTTACGTTTGTGTCCGCCCGCCCATCATCGGTTAAAGTGAGCCACTGTTTTCGACCTGCGATACCGACTGATGAATGCCTTCGATGTACTGCGCGACTCTCTGTATTTTTTCAAACGCCATCTGGCCAGCATCGTGCAGTTATGCCTGCCGCTGGTGATCTTCGAGGCGGCGCTGCAGCAAGTGGTGGATCACGTCACCGACCCGGACAGTTTCTCCGCCGCCAGCGTGGTCGTCGGTCTGCTGGTGTATCCGCTGTACACCGCCGCGCTGATCCTGTTCCTCGACGCACGCACCCGTGGCGAAGCTCCGCGCAATCTCGACCTGCTGGCGATGTCCGCGCGCCTGTGGCCGCGTTTCGCCTTGCTCACCGCGCTCAATACCTTGCTGATTCTGCTGGGGTTGTCGCTGTATTTCCTGCCGGGCCTGATGCTGATGGTCATGCTCGCATTCGCTGAATACCTGCTGGTGTTGCGCGGTATGGGGCCGTTGCAGGCGATGAAGGAAAGTCTGCGCCTGACCCGTGGGCATTTCTGGCGGATCCTGCTGTGCATTCTGTGTGTGATGGGGCCGTTGTGGCTGCTCAAGGGCGCGACCCTGGCGGCGTACCCCGACCCGCAGAATCCGCTGATCGCGGTATTGATCGACAGCGCGCACAGTTTCCTGCAGCTGTTCACCAGTGTGGTGCTGTTCCGTCTGTTCATGCTGATCAGCGAATTGCCTGACAAACGTACCGGAGCGGTCTGACTTCGCGACCCTTGGGCCAAGGCTCTGCGGTCAGGTATGCTCGGAGCCACTTTTGTAACGCGATAAGCCGAGCCATGCCCCGTCTGCTGCGCTACACCCTGTTGCTGATTGTGCTCGCCGTCGCCCTGATCGGCGGGCTGCTCTACAGCCTGACCTGGCGCCCCGGCGCACGGGAGACCCTGCCCGTTACCTGCACCGGTACGCCGCCGACCCTGGTGCCCGGGCAAGCGCTGAAAGTCATGACCTGGAACGTGCAGTATCTGGCTGGCAAGCGCTACGTGTTCTGGAACGATCTCGCCCAAGGCGCCGATGAAGCACCATCCCCGGAGGACATGGCCTTCAGTCTCGACGAAGTGGCGCGGGTGATTCGCGACGAGCAGCCCGACGTGGTGCTGCTGCAGGAGCTGGATGACGGCGCCAAGGCCAGCGATTACCAGAATCAGCTCAAGCTGCTGCAGGAACGGGTCACCGATCTCTACCCGTGCAGCGCCCATGCCTTCGACTGGAAAGCCGAGTTCGTCCCCGACCCGCACATCTTCGGCAGCGTTGGCCGGCAACTGGTGACCCTGAGCCGTTACCGCATCGAACACGCCGAACGCCTGCAATTGCCGGTGCCCCCGGCGAATTTCATCTCCCGCCAGTTCCAACCCAAAGACGCCCTGCTCGCCACCAAGCTGCCGCTGAGCGACGGCGGACAACTGACGGTATTCAACACCCATCTGGATCGCGCCCGCCAACCGGACGAGACTTTGCAGGCGCAAGTGACGGCGGTGGCCAAAGTGCTCGACAAGTACGAAAGCCAGGGCCTGCCGTGGCTGATCGGCGGCGACTTCAATCTGTTGCCGCTGGGCCAGTATCAGCGTCTGCCCGCCGAGCAGCGCACGCCCTACGCGATCGACAGCGCGCTGCATCTGTTGTGGGACAAGTACCCGATGATCCCGACCAACAACGAAGCCAGCGGCATCGACCGCGCCCACTGGCTGACCCACTACCCCAACGACCCCGGCCTGAATGGCCCGGATCGCACGGTCGACTATCTGTTCTACAGCCCGAAGATCAAACGGGTCGAGGCGAGGGTGCGTCAGGACGATACGTTGCGCATTTCCGATCACTTGCCGGTGATTGCGCGGTTCCTGCTGCCCGCCGCCCCGTAGCCAGTTAACACGATATCCCCCTGTGGGAGCGGGCTTTCTCGTGAAAGCGCCGTGTCAGTTGATGGATCCGTGCCTGGCGCACCGCCTTCGCGAGCAAGCCCGCTCCCACAATAGATTGATGTCGTACCGTGATTGGTTGGCAGGCTGCGATGTTTTGCTCTTCAGGTGCCGCGCGGTTTGGCCCGCGCGGTCGCCTCGGCCACCAATGGATCATCCGGCCAATAATGCTTCGGATAGCGCCCCTTGAGATCCTTCTTCACCTCGGCATAGGTGCTGCGCCAGAAGTTGGCCAGATCCTGCGTCACCTGCACCGGCCGGCGTGCCGGGGACAACAGGTGCAGCTTGACCACTTGCCGGCCGCCGGCAATTCGCGGCGTCTCGGCGAGGCCGAACAACTCCTGCAGACGCACCGCGAGAATCGGCGGAGACTCGCTGTAATCCAGACGAATCGATGACCCCGACGGCACGCTGATGTGATGCGGCGCCAGCTCATCAAGCCTCTGCGGCAACGGCCACGGCAGCAGATTGCGGACGATGCTCGACAGGTCCAGATTGGCGAAATGGCTGAGCCGCGAGACCTTGCCCAAGTAAGGCATTAACCAATGCTCGAGAGTGTTCAGCAACGTTGCATCGCTGACATCCGGCCACTGACTTTCATCCTGATGACTCAAATCCAGTTGCCGCAGCAACGCGACCCGTGCCTGCCACTGGCGCAACTCCGGGGTCCACGGCAGCAACTCCAGCCCCTTGCGCCGCACCAGATTGACCAGCGCCTGACTGCGCGCCGCTTCGTCGAGACCAGTCAACGGTTCGCGGCTGAGGATCAGTTCGCCAACCTTGCGCTGACGCTCGGCGCGCAGCACGCCTTCGCGCTCATCCCAGTCCAGTTGATCGACAGCGCGCACTTGCTCGGCGAGCACCGAATCGAACAGCGCCGGATCGAAATCCGCTGCCAGATAAATCCGTTCCTCACGCTGGCCCTGACGACTGCCGAGATCAGCAATCACAATCCACGGCTCCTTCATCAGGCTGTCGGCTTCGGCGAACAGTGCTGCGCGACCATTGGCCAGACGATATTCGGCGCCACCGGCACGCCGCTGTTGGGCAACACGATCCGGGTAGGCTAGCGCCAGCAGTGCACCGAGCCAGCGCGGATGATCGGGATCGCTGACCGGTGCGCTGGCCTTGCCGCGCAAGTAACCGCGATATTGCCGCGCCAGTTGCCGGGCGCGTTGCACGCCGCCCTGAGCTCCACGTGCCGCGCGCTCTTCGCCGCAGAGCAGCGCCAGGCGGCTGTGCAGATCGGCACCGGCACCGCGCAGGATATCGCGCTCGCCGAGCAGTGCCGCGACGTCGCACGCCATGTTCGCCAGCCCCAGCGCCTGACCGCGCAGCAACAGATGGGCGATGCGCGGATGCGCCGGCAGCTCGGCCATGGCCTGACCGTGCGCAGTCAGCGCATCGCCTTCGAGTGCGCCCAGGCGCTGCAACAAATCCTGCGCCTGGGCATAGGCCGCTGCCGGCGGCACATCGAGCCAGACCAGCTCGCCCGGGGTCACGCCCCAGCGTCCAAGTTGCAGCGCCAGACTCGCCAGATCCGCCGACAGAATTTCCGCACTGCCGTAAGCGGCGAGCTGCTCGTGCTGATCCTGCGACCACAGGCGATAACACACGCCCGGTTCCAGACGTCCGGCCCGGCCTGCACGTTGGGTGGCGCTGGCCCTGGAAATGCGCAGAGTATCGAGACGGGTCATGCCGCTGCCGGGGTCGAAACGCGGCACTCGCGCCAGACCGGCGTCGATCACCACACGCACGCCGTTGATGGTCAGGCTGGTCTCGGCGATGTTGGTCGCCAGCACCACTTTGCGCTGGCCGGTCGGCGCCGGGTCGATGGCAGCGCGCTGGGCATTCAGGTCCAGTTCACCGTGCAACGGGCAGAGCAATACGTCTTTACGCTCGCCGATGGCATCGCTCAGTTGCTGATGCACCCGACGGATTTCCGCCTGCCCCGGCAAGAACACCAGCAGGCTGCCAGTCTCATCGTGCAGCGCTTCGAGGACGGTCTGGGTCACCCGCTGGTCGATGTATTCGCCGGGCTGGAACGGCCGACCCCAGCGCATCGTCACCGGGTACATGCGCCCTTCGCTGCGCAGGATCGGCGCGTCATCCAGCAACCCGGCCAGACGCTCGCCTTCCAGCGTGGCGGACATCAGCAGAATCTTCAGCGGCTGTTCAGCGCGGAACAGTTCACGACCGTTCAAACTCAGAGCCAGTGCCAGATCGGCATCAAGACTGCGTTCGTGAAATTCGTCGAAGATCAGCAGGCCGACGCCTTCCAGCGCCGGATCATCCTGCAGACGCCGGGTGAGAATGCCTTCGGTGACCACTTCGATACGGGTCTTTGGGCCAACCTTGCTGTCGAGACGGATGCGGTAACCGACGGTTTCGCCGACCTTCTCGCCCAGTTCGCTGGCCAGACGTTCTGCGGCTGCGCGCGCGGCGAGACGGCGCGGTTCGAGCATCAGAATGGTCTGCCCGGCCAGCCACGCTTCATCGAGCAAGGCTAAAGGCACGCGGGTGGTTTTACCGGCGCCGGGCGGTGCTTCGAGCACGGCTTCGTGGCGTGTCGCCAAGGCTTCACGCAGGGCGGGTAAAACTTCATCGATCGGCAAAGAAATCATGCTGGCTCCCAAACAGAGGCGCGAGTATAACGGCGAACTGCCGGGCGTTTGTCAGGGTCTTAATTTCAAATGACGACGCTTCGTTTTCAAATGACTCAGGAGATTTTCCATGCGCTTACCTTCTCGCCTGATCGGCGGTGTACTGGTCGCCACCCTGCTCACTCAACTCACGGCCTGCGGTTCGATTTTCTACCCGGATCGTCGCGGTCAGATCGATGGCAAGATCGACCCGGCGATTGCCGTACTCGACGCCGTGGGCCTGCTGTTCTACGTAATTCCCGGGCTGATCGCCTTTGCGGTGGACTTCGCCACTGGCGCGATCTATTTCGAACCGGGCCACACCGCTCAGGTCGATCCGGCCAAACTCAAACAAGCCATCGGCCCGGACGGTCAGGTCGATAACCTCAAGTTGCAGGCTATTCTCGAAACAGAACTGGGCCGCAACCTGCCGCTGGACGATCCGCGCCTGATCCAGCACAAGGGCAGCACGCAACAACTGGCGATGTTTGGCCTGCAACCCGCCGCATAAGGAAATCACATGACCACCAGCCCCGAACACGCCCGCCTGCTGCGGCTGGCAACCCGCGCTTCGGTGGCGGTGGCCTGCACGCTGATCATCGCCAAAGCCATCGCTTGGTGGCTGAGCGGCTCGGTGAGCATGCTCGCCGGCCTCACCGACTCGGCGCTGGATGGCGTCACTTCGCTGCTCAATCTGCTGGCGGTGCATTACGCGCTGCGTCCGGCCGATGACGATCACCGTTACGGCCACGGCAAGGCCGAATCGCTGGCGGGCATGGCGCAGGCGCTGTTCATCGGCGGCAGTGCGGTGCTGATTGCGTTCCAGGCGTATGAACGCATCAAGCAACCGGAGCCGCTCGGCGCGCCGTGGCTGAGCATCGGCGTGATCGTGTTCTCGCTGCTGCTGACCGCGGCGTTGCTGACGCTGCAACATCGGGTGATCAAGCAGACCGGCTCCAACGCCGTGCGCGCCGACTCGCTGCACTACCGTTCTGACATGCTGCTCAACGGCAGCATTCTGATTGCGCTGATTCTCGCCGGCATGGGCTTTCATCAGTTGGACGCATGGTTCGGCCTGGGGATTGCCGGGTACATCTTGTGGAGCGCGATCCAGATCGCCCGGGAAAGTTTTTCGGTGCTGATGGATGAAGAGCTGCCGACGGACGTCAGTCAGCACATGCTCGAACTGGCCTGCGGCGTACCCGGCGTACTGGGCGCGCATGATTTGCGCACGCGGATTTCAGGCAACCACTGGTTCGTGCAGTTGCATCTGGAATTGCCGGGAGAGCTGACCTTGTCAGTCGCTCACGGTATCAGCGATCAGGCGGCGGATGCGATTCACGCCGCCTACCCGCGAGCCGAAGTGCTGGTGCACGCCGACCCGCAGGAAGTGGTCAAGACCGAACGGGCGCAAACTCGGATTCAGTAAGACACCTGATAACCGCGACTGCTCAGGCAATTGCCCTGCGCCTGACGGTAAGCCTGCACCACCTCAGGCGCCGGTTGATAGGTCGCGGTACGCGGGTCGAAACCGCTCTGCTGCACGGCGTATTGGTAGCACTGATAACCGTCCTGCTGCACCTGTTCCGGCGACTGCCCGTTGGCCGGATAGGCCTCGACGTCATAGCCCTGGGATTGCGGCTGCGGTTGCGGCGGTTGCTGCACCGGGGGTTCGACTACGACGTAATCCTGAGTGGCTTCCTGATACGCATAGTAGGAACCGGCGGCGAGGAACAGCAGCGCACCGCCGATCCACACTTCACGGGCATAGTCCGGCAGATACTGGGTGCGAATCCCTCGTGGCGGCTGCACGACGATGTAGCGCGGGCCTTGCGGGCGATACCAGTAGCCGCCGGAATAGAAGTAATCCTGACCGCGATACGGCACTCGGTATTCGCGATCCGGGAAGCGGTCGATCACATGCCCCGGGCGGTATTGCGGGCCTGGCCCCCAACCGTTGCCATGTCCGTCCGGGCGACCCGGCCAGCGATTGTCATTGGGCCGGTTGCCGGTTTGCCATTGCTGGTTGTGGTAACCATTCTGCGGGCGCTCGTCGCGGTAGTAGCCCTGACGCGGCTCCTGAGTCTGGCGCACAGTGTCGGGCCGTGGCTGGATCGGCAGGTTGTTCGACGGTGGCGCCTGATGCACCGGAGCAGGCTGATTGGGCGTGCGATTCTGGTTCTGCCACTGGCCATTGTTGTGCTGCTGGCCGTTGTGCTCGAACTGACGGCTGTTGTCGCCCCGAATGATTTCATTGTTCTGCGGCCGCGGCTGATTTTGCAGCGGCGGATTGTTCTGCCCGTGGGGCTGATGATCGCCCCCATGGCCCTGGTTATTTCCCTGATGCTCAGGGCCGCGTCCACCATTAGGGCTGCGGCTCTCCGGATCGTCGGCGAGCGCTTGCGCACTGACGCTCACACACAGCAAACCAACACCGGCCAGACGCCAGATGCGCGACTTCATGCTTTTCCTCACTGCGGGTATTAAGAGGGCTTGTAGCTAAGACCGGGAATACGCACACCGGGTTCTGCGACAGGTTATCAGTCACGAGACTTATTTATTGAGGAAGGCTGTGCATCGAGGCACAAAAATCGCAGGCAAGAAAAAGGGAGACCCGTCGGCCTCCCTTTAGAGAACTTCGTCCTGGCTCGACGCTTTTGACGTCGGCTCACCTCACGCCGTCTTCTGGACAGTGTGCAGCTCGGGGGCCGGCCCATCCCCGGTGGGGGTGGCGGCCGCGGCGGGCCTGATTGGGCGGGCCGCAGTGGACTGTGTTACCGAGCAGTGATTCTGGTGATAAGAATAGGCCGCAAGACGCGACAGAGGATTGCGAAGATTGCTCAAATAAACACTGCTTGCGCAATTTTTAACCCTGGATAGATAATCCGCCGCAATAGTTACAACCAAGGACTGATTCATGAGCAAACTCGACCGTTACGACCTGAGTATTTTGGCGGAATTGCAGCGCGACGCCCGCATCTCCAACCAGGAACTGGCCGAGCGCATCGGTCTGTCACCCTCGCCCTGCTCGCGCCGGGTCAAACAACTGGAGGACGACGGCTACATCTCGCGCCAGGTCGCCCTGCTCGATCGCAAGATGCTCGGCCTGAGCCTGACGGCCTACGTGCTGATCGGCATGGACCGGCACACACCGGAGCGTTTCGAGAATTTCGAAGCGGCGATCCGCACCTTGCCGCAGGTGCTGGAATGCAGCCTGGTGACCGGCGTGGATGCCGACTATCAGTTGAAAGTGGTGGTGCCGGACATGGACCACTATCAGAAGCTGTTGCTGGGGCACCTGACCCGGATTGAAGGCGTGACCAGCGTGCGTTCGAGTTTTGTACTGAATCAGGTGCTCAACAGCACCGAACTGCCGCTGACGCATCTGCGCAACTGACATCGCCTTCGCGAGCAAGCCCGCTCCCACAGTTGAGATTCGTCAAGCACACTATCTGTGTTCAACCGAGATCCCCTGTGGGAGCGGGCTTGCTCGCGAAGAGGCCGGTACAGGCACCCCATAACCGCGGCACACCGACACAGGTCAATGCGGCCCTGCCACCCTCGGCGTATAATCGCCCAGCCCTTTCAGCCCTGTGCGCGCCGGAGATGCCCGATGGATCCTGCAGTATTCGAAGAGTGGATGATGACTGGCCTGGTCAGCATCCTGATCATTTTCATGGGTTTCATCGTCTGGGATCTGGCGAAGAAGTCCAAGGCCGGGCGTTTCGGCTCGTTCATTCTGTTCTTCGTCCTGGGCCTGGGCGTGGCCGCGTTCATCATCAAGAGTGTGGTGATCGGCCTGATCGAATCCGGCGCTCTATAACCGCGCCGGCACTTCTTTCCATTGGCCCTGATCGAGCCCTTCAAGCGTCCAGTCGCCAATCCGTACCCGCACCAGCCGTAACGTCGGCAGCCCCACCGCTGCGGTCATACGTCGTACCTGACGGTTGCGCCCTTCACGAATCACCAGCTCCAGCCAACTGGTCGGCACGCTTTTGCGAAAGCGTACCGGCGGATTGCGTGGCCACAGTTCAGGCTCTTCCAGTTGCCGCGCCTCGGCGGGCAGGGTCATGCCGTCATTCAGTTCGACGCCATCACGCAAACGCTGCAATTGCTCGACCGTCGGCTCGCCTTCGACCTGCACCCAGTAAGTCTTCGGCAACTTGTGTTTCGGGTCGGCAATCCGCGCCTGCAACTGGCCGTCGTTGGTCAGCAGCAGCAAACCTTCGCTGTCGCGATCAAGGCGTCCGGCCGGATAGATGCCAGGCAGATCAATAAAATCCTTGAGCGTTGCCCGCCCGCCTTCGTCGCTGAACTGCGTCAGCACATCGAATGGCTTGTTGAACAGGATCAGCTTCGGCTCGGCCGGCGGCGCCTTGGCGACACGGCGTGGAGCTGAGGGGGAAGGCTTCGCGCCAGGGCGGCGGGAAGGAGGACGCGGGGGACGGGACATAAGAGAACAAACATCTAACGGTCAGGGCTGCTAATGCTAGTAGCCCGACCGTTAAATGACCATCAACAAATCAGCGGAACGGCGGCTCGTCGAAGCTGCGCAGTTTGCGCGAGTGCAGCGAATTGAGTTCGGTGCGCAGCAGATCCACCGCCGCGATGCCGATCTTCAAGTGTTGGCTGACCGCGCGCTCGTAGAACGCGTTGGCCGAACCCGGCAGCTTGATTTCACTGTGCAGCGGCTTGTCCGAAACGCACAGCAACGTGCCGTAAGGCACTCGCAGGCGATAACCCTGGGCGGCGATGGTGCCGCTTTCCATGTCCACCGCCACGGCCCGGGACAGGTTGATCAGCGGACGCTCCTGCGCCCAGCGCAGTTCCCAGTTGCGGTCGTCGTAGGTCAGCACGGTGCCGGTGCGCAGGCGCTTTTTCAGCTCCTCGCCCTTCTCGCCGGTGATATTGGCCGCGGCTTGCTGCAGCGCCAGTTGCACTTCGGCCAGTGCCGGGATCGGAATGTTCGGCGGCACCACGCGGTCGAGAATCCCGTCGCGACGCATGTAGGCATGGGCCAGCACGTAGTCGCCGATGGTCTGCGACTGACGCAGCCCGCCGCAGTGACCGATCATCAGCCAGCAATGCGGACGCAGCACCGCCAGGTGGTCGGTGATGTTCTTGGCGTTGGACGGGCCGACGCCGATGTTGACCAGGGTCACACCGTGGCCGTCGTTGGCGATCAGGTGATAGGCCGGCATCTGGTAGCGGTGCCAGACCACGCCAGCGGCGATCGCCGAGGCTTCGCCGTGATCCATGCCCTTCTCGATGATCACGTTGCCCGGCAGCACCATGCGCACGAAACGCGGGTCGTTGCGCAGTTGTTCCAGGCCATGAACGATGAACTGGTCGACGTAGCGGTGATAGTTGGTCAGCAGAATCCACGGCTGCACATGCCGCCAGTCGCTGCCGGTGTAGTGCACCAGGCGACGCAGGGAGAAGTCGACGCGCGCGGCATCGAACAGCGCCAGTGGCAGCGGATCGGTGTTTTCCCAGTCGTAGAGACCGTCGGCAATGCCATCGGTGGCGGCGGACAGATCGGTACTCGGGAACACCCGCGCCAGCACCGCAGCGGTGACGCCGGAGCCGGCCAGCTCATCGCCCTGCTCGACCACGTACGGGTATGGAATATTCTGCTGGCTGACGCCGACTTCCACGGTCACGGTGAAGTCGTGCATCAACGGCACCAGTTGTTCCAGCAGGTATTTGCGGAACGCCTTGGGATGGGTGACGGTGACGCTGTAGGTGCCCGGCAGTTGCACCTTGGCGTAGGCGCGGGTGGTCTGTGGGACTTCGCCCTGACACAGGTAGGTCAGACGCAGTTCGGGATAACGAAACAGGGCACGCTGTTCGGCGTCAGGCTCGACGCGATCCTTGAGGTAACGCTTGAGCGCCGAGTTCAGCGCAGTGGTGGCCCGCTCATGCAACTCGGCCAGACGATCCACGGCTTGCTCGGCGGTTTGAACGACAATAAACGCTTCGGTCACGATCAGCTTCCTGTGTTCTGACTTGCAGAGCTTCATCTTGCCTGCATCGTGGTCTCACGGGAACAGTGGCGTTGTGGCTGTACCCAAATCATCCCATCTATGGAGATACCCTGTGGGAGCGAGCCTGCTCGCGAATGCGGTGGGTCATTCACAAAGATGTCGACTGATACACCGCTTTCGCGAGCAGGCTCGCTCCCACATGGGGGATGCGTGGTGGGTCAGAAACCTTGCGGGGTTGAGCGAGCGACGATGGCTTCGACGTCCAGCCCACGCGGCAATGCACCGTAGACCCGGCCGCCACCACTCAGGCGGCTGGCAATGAACGCGTCGCTGACCGCCGAGTTGCCGGCCTCCAGCAATAGCTTGGCCTGCAAACCGAGCGCGATGTCTTCGGTGAGTTGCCGCGCCCGATACTGAATATCGCTGGTGTCCTTGAACTGCGCCTGCAACTGCTGGATATGCGCGGCCAGGCGCTTGTCGCCGTGCCCATCGCCCAATTCGCTGAACAACACGTCGAGCACACCCGGTTCTTTCGACAGTGCGCGCAACACGTCGAGGCACTGCACATTGCCCGAGCCTTCCCACGTCGAGTTGACCGGCGCTTCGCGATACAGCCGTGGCAGGATGCTCTCCTCGACATACCCGGCACCGCCCATGCACTCGGCGGCTTCGTTGATCATTCCGGGGGCACGTTTGCAGATCCAGTATTTGCCCACCGCCGTCACCAGCCGGGCGAATTGCGCTTCATGGCGATCATCCAGATGATCCAGCGCCTTGCCCATGCGCAGGCTCAGCGCCAGCGCGGCCTCGCTTTCCAGCGCCAGATCGGCCAGCACGTTCTGCATCAACGGTTGCTCGCTGAGCAGTTTGCCGCCGACCTTGCGATGCGCGCAGTGGTGGCTGGCCTGGGTCAGCGCCTGACGCATCAGCGAGCTGGAGCCGACCATGCAATCGAAACGGGTCATCGCCACCATCTCGATGATGGTTGGCACGCCGCGCCCTTCTTCGCCAACCATCCACGCCAAAGCGCCACGGAATTCCACTTCACTGGAGGCGTTGGACTGGTTGCCGAGTTTGTTTTTCAGGCGCTGGATGTAGAACTGATTGCGCGTGTCGTCGGGGCGATGGCGCGGCAGCAGGAAGCAGGTCAGGCCCTTGTCGGTCTGCGCCAGCGTCAGGAACGCATCGCACATCGGCGCCGAGCAGAACCACTTGTGCCCGACCAGTTCATAGGCCTGCCCCGGGCCACTGGCACCGACCGGATAGGCCTTGGTAGTGTTGGCGCGCACGTCGGTGCCGCCCTGTTTCTCGGTCATCGCCATGCCAATGGTCACGCCGGCCTTGTGCGCCATGCCGACGTTACGCGGGTCATATTCGGTGGCAAGGATCTTCGGCAGCCACTGTTCGGCCAGATCCGGCTGCAAGCGCATGGCCGGGACACTGGCGAAAGTCATGGTCAACGGGCAACCGCTGCCGGCCTCGGCCTGGCTGTGCAGATAGCTCATCGAGGCGCGGGCGACATGCGCGCCATCCTGCGGATGGGTCCAGGGTGATGAGGTCAGGCCATGTTCGATCGCGGTGCGCATCAGCTCGTGATAAGCGGGATGGAATTCCACCAGATCGATGCGATGGCCGTAGCGGTCATGGCTGACGAATACCGGTTTGTTCTGATTGGCGAGGAACCCGGCTGCCATCAGCGGTCCGCCGGCCAGCGCACCGTAGGCATCGATCCGCGACTCGGCCCACCCGGCGCCGAAACGGCGTGACCACTCCTGCAGCGGCAGGTCGATGCGGTACAGGTTGGCGCCATCCAGCGACGGTGGCTGGTTGGTGACTTCGTGGGTTTCGGCGAACTGATGCAGGTTCATGACGGGGCTCCTTTGGTCAGCCAAGGAATCCAGTTAAGCACCGGCTCGTGGCTGATCAAAGTGTCATAAGCGCCGAACTGTCGGCGCTTTCACCCTATTACGCGCTGAGCACCCGACGCTCCAGCGCCGTCTGCAGGTCTTCGAATTTCACCGGTTTGTTCAGGTAATCGATGCGCGTACCCGGCGCGCAGTGTTCGCGATCCGTGCCCAGTGCCAGCATGAACACCGGCAGATTGGCGCAGCCGGGCAACGCATGAATCTGGCAGCACAACGACGCGCCTTCATGATTGGGCAACTGGCAATCAATCAGCACCGCGTCGAAGGTTTCCCGTTGCAGGCAATCAAGTGCCGCCGCGCCGTTGTCCGCGGTGCGTACGCGGAACCCCAGTTTGAGCAGCATGCCGCGCATCACCAGTTGGTTGACGCTGTTGTCATCCACCAGCAACACCGTGCAATCCTGCGGCGCACGGATGCGCTCGTACAGCGCGTCCGCGGTTGGCGCCGCTTCGACTTCCGGCAGCTCGAACTCGACATCCAGTTGAAAACGGCTGCCGCTGCCAGGCTGGGAGCGGTGAGTCAGCTTGCCGCCGAGCAGTTCCACCAGTTGCCGACAGATCGCCAGCCCCACGCCCAGGCCGCCGTATTCGCGGGTCATCGAGCCGTCGAGCTGGAAGAAGCGCTGATACATCGTCGCCTCGCCCAGATCGGTGAAACCGATGCCGGTATCGATGACCGCAAACGACAGCGCCAGGCGGTTGTCCGTCGCCGGTTTGCCAGTGACCCGCAGCGCCAGACCGCCGACCCGGGTGAACTTGATCGCGTTGTCCAGCAGGCACTCCAGGCACTGCGCCAGTTTTGCGCTGTCGCCGTGCAAGCGATCCGGCAGGGTCGGCAGCACCTCGACCTTGAAGTCCAGCGACTTGCTCGCCGCGTTGCCGTCGAACTGCACGCGCAAGGCCTCGACCACCGCGCGCAGACTGAAGCTGCCCGGCGTCGCCTTGAGCTTGCCGGCCTGCAATTCGGTGAGGGTGAGGATGCCGTTGACCATGCGCATCATGTCCCGGGCAGAGCCAGCGGCGGTTTGCTGGTATTGTTCCAGTTCAGGCTCCAGCTCGACGGTCTGCATCAGTTCCAGCGAACCGATCACCCCGTTCATCGGCGTGCGCAATTCGTGGGTCAGGGTCGCGAGGAATTCATCCTTGAGCTTGTTGCTGTGGGCCAGTTGCTGGTTGAGCACTTCGAGTTTCTGCCCGGCATCGAACAGGGTTTGCGCCTGTTGCTCGCGCATCGCGTTGATGCGATCAGCCAGCGCCAGCGACAGCAGCGCGACTTCGATGGCCGAACCGATCTGGCTGGCGTACATGGTCAGGAACACGTTCGGCAGCAGGCCCAGCACCATCAGCGTATTGACGATGCCGCCGAGCAGGAATGCCGACCAGGCAATGATGAAATAACGCGCCACCCGCAAGCCGCGCCACCAGGCGAGAATCCCGGCGGCGAAGATCACCACGGTGAACACCAGCGCCAACAGGGTCGCCAGGCGCAACGACAATGCGTAACTGGTCATCAGCGACAACCCGACCACCAGCGCGCCGAACGCGATCAGGGCGATCAGCAGATAGTCGAGCCAGCGACTGTGGGTTCTGGTCTGCAGGAAACTGCGGGCGAACTGGCTGCCGAACAACCCGGCGCAACCGATGAAAAACGGTGTGGCGGCGTTGGCCCACCACGGATTGTCCGGCCAGAAATACTCGACCGCCGCGCCGTTCACCGACAATTGATAGAGGCCGAACGAGGCGATGTAAAAGATGTAATAGAGGTAGCTGGTGTCGCGCACGCTCAGGTAGATGAACAGGTTGTAGACCAGCATCCCCAGCAGCACGCCATAAATGATCCCCAGCACATACAGGCGCACCGGCTGGTCTTCGAGGTACGCGGTGCTCGACCATAACGTCACCGGTGCCTGAATCGAACCCTCACTGGCGAGGCGCAGGTACACGGTTTTTTGCTGGTCAGGGGCGAAGGTCAGGTCGAACAGGTAATTGTTCTGCCGGATCTCGCGACTGGTGAACGGCAAGGCGTCGCCGGTCTGCCGGATCAGGCGGTAGTCGCCATTGGCATCAGCCATGTAAAGGTCGAGATGATCGAGCGGCGGATACGCCAGTTCCAGCAGCCAGGTGCGCTGCGCGGCCGGATTGTTCGGACGGTAATGCAGATCAATCTTCAGCCAGAACGCCGAGCGCGAGTAACCGGCATTGAGCGTGGCTTTGTCATGGGGTTTGAAATTGCCCGCCGCCGCTTGAGCGCGGACGTCGGCGATGTTCGCCTGACCGCTCGGGTCTTCGAACACTTGCAGGGAGCGACCCAGGGGAAGGCTCTGGGTATTTTCGTCGAACTCGACGGCGCTTGCGAGGAGGGGCAAGCAGAACAGCAACATCAGCAAATAGCGCATTGAAGCCCCAGCGTGGCTCGTCCGGTTGTGTCAGGAAGCCCCCCATTCCCTTTGAGTAGACGTAAAACCGGTATTACCTGTTATTGGTTTGGATCCAGACTAGCATAGCCGTTGATGGCCATTGAGCACCATCGAAATTTTTCCTACAAAGGCTCTAGAACGGGCGTTTCAGAGCAAAGCAGCGAGCTAGAGCTGTTGAGTTGGTCAACTCAATCATTGCGATCCGCTTTTGTGGCGAGGGAGCTTGCTCCCGCTCGGCTGCGCAGCAGTCGTAAAACCTGTAAATGCGCTGTGCCTGAATAAATGCAGGGGGCTGCTTCGCAACCCAGCGGGAGCAAGCTCCCTCGCCACAATGGTAGCTGCAGTGTTGTCCGACAATCTGCTCGCAAACACCGTCAGGACTGAACCCCAAAATCAGGTTTGGTGGTAAGCTCGCGCACCATGAATATCTACAGCTCCCGCCCCGTTGTCCTCTGTCTCTCCGGCCACGACCCCAGTGGTGGCGCCGGCTTGCAGGCAGATATCGAAGCCCTGCTCGCGCAGGGTTGCCATGCGGCTCCGGCCGTCACAGCCCTGACCGTGCAAGACACTGTCAACGTCACTGACTTCCGCGTCCTCGACCGTGAGTGGGTACTGGCCCAGGCCAATGCCGTGCTCAACGACTCCGAAGTCGCTGCGGTCAAACTGGGCATGCTCGGTTCGCTGGAAATGGTCGACACCGTGGTCGAACTGCTTTCGGCGCACCCGCACCTGCCGGTGGTCTGCGACCCGGTGCTGCGTGCCGGCGGCGGCGGACGCCTGGGCAAGGACGAAGTCGGTTATGCGATGCGCGAGCGTCTGCTGCCGCTGTCGATCATTGCCACCCCCAACCTTCCCGAAGCGCGGATTCTTGCCGAACTGCCCGAAGGCACAGCGGACGAGTGCGCTGAAAAACTCCTGCCGTTCGTCAAAAACCTGCTGATCACCGGCGGCCATGGCGACGAAACTGAAATCCACAATCGCCTGTACAGCCGTGACGGCCTGCGTGAAACCTTCTATTGCCAGCGTTTGCCGGGCAGTTATCACGGTTCCGGCTGCACATTGGCCAGCGCCCTCGCCGGTCGGTTGGCCCAGGGTGAAAACCTCGCCAGCGCCGTGCGTACGGCACTGGATTACACCTGGCGCACCCTGCGCGATGCCGAACAACTGGGCAAAGGCCAGTTCGTGCCGCGTCGCCTGCCGCTGGATTTTTGCTCGTAACGTCGTGAGGTCTGCCTGATGAAACTCCGTGGCCTGTACGCCATCACCGACAGCCAATTGCTGGCGGGCAAGTTTCTGTCCTACGTGGAGGCGGCGCTGGAAGGCGGCGTCACCCTGCTGCAATACCGCGACAAAAGCAGCGACGAGGCCCGCCGTCTGCGCGAGGCCGAAGCGCTACGCGATCTGTGCGAACGCTACAAGACGCAGTTGATCATCAACGATGACGCCGAATTGGCCGCACGCCTCAACGTCGGCGTGCACCTGGGGCAGACCGACGGCCCGCTGTCGCCGACCCGCGCCCTGCTCGGCTCCAAAGCCATCATCGGTTCGACCTGCCACGCGCAACTCGAACTGGCCGAGCAAGCCGCCAAAGAAGGCGCGAGCTATGTCGCCTTCGGTCGCTTCTTCAATTCCAACACCAAACCCGGCGCGCCAAGCTGCAGCCTCGATCTGCTCGACGAGGCCAAACGCAAGCTGCATCTGCCGGTCTGCGCGATTGGCGGCATCACCCTCGACAACGCCGCGCCGCTGGTGGCCCACGGGGTCGACCTGCTGGCGGTGGTCCACGGTTTGTTCGGTGCCGAAAGCACCGCCGAAGTGACCCGCCGCGCCCGCGCCTTCAACGAACTTCTGAAAATCTGATTTGAGAGCCCGAACATGTCTCGTTCCGAAACCCTGTTTGCCAATGCCCAGAAACACATTCCCGGTGGCGTGAACTCGCCGGTTCGCGCGTTCAAGAGCGTGGGCGGCACGCCGCTGTTCTTCAAGCATGCCGAAGGCGCCTACGTCACTGACGAAGACGACAAGCGTTATGTGGATTACGTCGGTTCGTGGGGGCCGATGATCCTCGGCCACAGCCACCCGGACGTGCTCGATGCAGTGCGCAATCAACTGCAACACGGCCTGTCCTACGGCGCGCCGACCGCGATGGAAACCGAGATGGCCGACCTGGTCTGCTCGCTGGTACCGTCGATGGACATGGTGCGCATGGTCAGCTCCGGCACCGAAGCGACCATGAGCGCGATTCGTCTGGCCCGTGGTTACACCGGTCGTGACAGCATCATCAAGTTCGAAGGTTGCTACCACGGTCACTCCGACAGCCTGCTGGTCAAGGCCGGTTCCGGCGCGCTGACCCAGGGCGTGCCAAGCTCCGCCGGTGTACCGGCCGCGTTCGCCAAACACACCCTGACCCTGCCGTTCAACGACATCGACGCCGTGGAGAAGATGCTCGCCGAAGTCGGTCAGGACGTCGCCTGCATCATCGTCGAGCCAGTCGCTGGCAACATGAACTGCGTGCCGCCGGCACCGGGTTTCCTCGAAGGCCTGCGTTCGCTCTGCGACAAGCATGGCGTGGTGCTGATTTTCGACGAAGTGATGACCGGTTTCCGCGTTGCCCTCGGCGGTGCCCAGGCGCACTACGGCGTAACCCCGGATCTGACCACCTTCGGCAAGATCATCGGCGGCGGCATGCCGGTCGGCTGCTTCGGCGGCAAGCGTGAAATCATGGAACGCATCGCGCCGCTGGGCCCGGTGTATCAGGCCGGCACCCTGTCGGGTAACCCACTGGCGATGGCCGCCGGTCTGACCACGCTGCGTCTGATCAGCCGTCCGGGTTTCCACGCCGAGCTGACCGACTACACCACCCGCCTGCTCGACGGTCTGCAACAACGCGCTGATGCCGCGGGCATTCCGTTCGTGACCACGCAAGCGGGTGGCATGTTCGGCCTGTACTTCAGCGGCGCCGACGACATCGTCACCTTTGAAGACGTGATGGCCAGCGACGCAGCACTGTTCGGTCGCTTCTTCCACCTGATGCTGGAAGGTGGCGTGTACCTGGCACCGAGTGCATTCGAAGCCGGTTTCACCTCGATCGCCCACGGCGAAACCGAGCTGAAAATCACTCTGGACGCTGCCGAACGTGCCTTCGCTGCACTGAAGTAATCGCCGTACCGCTGACGTTGGCCATGGCCAGCGTCAGCTTTCACCTACACCCAAGCTCTTTTTCCCACGCCTCTGCTAAAAATCCAGCAGAAAGTGGCCGATATATTCCCCGCGCAGCAGAAAAACGAGTAAAGACTTTGTAAGGTTGGCCCTGCTTATTTCATAATGCGCGCTTATTGGATCCCTCGATGGGTCCGCGTGCCCTTCAGAGGTAAGTCGATTCCCATGAACCGCACCGGCCGCACCCTTGCCTTGGGCTGCCTGTTGCTCCTTCAGCCCCTGCTCGCGCATGCACAAGCAGGCGGCAACTCGTTGTTGATCCCGGCGATGGGTCGTTGCACCCTCAACACTCAGCCGCAAGACGTCACGCAGGCACTGGCCGCCTGTCAGAAAGCGGCGGACGAAGGGGATGCGCAAGCGCAATACGAGTTGGGTGAGTTCTACTACGACGGCAAGAATGCGCCACGCGATCTCAATCAAGCCCTGAGCTATTTCGAAAAAGCCTCGCTGCAAGGCCACGCTCAGGCGCAGTTCAAGCTTGGCACCATGTTCTTCCACGGCGAAGGCGTGCAGGCCAACAACATTCAGGCGTACATCGTGCTGAAGATGGCCGCGGTCAACGGCGCCGAAGATGCGCTGGACACCGCCGACGAAGTCTCCGAAAAAATGTCCCGCGAAGACCTCGAAACCGCGACCCAGGTGCTCGGGCAAATTTTCCGTAAATACCTGATGGAACTGCAGAGCGCCGATGGGCGTACGCCGTTCTCGCCATTGCCATAAGCGCTTTTGTGGCGAGGGGATTTATCCCCGATGGGTTGCGAAGCAGCCCCAAAACCCTGCAATCAAGCTCCTTCTGACATACCTTGCTGAATGGACTTGCGCCTGCTTCGCAGTCGATCGGGGATAAATCCCCTCGCCACAAATCATTTCAAATCCAGATCCGGGCTTACTTCTCAGGCATCGGCATCGGAAACGGCATCACATTGCCGACCGCGCCACGGGCTTCGCTGATTTTCGGGGTGCCCAGACGTTCCACCTCGTCGATGCGCACGATCGAATGCATCGGCACGAAGCTGCGCACCACGCCTTCGAACTGCGCCTTGAGCTTCTCTTCGCTCGGATCGACCACCACTTGCGTGCGCTCGCCAAAGACGAACTCTTCCACTTCCAGAAAACCCCACAGATCACTTTGATAGATCTGCTTGGCGTACATTTCGAACACCTGGCCCTGGTTGAGGAAAATCACCTTATAGATTGGAGCTTCGCGTTTGGTCATGGCGGGGGGATAACATCGGGGATAAAAATGAGGGCGCAAACTATAGCATAGCCACCGGACGCACAGCGGTAGGAACCTGAGGGCTTGTTCCCTATAATGCGCGGTTCTTTGAATCAGGTGACGACCTTACTCCATGGCCAAGAAGCTTTACATCGAAACCCACGGTTGCCAGATGAACGAGTACGACAGCTCGCGCATGGTCGATCTGCTGGGCGAACATCAGGCCCTGGAAGTCACCGCCCGTGCCGAAGACGCCGACGTGATTCTGCTCAACACCTGCTCGATCCGCGAACGTGCTCAGGATCGGGTGTACTCGCAGCTCGGCCGCTGGCGCGAACTGAAACTGGCCAACCCGGACATGGTGATCGCCGTCGGTGGTTGCGTCGCCAGCCAGGAAGGTGCGGCGATCCGTGATCGCGCCCCGTATGTCGACGTGGTCTTCGGCCCGCAGACCCTGCACCGTCTGCCGGAAATGATCGACGCCGCACGCAGCAGCAAGTTGCCGCAAGTCGACGTCTCGTTCCCGGAAATCGAAAAATTCGACCACCTGCCCGAGCCGCGCATCGACGGCCCGAGCGCTTACGTGTCGGTGATGGAAGGCTGCAGCAAATACTGCACGTTCTGCGTGGTGCCCTACACCCGTGGCGAAGAAGTCAGCCGGCCGTTCGATGACGTGATCGCCGAGATCATCCACCTCGCCGAGAACGGCGTGCGTGAAGTCACCTTGCTCGGGCAGAACGTCAACGGCTATCGCGGCCTGACCCACGAAGGGCGTCTGGCCGATCTGGCCGAGCTGATCCGCGTGGTCGCCGCTGTCGACGGCATCGACCGCATCCGCTACACCACTTCGCACCCGCTGGAGTTCTCCGACAGCCTGATCCAGGCCCACGCCGAAGTGCCGGAGCTGGTCAAACACCTGCACTTGCCGGTGCAGTCGGGTTCCGACCGGATCCTCGCGGCGATGAAGCGCAACCACACCGCGCTGGAGTACAAATCCAAGCTGCGTAAACTGCGCGCTGCCGTGCCGGGCATCTGCATCAGTTCGGACTTCATCGTCGGCTTCCCTGGCGAGACCGAGAAAGACTTCGAACAGACCATGAAGCTGATTGCCGACGTCGGTTTCGACTTCTCCTACTCGTTCGTCTATAGCCAGCGCCCGGGCACCCCGGCGGCCGATCTGGCCGACGACACCCCGGAAGAGCTGAAGAAAGAACGCCTGAACGCCTTGCAGCATCGTTTGAATCAGCAAGGGTTCGAGATCAGCCGACAAATGGTCGGTTCGATCCAGCGCATTCTGGTCACCGACTACTCGAAGAAAGACCCGGGCGAGCTGCAAGGGCGTACCGAGAATAATCGTATCGTCAACTTCCGCTGCGATAATCCGACCCTGATCGGCCAGTTCGCCGACGTGCACATCGACGCGGCGCAACCGCACTCGCTGCGCGGCTCGTTGATTCAATAACACCGCATATCCCTGTGGGAGCGAGCCTGCTCGCGAAAGCGGTCTGTCAGACACCTCAATGTTGAATGTGTCGCCGCCTTCGCGAGCAGGCTCGCTCCCACAGGTACAGCGCCAGGGGCATGAATCGGGCGAGTTCATATAAGAGCTTTCGCACCCACGCCACTGGCGTTATCCTTGATTTCATCTTAATTGCCCCAGGGCGGCTAAATACGACCTTGAACGCACCCATAGAACCACATCGTTTTATCCTCGAGCCCTTTGAGGCTCGCCGCTTCGCCAATCTGTGCGGGCAATTCGACGAGCATCTGCGCTTGATCGAACAGCGCCTGGCCATCGAGATCCGCAATCGCGGAAACCAGTTCGAGCTGATCGGCGACCCCAAGCACACCACGTCTGCGGAAAACCTGCTGCGCCGCCTGTACCGCGAAACCAAGGGTACCGAGCTGTCGCCAGACATGGTGCACCTGTTCCTCCAGGAATCGGCCGTGGTCGAACTGGACAACCACGCCCCCGCCGAAGCCTCCGTCGCCCTGCGCACCAAGAAAGGCATGATTCGCCCACGCGGCTTGAATCAGCTGCGCTACGTGAAGGAAATCCTCGGCAACGACATCAACTTCGGCATTGGTCCGGCCGGTACCGGCAAGACCTATCTGGCCGTGGCTTGCGCCGTCGATGCCCTGGAGCGCGAGCAGATCCGCCGCATCCTGCTGGTACGTCCGGCGGTTGAAGCGGGTGAAAAACTCGGCTTCCTGCCCGGCGACCTGAGCCAGAAGATCGACCCGTACCTGCGCCCGCTGTACGACGCCCTCTACGAAATGCTCGGCTTCGAATATGTGGCCAAGCTGATCGAGCGCCAGGTGATCGAAGTCGCGCCGCTGGCCTACATGCGCGGTCGTACGCTGAACAACAGCTTCATCATTCTCGACGAAAGCCAGAACACCACCGTCGAGCAGATGAAAATGTTCCTGACCCGGATCGGCTTTGGCTCCACCGCGGTCATCACCGGCGACATCACCCAGGTCGACCTGCCGCGCGGCACCAAGTCCGGGCTGCATCATGTGATCGAAGTACTCAAGGATGTCCCGGGCATCAGTTTCACCCACTTCCAGCCTAAAGACGTCGTGCGCCATCCATTGGTGCAGCGGATCGTCGAGGCCTACGAGCGCTTCGAGACCCGTGCCGAAGCCGCCAGGGAAACCTCGCGCGATGCTTGAGCTGGATCTGCAAATCGCTACCGAAGCGAACGCCCCGAGTGAAGCCGACTTCCGCAAATGGTGCGAACTGGCCCTGCGCCAGCGCAGCGCCGACTCGGAAATGACCATTCGTCTGGTCGACGAGGAAGAAGGTCGTGAGCTCAATCACACCTGGCGCCATAAGGATTACGCGACCAACGTCCTGTCGTTCCCGGCCGAAGTCCCTGACGAGTTTCTCGACATCCCGCTGCTCGGCGATCTGGTGATCTGCGTGGCCGTGGTCGAGCGCGAAGCTGCCGAGCAAGGCAAGGAACTCCAGGCCCATTGGGCACATCTAGTCATTCACGGCTGCTTGCATCTGCTCGGTTACGACCATATAGATGACGACGAAGCCGAAGAAATGGAAGCACTGGAACGCGAGTTGCTTGCCGAACTGGGCTATCCCGATCCGTACGCGGACGACGAAGCCGATACATCCCCTATCGTTACAACAAAGGATTCAGAGTAATCGCTATGAGCGAAGATCGATCGAGCAACGGGCAGAAGTCATGGCTGGGTAAACTGACCCAGGCTTTTGCCCACGAGCCGAAGAACCGTCAGGAGCTGCTTGAGCTGCTGCGTGATGCACATCAGAACAAACTGCTGGACAGCGAAGCGCTGGCCATCGTCGAAGGCGCCATTCAGGTGGCTGACCTGCAAGTCCGCGACATCATGGTGCCGCGCTCGCAGATGATCAGCATCAAGGCGAACCAGACACCCCGTGAATTCCTCCCGGCCGTGGTCGACTCGGCCCACTCGCGCTATCCGGTCATCGGCGAAAGCCACGACGACGTGATGGGCGTGCTGCTGGCCAAGGATCTGCTGCCGCTGATCCTCAAGGAGAACGGCGACAGCTTCAACATCAAGGACCTGCTGCGCCCGGCCACCTTCGTGCCCGAGTCCAAGCGTCTGAACGTGTTGCTGCGTGAATTCCGCGCCAACCACAACCACATGGCCATCGTCATCGACGAATACGGCGGCGTCGCCGGCCTGGTGACGATTGAAGACGTGCTGGAACAGATCGTCGGCGACATCGAAGACGAGCACGACGTCGAAGAAGACAGCTACATCAAGCCGCTGCCCAGCGGTGACTTCCTGATCAAGGCCCTGACGCCGATCGAGAACTTCAACGAGTTCTTCGACAGCGAATTCTCCGACGACGAATTCGACACCGTCGGCGGCTTGGTGATGAGCGCGTTCGGGCACTTGCCAAAACGCAACGAAATCACTGAAATCGGCGCCTATCGTTTCCGCATCCTGAACGCCGACAGCCGTCGGATTCATTTGCTGCGACTGACGCCAATCGCTCGTTAAATCTAAGGACTGAAATGCGCTGGACAACCCGCCCCGGCTGGCCCGGTAACCTGCTGGCCGTGGCGGCCGGTGCAATCACCACCTTCGCCCTCGCCCCGTTCAACATCTGGCCGCTGGCTTTGCTCGCGGTTGGGCTGTTCTACGCCGGCCTGCGCGAGCTGAAACCGCGTCAGGCGCTGGGCCGTGGCTGGTGTTTCGGTTTCGGCCTGTTCGGCGCCGGTACCAGCTGGATTTACTACAGCATCCACCATTTCGGTGGCGCGTCGGTGCTGCTGGCCGGGTTCCTGATGCTGCTGTTCACCGCAGCGATCGCGTTTTTCTTCGCCCTGCCCGCCTGGGTCTGGGCGCGCTGGTTGCGCCGCAATGAAGCACCGCTGGCCGATGCGCTGGCGTTTGCCGCGCTGTGGGTCGGGCAGGAAGCGTTTCGTGGCTGGTTCCTCACTGGTTTTCCGTGGCTCTACTCCGGCTACAGCCAGCTCGACGGCCCATTGGCCGGGCTCGCGCCGGTGGGCGGCATGTGGTTGGTGTCGTTCGTTCTGGCGCTGACTGCGGCGCTGATCTACAACGCACCGCGTCTGCTGCAAACCGGTCGTAAAGGCTTTATCGCGGCCGGTTTGCTGTTGCTGGTCGGGCCATGGGTGGCGGGTATTGCGCTCAAGGGCCACGCCTGGACCAGTCCGTCTGGCCCGGCACTGAGCGTCGCTGCGATTCAGGGCAACGTCGAACAAAGCATGAAATGGGATCCGGCGCAGCTTAACGCGCAACTGGCGCTGTATCGCGACCTGAGTTTTCGCTCGAAGCCGGTGGACCTGCTGATCTGGCCGGAAACCGCGGTACCGGTGCTCAAGGAGTCCGCCGAGGGCTACTTGAACATGATGGGCAACTTCGCCGCCGAGCGTAAATCGGCGCTGATCACCGGCGTGCCGATCCGCGAGACGGTTCGTCACGAAAAACGCTTCTTCAACGGCATCACCGTGGTCGGCGAAGGCGATGGCACTTACCTCAAGCAGAAACTGGTGCCGTTCGGTGAATACGTACCGTTGCAGGATCTGCTGCGCGGGTTGATTGCGTTCTTTGATTTGCCAATGTCCGACTTCGCTCGCGGGCCGGCGGATCAGCCGTTGCTGCAGGCCAAGGGTTATCAGATCGCGCCGTTCATCTGCTACGAAGTGGTGTACCCGGAATTCGCCGCTGGGCTGTCGGCACGCAGCGATCTGCTGCTGACGATCAGCAACGACACCTGGTTCGGCACCTCGATCGGCCCGCTGCAACACCTGCAAATGGCGCAAATGCGCGCACTTGAGGCAGGCCGCTGGATGATCCGTGCTACGAACAACGGCGTGACCGGGCTGATCAACCCGTTCGGGCAGATCACCGAGCAGATCCCGCAGTTCGAGCAGGGCATTCTGTATGGCGAAGTGGTGCCGATGCACAACCTGACGCCGTACCTGCAATGGCGCTCATGGCCGCTGATCATTGTCTGTGTGCTGCTGTTTGGCTGGGCGCTGATGGCGAGCCGGATGTCGAAAACCCTATAAAAGCAAAGATCGCAGCCTGCGGCAGCTCCTACAGGGAAAACACGAATCCCCATGTAGGAGCTGCCGCAGGCTGCGATCTTTTGATCTTCAGCGGTAAAACAGCGAATACCCCACCTGCCCCACCGCCTCATTCAGCAACTGTCCGCTCTGCCAGATCGACTTGAACTCCGGCAGCCAGCCACCAAACGGTCGTGCATTATCGGTTCCCAGAAACCCTACGGGCGCCGGCACCACTTCGAATCCCGCCTGCTGAAAACACCACACGGCGCGCGGCATGTGCCAGGCCTGCGTGACTACCACAATGCGCTTGATGCCTTGCGGCAACAAAATGTCGGCGCTGAACTTGGCGTTTTCCCAGGTGGTACGGCTCTCGCCTTCCTGCCAACGCGTGGTCACGCCGAAATCATCGAGCAGCGAATCGGCCATCAGCTTCGCTTCCGTCGGCGGCGTGCCGTAATGCAAGCCACCGCTGGTCAGAATCGGCAGCCCGGAGGCCTTGGCCAGTCGCGCCGCATAGCGCTGACGCTCCAGCCCCACGCCGGTTGGCTGGTCCTCGCCCCAGGCCAGATCGCCGCGCTCGCGCCCGGAACCCAGCACCACGATGGCATCGGCGCGCTGCGCCAACATCGACCACGCGTCACGGGGCAGCGGCGGCTCACGCTCCAGCGCCTTGGCGCCCCACTGCACCACCACCGGCAGGCTCATCAGCCAGAAACCACCCAGGCCAAGGGCAAAACACAGGCCGGCCAGCCGTGGCCGGGAGCGGCGCAGCCACCAGGCGACCAGCAACAGCAGCAAAAGAATGCCGGGCGGCAATAGAAGTTGTTTGATGAAGTAACGCAAAGGCATCGGGGCATCTCCAGAGATGCCCGAAGCCTAAGAGTGTTAATGAAACGTTACAACCGATAGGTAGGATCCTGTTGGAAAAGATCCGTTACTTGACCTGCCATGCGATTACTTGGCCTGCACAGAACGAACCTTTACGGTGTCTCTGCCGGGCGCCTTGTCCTTGAGCCAGATGACCTTGGCTGAATGTGCTGCATCGAGCTGTTTCACTGCCTGCGACAGGTATCCATGCGATTCACGCTCACTGCGATCCAGATAGGCCTTGACCAGTTTGAACTCGGCGGGGCTCAAGCCACGCAATTCCAGTTCCACGGGGCGCTCATCGCGCAGCCGGCCAGCGGTTTTTGCAGCGTCGAGCGCCATGCCCAGACGATCCATCAACCGTTCATACAACTCGGGTTTCGTCACGTTTTTTTGCCGTTGCTCCACCATCCCTCACCTCATTGAAGATAAGACTCACTCCCCAATAAGAGCTTAGCTTCGCTGCACAAACCGGCTGAACGCCGCGACCAACGGCCCTCGCCACGGTTTTCCGGGGCCAGACAGCTGTAATCAGGGTTTCCCTAGGCCAAGCGCGGTCATGTATGCTACGGCGCTTCCTGTCATTCCACTTCCAGCCTGTCCGGAGCATCCCCCGGAGGGCGCGTTGAAGAGGATTAGGCCACCCCTATCCAGTACAAAAGTAGCCATGCACGAACAATATCAGCCCCGTGAAATCGAAGCCGCCGCCCAGTCGTTCTGGGACGAGCAAAAGTCCTTTGAAGTCAGTGAACAGCCAGGCAAGGAAACCTACTACTGCCTGTCGATGTTCCCTTACCCCAGCGGCAAGCTACACATGGGGCACGTGCGCAACTACACCATCGGCGACGTGATCTCCCGCTACCAGCGCATGCAAGGCAAGAACGTTCTGCAACCGATGGGTTGGGACGCCTTCGGCATGCCGGCGGAAAACGCCGCGATGAAGAACAATGTGGCGCCCGCCAAGTGGACCTACGAAAACATCGCCTACATGAAGTCCCAGCTGCGCAGCCTGGGCCTGGCGGTGGACTGGTCCCGTGAAGTGACCACCTGCAAGCCGGATTACTACCGCTGGGAACAATGGCTGTTCACCCGCCTGTTCGAAAAAGGCGTGATCTACCGCAAGAACGGCACCGTGAACTGGGACCCGGTCGACCAGACCGTGCTGGCCAACGAACAGGTGATCGATGGTCGCGGCTGGCGCTCCGGCGCGCTGATCGAAAAGCGCGAAATCCCGATGTACTACTTCAAGATCACCGCTTACGCGGATGAGCTGCTGGAGAGCCTCGACGAACTGACTGGCTGGCCGGAACAGGTCAAGACCATGCAGCGCAACTGGATCGGCAAATCCCGCGGCATGGAAGTGCAGTTCCCGTACAACGTCGACTCGATCGGCGAAGCAGGCACCCTCAAGGTCTTCACCACCCGTCCGGACACCCTGATGGGCGCGACCTACGTTGCCGTGGCAGCCGAGCACCCGCTGGCCACCCAGGCAGCGCAGAACAACCCAGAGCTGCAAGCCTTCATCGCCGAATGCAAGGGCGGCAGCGTGGCTGAAGCCGACGTCGCCACTCAAGAGAAAAAAGGCCTGCCGACCGGCCTGTTCGTCGAGCACCCGCTGACCGGTGAAAAACTTCCGGTCTGGGTCGCCAACTACGTGCTGATGCACTACGGCGACGGCGCCGTGATGGCAGTTCCGGCGCACGACGAGCGCGATTTCGAATTCGCCCACAAGTACAACCTGCCGGTGAAATCGGTGGTGCGCACCAGCTCCGGCGACACCAACCCGGCTCCGTGGCAAGACGCCTACGGCGAGCACGGCACGCTGATCAACTCCGGCGAGTTCGACGGCCTGGACTTCACCGGCGCGTTCGACGCCATGGAAGTCGCCCTGATCAAGAAAAACCTCGGTGCCTCGCGCACTCAGTTCCGCCTGCGCGACTGGGGCATCAGCCGTCAGCGCTACTGGGGTTGCCCGATCCCGATCATCCACTGCGCCACCTGCGGTGACGTGCCGGTGCCGGAAGACCAGTTGCCGGTGGTGCTGCCGGAAGACGTGGTGCCGGACGGCGCCGGTTCGCCGCTGGCGCGCATGCCGGAATTCTACGAGTGCAACTGCCCGAAATGCGGCCAGCCTGCCAAGCGTGAAACCGACACCATGGACACCTTCGTCGAGTCCTCCTGGTACTACGCCCGTTACGCCTCGCCGCACTTCGAAGGTGGCCTGGTGGAAAAATCCGCGGCCGACCACTGGTTGCCGGTGGATCAGTACATCGGTGGCATCGAACACGCCATTCTTCACCTGCTGTACGCGCGTTTCTTCCACAAGCTGATGCGTGACGAAGGTCTGGTCAGCTCCAACGAGCCGTTCAAGAACCTGCTGACCCAGGGCATGGTGATCGCCGAGACTTACTATCGTCGCGAAGCCAACGGTGCCTACACCTGGTTCAACCCGGCGGACGTGGAACTCGAGCGTGACAGCAAGGCCAAGGTCATCAGCGCCAAATTGAAATCCGACGGCTTGCCGGTGGAAATCGGTGGCACCGAGAAAATGGCCAAGTCGAAGAACAACGGCGTCGACCCACAGTCGATGATCGATCAGTTCGGCGCCGACACCTGCCGCCTGTTCATGATGTTCGCTTCGCCGCCGGACATGAGCGCCGAATGGTCGGACTCCGGCGTTGAAGGCTCGCACCGTTTCCTCAAGCGCGTCTGGCGCCTGGCGCAGGCCCACGTCACTCAGGGCCTGCCGGGCAAGCTGGACATCGCCGGCCTGAACGACGAGCAGAAAGCCGTGCGCCGCGCCATCCACCTGGCCATCAAACAGGCCAGCCATGACGTCGGCCAGAACCACAAATTCAACACCGCCATCGCTCAGGTGATGACGCTGATGAACGTGCTGGAAAAAGCTGCGCAAGGCACCGAACAGGACCGCGCGCTGATTCACGAAGGTCTGGAAGCCGTGACGTTGTTGCTGGCTCCGATCACGCCGCACATCAGCCATGAGCTGTGGAATCAACTGGGCCACGCTGACCCGGTGATCGATGCCGGCTGGCCTGCGGTCGATGAAAGCGCACTGGTGCAGGACAGCCTGCAACTGGTCATTCAAGTGAACGGCAAGCTGCGTGGCCAGATCGAAATGCCGGCCAGCGCCACCCGCGAAGAAGTTGAAGCGGCGGCCCGCGCAAACGAAAACGTGCTGCGTTTCGTCGACGGTCTGACCATTCGCAAAGTGATCGTTGTACCAGGGAAACTGGTTAACATCGTCGCCAGCTAAATTGGATTGGGCGTCAGGTTCGCCTGACGCACTGTAAAACCTTTCGGGCCGCAGGGTCGGCCCACATGGTTTCAAGGGGAGCAACACAATGATCAAACGCAATCTGCTGGTGATGGGCCTCGCCGTTCTGCTGAGCGCCTGCGGTTTCCAGCTGCGTGGCACCGGCACCAACGAACTGTCGATCAAGGAGCTCGATCTGAGCGCCCGTAACGCGTATGGCGAGACCGTCACCCAGCTGCGTCAGGTGCTCGAGTCCAGCGGCGTCAAGGTCTACAGCGGTGCACCGTACAAGCTGTATCTGGCTGACGAACAGGAAAACCAGCGCATCCTCAGCTACGCCGGTGCCGGTCGTACGGGTGAGTACCAAGTGACCACCGTGCTGAACTACGACATCGTAGGCGAACACAATCTGAACCTGTTGAGCGACAAGCTTGAAGTGCAGAAAGTGTTCATCCACGACGGCAACAACCTCGTCGGCTCCGATCAGGAAGCCAACGACGCCCGTCGCGAAACCCGTCGCGAACTGGTTCAACGCATGATGCTGCGCCTGCAACAGCTGACGCCGGGCCAACTGCAGCAATTGCAGCAAGCGGCCAACGACCGTGCCCGGGCTGAAGCCGACGCGCTGAAGGCGGCACAGAAAGCTGAAGCGGAAACCCCGCGTCAGTCGCCGCTCGAACTGCCGCAGCAGTAAGACGTACGGGGCGCTCAGGCGCCCCGTTCGCCCTCTCTTATGAAGCTCGCTCCCGCTCAACTCGGCAAACACCTGCAAGGCGCGCTCGCGCCCGTCTATATCATCAGCGGCGATGACCCGCTGTTGTGCCAGGAAGCCGCCGACGCCATTCGCAGTGCTGCCCGCCAGCAAGGTTTCGACGAACGCCAGGTGTTCGCCGCCGACGCCAATTTCGATTGGGGGACCTTGTTGCAGGCCGGCGCCAGCATGTCGCTGTTCGCCGAAAAACGCCTACTGGAACTGCGCCTGCCTTCGGGCAAGCCCGGTGACAAGGGCGCTGCCGCGCTGATCGAATACTGCTCGCGCCCCGCTGAAGACACGGTGCTGCTGATCAGCTTGCCCAAGCTCGACGGCAGTGCGCAGAAAACCAAGTGGGGCAAGGCCCTGGTCGAAGGCCAGCAGACCCAGTTCATCCAGATCTGGCCGGTGGATGCCAACCAGTTGCCGAGCTGGATTCGCCAGCGTCTGTCGCAAGCCGGTTTGTCGGCCAGCCAGGACGCGGTCGAACTGATCGCCGCACGCGTCGAGGGCAACCTGCTCGCCGCCGCGCAGGAAATCGAAAAGCTCAAGTTGATGGCCGAAGGTGGGCAGATCACCGTCGAAACCGTGCAGGCCGCAGTGGCCGACAGTGCGCGCTTCGACGTGTTTGGCCTGACCGACGCCGTGCTCAACGGCGAACCGGCCCACGCCTTGCGCATGCTTGAAGGCCTGCGCGGTGAAGGCGTCGAGCCACCGGTTATTCTCTGGGCACTGGCGCGGGAGTTGCGCCTGCTGGCCAATATCTCGCTGCAGTACAGCCAGGGCACGCCGCTGGACAAGTGCTTCAGTCAGGCGAAACCTCCGGTCTGGGACAAGCGCAAACCGCTGATGAGCAAAGCCCTGCAACGCTACTCGGCGCAACGCTGGGCGCAGTTGTTGCTCGAAGCCCAGCGCATCGATGCGCAGATCAAGGGTCAGGCCGCCGGTTCGCCGTGGATGAGCCTGAGCCGGTTGGCGTTGTTGATGTCCGGCCAGCGTCTGACTCTTCCCGCCGAATAATCTGTCATACCGTATAACGACCCTTCGCGAGCAGGCTCGCTCCCACATTGAAGTGCTTTCCAACTGTGGGAGCGAGCCTGCTCGCGAAAGCGTCAGAACATTCCTACATATCAGGGACTGGACAGACGTCCAACATCGGCAGATTATTTCCCCCGCAAAACCACTCACTCGAGAGAACCCTCATGAGCAAAAAGCCATCGAAACATGGCCCGAACAAGGCCAAATCCATCATCGCCCAACCCCTGTTCCGCAGTCGCCAGGAACGACCAACCAAGGGTAAAGGCAGCTACCGCCGCGAAGCCTTCCAGTCTAATAGCTGGGAGGCTTCTTACTTTCTGGCTGCCTGAAGCACTGCACCCCCTGGTCATGTTAAGGTCTGCACCTGATTCGTATTCCCTGGAACTGTGCATGCCCTTCAGTCTTTCCCGTCGTTGGCCCGTTCGCCAACTGATCGCTGCCTCCAGCTTCATTCTGCTTGTCGCCTGCGCGGAAAAACCTACCGCCGCCGATGCGCAACCCCTTCAAGCCGCCCCTGTCGCAACAGCCCCGGCAATCATCCCGCCGGTAGTGCCGTCCGCTGACCCTCTCGATTTACAGCCAACCCAGACCTTTGCCGAATGGCAGGCGGGTTTCCGCAAGGATGCCTTGGCAGCCGGGATCCGCGCCGATCTGTTCGACCGCGCGTTTGCCAATGTCAGCTTCGATGCCAGTGTGATCAAAGCCGACCGCAGCCAGCCGGAGTTCTCTCGTCCGGTATGGGAATACCTCGATGGCGCCCTGTCGCCGCTGCGAGTGCGCAAGGGGCAGGCGCTGATCAGTCAGTACGCCGACATCCTGCAAAGCATCGAACAGCGCTATGGCGTGGATCGCCAGGCACTGGTGTCGGTATGGGGCATGGAAAGCAACTTCGGTCAGTTCCAGGGCACCAAATCGGTGATCAACTCGCTGGCGACCCTGGCCTACGAAGGCCGTCGCCCCGCATTTGCTCATGCACAACTGATCGCGGCGCTGCAGATCCTGCAACAGGGCGATATCACTCCGGAGAAAATGCTCGGCTCGTGGGCCGGCGCGATGGGCCAGACCCAGTTCATTCCGACGACCTTCAACACCCACGCCGTGGATTTCGACGGTGACGGCCGCCGCGACATCTGGGGCAGCCCGGCCGATGCCCTGGCCTCCACAGCGCATTACCTGCAAAGCTCCGGCTGGCAGCGTGGTCAGCCATGGGGCTTCGAAGTGCAACTGCCGAGCGGCTTCAACTACACCTTGGCCGATGGCGCGATGCGCAAGACCGTCGCTGAATGGCGTCAACTGGGGGTGATTCTGCCCAATGGCGGTCAGGCCCCGGCCGGCTCGGAACAACTGTCTGCCGCCCTGCTGCTGCCGGCCGGTTACCGTGGCCCGGCGTTCCTGATCCTCGATAACTTCCGGGCGATCCTCAAGTACAACAACTCGTCGTCCTACGCACTGGCGGTCAGCCTGTTGTCCGAGCGCTTCAACGGCGCAGGCCTGATCAACGGCACCTGGCCGAAAGACGATCTGCCATTGAGCCGTACCGAACGTATCGAATTGCAGACCCTGCTGAGCGTGCGTAACTACGATGCGGGAACGGCGGACGGGATTATCGGCGCCAATACACGCAAGGCGATCCGCAGTGCCCAGCAGGCGCTGGGTTGGCCGGCGGACGGGTATCCGACGCATAAGCTGCTTGAGAGCCTGCGCGCCCAATAGAAACACTGCCGTATGGCGGGTATCGCTTTCGCGAGCAGGCTCGCTCCCACAGTTGACCGTATTCCAATGTGGGGGCGAGCCTGCTCGCGAAGACTGACTGTCAGGCAATAACCGTTTCAGTCTTGATCACCACATCCTGTTCCAACATCAATTCCTTCTTCCCCGCATCCAGTCGAACCAGCGCCCCCATCGGCAGCGTCAGGTTCGGATCACAATGCCCGCTGCGCCACCCCGACAGCACCGGAATCCGTAACGGCTCGAACGTCTGCTTGAGCAAGCGATTCAGCGCCTCGACATCGACCCCGGCGACATCCCCCACCAGCACACCGCGCAATCTGGCCAGCTTGCCGGCCAGACGCATCTGCGTGAGCAAACGGTCGATGCGGTACAGCGGCTCGTTGACGTCCTCGATCAGCAGAATCACGCCCTCGACATCAATCTCATACGGTGTGCCCAGCGTTGCGGCGATCATCGCCAGATTGCCGCCGAGCAAACGCCCGTGCGCAATACCCGGTTCGACCGTGGTCAACGGATAAGCCACCGGATGGCTCAACACACTCCCCGCCTTCAACTGACCGCGCAGCATGGCGAAGAATGAAGTGACAGTCGGCGGCTCCTTGTCGCCCAGCAAATCGGCGTTGAGCAGCGGGCCGTGGAAGGTCACGAACCCGGCGTAGCGACTGATCGCCAGATGCAGCGCGGTGATGTCGCTGTAGCCGACAAACGGCTTGGCGTGGCGGCTGAGCAGATCGTAATCGATCCGGTCCAGCAGGCGCGGCGTACCGTAGCCGCCGCGCAGGCAGATGATCGCGTCGACTTCGGGATCGGCGAACGCGGCATGCAGGTCGTTGAGGCGTACGTCATCGCTGCCGGCCAGATAGCCGTCCTTCTCGTAGACACCGGGGAACACTTTCAGCACATACCCGCGGGCGCGCATCCACTGCACAGCCTTTTCCGTGTCCAGCGCACCGGGGCCGGCGGGCGCGATCACGCCGATCTGCCCTTCGGACGGCAGCGCCGGTACGGGTTTATGCGGAAAAAGGCGGTGGGTCGGTCGAACGGTCATCCATGGGTCTCCCTGTGTGAAGTCTTGCAGACACAGTAGTCAGGTCCAGAGACAAACAAAAGAGTGCGCGGCAGGCCCAAACAAAAATACCCGCCGAGGCGGGTATTTTTCGAGGCTATCTGCGCCGGATCAGGAACCGAGCAGCTCGGCCTTGACCAGTTTCGCCTGCTCGTCAGCGTGATACGACGAACGTACCAGCGGGCCGGAAGCAACGTTCTTGAAGCCCATCTTGTAGCCTTCTTCGGCGAACCAGGCGAAGGTGTCCGGGTGCACGAAACGCTGCACCGGCAAGTGGCTGCGCGACGGTTGCAGGTACTGGCCGAGGGTCAGCATGTCGATGTCGTGTTCGCGCATGCGCTTCATTACTTCGATGACTTCTTCGTCGGTCTCGCCCAGACCCAGCATCAGGCCGGATTTGGTCGGGATGTGCGGCATCATCTGCTTGAAGCGTTGCAACAGGGTCAGCGACCACTGGTAATCCGAACCCGGACGCGCAGCCTTGTACAGGCGCGGCACGGTTTCCAGGTTGTGGTTGAACACATCCGGCGGCTCGGCAGCGGTGATTTCCAGGGCGATGTCCATGCGGCCACGGTAGTCCGGGACCAGGGTTTCCAGCTGCACGTTCGGCGACAGCTTGCGGATCTCGCGGATGCAGTCGGCAAAGTGCTGGGCACCGCCGTCGCGCAGGTCGTCGCGGTCAACCGAGGTGATCACCACGTACTTGAGCTTGAGGTCGGCAATGGCGATCGCCAGGCTCTCCGGCTCGTTGACGTCCAGCGGCTTCGGACGGCCGTGGCCAACGTCGCAGAACGGGCAGCGACGGGTGCAGATGTCGCCCATGATCATGAAGGTCGCGGTGCCGCCGGAGAAGCACTCGCCCAGGTTCGGGCAGGAGGCTTCTTCGCAGACGCTGTGCAGCTTGTGCTTGCGCAGCAGACTCTTGATCCGGTCGACTTCCGGCGAAACCGGGATGCGCACGCGAATCCAGTCGGGTTTCTTCGGCAGTTCGGTGGTCGGAATGATCTTTACCGGGATGCGTGCAACCTTCTCGGCGCCGCGCAGCTTGACGCCGGCTTCAACCTTGGGACGCGGGGCCGGGCGCTCGGTCACGTCGAGCGTCGGGATCATGGTTTGCACTGCATCAGTAGTCATATCAGTCGATTCCGCCCGTCAGGGTCGTCTGCTCAGCATAGTCGAGGTGTTTGACGAGCTGCGCGCGCAGCCGGGCACTTACCTCGGCAAATTCAATCGATCCTGCGTGGTCGCTCAGCTGGGTCATTGCCAGCCCGGCATAGCCGCAGGGATTAATCCGTCGAAACGGCTCCAGGTTCATATCCACGTTCAGGGCCAGGCCATGAAAGGAGCAACCGTGGCGAATCCGCAAACCCAGAGAAGCGATTTTCGCTCCGTCGACGTAGACGCCGGGAGCATCTGGCTTGGCGGCGGCGGTGACGCCGTAGCTGGCCAGCAGTTCGATCAGGCACTGTTCCATGCGCGTGACCAGATCACGTACGCCGAAACCCAGCTTGCGCACATCCAGCAACAGGTAAGCCACCAATTGGCCCGGGCCATGATAAGTCACCTGCCCGCCGCGATCGACCTGTACCACCGGGATATCGCCCGGCAGCAACAGGTGTTCGGCCTTGCCGGCCTGGCCTTGGGTGAACACCGGAGGGTGCTCGACCAGCCAGATTTCGTCGGCGGCATCGCTGCCGCGTTCGTTGGTGAAGCGTTGCATGGCATGCCAGACCGGCTCGTAAGCCATCTGGCCAAGTTCGCGAAAGCCCAGCGTGCCCGGCATCACAACACCATGTGCACGAAACCGGAAGCCCGCAGTTCGCTGTTGATGTTGTACAGCTGATCCTGGTCTGTCGCGACGATGTGCAGCTGGATGGTGGTGTACTTGCCGTTGCTGCTTTGACGCTCGTCGATGCGCTCATCATTGATGGTTGCGTGTTTCTTGACGATGTCGATGATTTTGTCTTTGTTGCCGACGCCCGTATCGCTGATCACCTTAATCGGATAATCAGTCTGCGGAAATTCGATCTTTGGCGCCTTTACTTCGGTATCGGTCATGGCGTAACGGCCTCTAGAGCGCAAGCCGTGGTAACGCACATGGCCCCGCACCGGATCGGGGCGGGGCCATGCAGGTCAACACAAATCAGTTGAACAAGCCGTAGAAGAATAGACGGATGCTATCCCACATGCGGCGGAAGATACCACCCTCCTCGACAGCGTCCAGAGCGATCAGGTCAGCGCTGTGCACTACCTTGTCGTCCAGTTTCACTTCGACTTTACCGATCACGTCGCCCTTGGCGATTGGCGCGGTCAGTTGCGGGTTCATGGTCATGCTGGCAGCGAGCTTTTTCAGCTGGCCTTTTGGCAGGGTCATGGTCAGGTCTTCAGCCAGGCCGGCCTTGACTTGACTGGTGGTGCCTTTCCACACCGGGGCCTGAGCCAGTTCGGTGCCCTTCTGGTAGAAGGTCTGGGTTTCGAAGAAACGGAAACCGTAGGTCAGCAGCTTCTGGGTTTCAGCGGCGCGCGCCACTTCGCTGTTGGTGCCGAACACCACGGCGATCAGACGCTGGCCATCACGGACAGCCGAGGACACCATGCAGTAGCCGGCTTCGTCGGTGTGACCGGTTTTCAGACCGTCAACGGTCTTGTCGCGCCACAGCAGCAGGTTGCGGTTAGGCTGCTTGATGCCGTTCCAGAAGAACTCTTTCTGCGAGTAGATCGCGTAGTGAGCCGGGTCTTCGTGGATGATCGCACGGGCCAGGATCGCCATGTCGTGAGCCGACGAGTAGTGCTCCGGGTTCGGCAGACCAGTCGGGTTCATGAAGTGCGAGTTGGTCATGCCCAGATCGGCGACCGTCTTGTTCATCAGGTCGGCGAACGCGTCTTCACTGCCGGCGATGTGCTCGGACAGCGCAACGCTGGCGTCGTTGCCGGACTGGATGATGATGCCGTGCAGCAGGTCGCTGACGGTCACTTGCGAGCCGACTTTGATGAACATCCGCGAGCCGCCGGTACGCCAGGCGTTTTCGCTGACGGTCACCGGGTCGTTCTCACCGATCTGGCCACGACGGATTTCCAGCGTAGCGATGTACGCGGTCATCAGTTTGGTCAGGCTGGCTGGCGGCAGACGCTGGTCACCGTTGTTCTCCACCAGCACGTTGCCGCTGCTGGCGTCCATGAGCACGTAGGCTTTTGCAGCCAGTTGAGGTGGCGACGGCATCATCTCGGCCGCGAAAGCGGCTGGCGAGAGGAGCAGCGGGACTAGCAGACACAGGCGTTTGGCAAAGGTGGTGATGTTCATCCGTCTCTCGAAATCGCTAATGGAAACTTGCCCGAAGGCAAAACTATTCAGACAGCCTTCTAACGGGCCATCGCGTGTTCAGTTGCTCACTCCAGTCACCCTTGCCGGGCTTTTGTTCTTCGACGAGCCAACAACCTGGTTCACCCCCCAAAACCGCAAGTGAACCGTCAATCAAGTGCTACGTTTCTTACTCGGTGACCACGCTCGGCGAGCCGAGATTGGCCAGGCGCACGCTGTTCTGCACCTGGGCGATCTCACCCGGCGACCCGATCGGCCCCAGGCGTACCCGGTGCAGGGTCTGCTGATTGCGCACGATCGAGCTGATGAACACCGGAGCGCTCACCATCCCGCTGAGCTTCGACCTCAGGAGTTCTGCAGCGTCCGGGTTGGCGAACGCGCCCACCTGCAGATACTGGCCAGACGCTGGTGCAGAAGCGTTTTTTTTTGCGCTGATCTGTACAGGGACAGTGTCAGAGGCATGTTGCTGCGGCGGCGGGGTCCACTGCTCGATGGTACCGGCCGACGCCGTGATCACCGGGGCGCTATTCTGCGCGACTTGCGGCTCGTTGAGCATCAGCGGCGCCGGACGGCCCTTGGCGGCCCACCATTGCTGCGGATCGATGCCCTCGACCTTGACCCGCGCGGTGCCGATTTCGGCATAACCGAGCTTCTTCGCGGCCGCGTAGGACAAGTCGATGATCCGGTCCGAATAGAACGGCCCGCGATCGTTGACCCGCAGGATCACGCTCTTGTTGTTGTCCAGGTTGGTCACCCGAACGTAACTTGGCAGTGGCAGAGTCTTGTGAGCGGCACTCATGCCGTACAGGTCATACACTTCGCCGTTGGCGGTGTTCTGCCCGTGGAACTTGGTGCCGTACCAGGACGCCGTGCCCGAGGCGACGTAGGTCTTGGATTCCTGCAACGGGAAATAGGTCTTGCCCAGCACGGTGTAAGGGTTGGCCTTGTACGGGCCGGTGTGCAGGGTCGGCGTGGCGTCCGGGATCCGCGAAACATCGACATCCCACCACGGCGCGCCGTCTTTGTGCGCGCGGTTAATGTCCAGCCCCGGCTGCGCACGTACGGCGGTAGACGAGGTCTTCTGGGTTGGCGCGCGGCTGGTCGAACAGCTGGCGACCAGCACCGCCAACGCGGCGAATGCCACCAGCTTCAGGGGTTTATTGATAGGCAATGCCCGCATTACTTGACGCCCCGTGCTTTTACCAGCTCTTCAGACAGTTGATGTACGGCCATGGCGTACATCACGCTGCGGTTATAACGCGTGATCGCGTAGAAATTCTTCAGGCCCATCCAATATTCAGGGCCGTTGTCGCCTTCGAGGCGAAATGCAGTAACCGGCATATCATCGCGCAGCGCATCATGACTTGACCAGCCCAGCGCCCGCAACTCTCCGACCGTTTTCGTCGGCTCGATGCCGGTGGTCAGGCCTTCATCGACCTGCTCGCCGCGCACATCGGCGCGACTGACCACTGGTTCCCCGGCGACCCAGCCATGCCGTTTGAAGTAACTGGCCACGCTGCCGATCGCATCGTCCGGATTGGTCCAGATATTGATGTGACCGTCACCGTCGAAATCCACCGCATAGGCGCGAAAGCTGCTCGGCATGAATTGCGGCAAGCCCATCGCCCCGGCGTACGAGCCTTTGAGGGTCAATGGATCGACCTGTTCTTCACGGGCCAGCAGCAGGAACTCACGCAATTCCTTGCGGAAAAATTCGGCACGGGGAGGATAGTCGAAACCGAGCGTGGACAATGCATCAATCACCCGGTAATTGCCGGTATTACGTCCGAAAAAGGTCTCGACGCCGATGATCGACACGATGACTTGTGCCGGTACGCCGTATTCCTGCTCGGCACGGGCCAGTACGGCCTCGTGCTGGCGCCAGAAGTCCACACCACGGGCGATGCGCGCGTCGGTGATGAACATCGGGCGATATTCTTTCCACTGTTTGACCCGCTCGGCGGGTTTGGAGATGGCGTCGAGAATCGCCTGCTTGCGCTGCGCCTCGCGGAACACCGCCATCAGTTGCTCGCCGGCAAAACCGTAGTCGCGGGTCATTTCACCGACGAATTCGGCCACCTGCGGTGAGCCTTCGTAATCGCCGGCCAGCGCTTCCTGCGCGCTGCCAAGGATGCCGACCAGGCCGACCCACGGCGCGTAACGAGTCGCCCAGCTGCGCATGACTTGCATTGAACTCTTCACCTTATTCAAACCTGTGCGATCCACTTGCGATGCGTATGAATCGACATCAAAACCCCAAACGCTGACAGCAGTGTCACCAGCGAAGTTCCTCCGTAGCTAATGAAGGGCAACGGCACCCCCACCACCGGCAACAGGCCACTGACCATACCGATGTTGACGAAAACATAAACAAAAAACGTCATGGTCAGCGCGCCGGCGAGCAATTTGCCGAACAGCGTCTGCGCCTGGGCGGTAATCACCAGGCCGCGACCGATCAGCAACAGATAGATCAGCAGCAGCGCGCAGATGCCCACCAGACCGAACTCCTCGCCCAGTACGGCGATGATGAAGTCGGTGTGGCTTTCCGGCAAAAAGTCCAGGTGCGACTGGGTGCCCAGCAGCCAGCCCTTGCCGAACACGCCCCCGGAACCGATCGCGGCTTTCGACTGGATGATGTTCCAGCCGGTGCCGAGCGGATCGCTTTCCGGGTCGAGGAACGTGAGGATCCGCTGCTTCTGGTAGTCGTGCATAATGAAGAACCACATGGCGATCGCCACCGGTACGGCGGCGGCCAGCACGCTGAGGATCCAGCGCCAGCGCAGTCCGCCCATGAACAGCACGAACGCGCCGCCGGCCAGAATCAGCAGCGACGTGCCGAGGTCGGGCTGGCGCACGATCAGAATGAACGGCACACCGATCAGCATCAGGCTGATGCCGACGTGCTTGAGTTGCGGTGGCAGCGTGCGTTTGGACAGATACCAGGCAATCGTCGCCGGCATCAGAATCTTCATGAACTCCGAGGGCTGGAAGCGGATCACCCCGGGGATGTTGATCCAGCGAGTTGCGCCCATGGCGTTGTGGCCCATGATGTCCACCACCATCAGCAGCACCACGCCGACCACGTAACCGAGCGGCACCCAACGCGCCATGAACCGTGGTTCGAACTGGGCGATGACAATCATCGACACCAGGCCGATGCCGAACGACGTGGCTTGTTTGCCCAGCAGATCCCAGCTCTTGCCACTGGCCGAATACAGCACGAACAGACTGCCTGCGGCGAGGATCAGCAGCAGGATCAACAGCGGGCCATCGATATGCAGACGTTGCAGCAGCGTCGCCCGGCGACGCATCACATCCTCGCTGGAGAGCATGCGATCAAAATTATTCATCACGGGCCGTAGCCTCCGCACTGATAGGACCGGCGTATTCGGCCTTCAATCGACCATCCTGATCCAGAAGCCAGGCGTCCATCACCTGACGCACCACTGGCGCGGCGACCCCGGAGCCGGACTCACCGTTCTCGACCATCACCGAAACCACTATTTTCGGGTTGTCGGCCGGGGCGAAACCGACGAACAAGGCGTGGTCGCGGTGGCGTTCCTGAACCTTGGAGCGGTCGTATTTTTCACCTTGTTTGATCGCGACGACCTGAGCGGTACCGGACTTGCCGGCGATGCGGTATTGCGCACCGATTGCTGCCTTGCGCGCAGTACCCCGGGCGCCGTGCATCACCTGCTGCATGCCGTGGTTGACCTTGGTCCAGTCCGACGGATCGCGCAGGACGATGTCCGGCATCGGGTTCTCGTCTACCGGTTTGGCGCCCTCAATGGTCTTGGCCAGGTGCGGCCGGTTCCAGATGCCTTTGTTGGCGACCAGCGCCGTGGCCTGCGCCAGTTGCAACGGTGTGGACTGCATATAACCCTGGCCGATCCCCAGAATCAGGGTTTCACCCGGGAACCACGCCTGCTTGCGCGTCGCACGCTTCCACTCGCGGGACGGCATCAGGCCGGGGGATTCTTCGAACATGTCCAGCGAGACCTTCTGGCCGATGCCGAACTTGTTCATGTAGGCCGACAACCGATCGATGCCCAGCTTGTGCGCCAGGTCATAGAAGTAGGTGTCGTTGGAACGCATGATCGCCGTGTCGAGATCGACGAAGCCGTCACCGGTGCGGTTCCAGTTGCGGTACTTGTGATCGTAGTTGGGCAGCATGTAGTAACCGGGGTCGAACACCCGGCTCGACGCTGTCACTACGCCAGAATCGAGACCGGCAATCGCCACCGCCGGCTTGATCGTCGAACCCGGCGGGTACAGGCCGCGCAGCACGCGGTTGAACAGCGGCCGGTCGATGGAATCGCGCAGTTCGGCATAGGCCTTGAAGCTGATGCCGGTGACGAACAGGTTCGGGTCGAAACTCGGCTGGCTGACCATCGCCAGCACTTCGCCAGTCTTCGGATCGAGCGCCACCACCGCGCCACGTCGCCCGCCCAGCGCAGCTTCGGCCGCTTCCTGCAGTTTGATGTCCAGGCTCAGGACGATGTCCTTGCCGGGAATCGGATCGGTACGCTTGAGCACGCGCAATACGCGGCCCCGAGCGTTGGTTTCGACTTCCTCGTACCCCACCTGCCCGTGCAGCTCCGGCTCGTAGAAACGCTCGATGCCGGTCTTGCCGATGTGGTGGGTGCCGCTGTAGTTGACCGGGTCGAGGGTCTTCAGCTCTTTCTCGTTGATGCGCCCCATGTAACCCACCGAGTGCGCAAAATGCGCGCCCTGCGGGTAGTGGCGCACCAGTTGCGCGACCACTTCCACCCCAGGCAGGCGGAACTGGTTAACCGCGATCCGGGCGATCTGCTCTTCGGTCAACTCAAACAGGATCGGCACCGGCTCGAATGGCCGACGCCCCTGACGCATGCGTTTCTCGAAGATCACCCGGTCCTCGGGCGTCAGTTGCAGCACTTCGACGATCACGTCGAGCACTTGCTGCCAGTCGCCGGAACGCTCGCGGGTCATGCTCAGGCTGAAGCTCGGACGGTTGTCCGCCACCACCACGCCGTTGCGGTCGAAGATCAAGCCGCGGGTCGGTGGAATCGGCTGCACGTGGACGCGGTTGTTTTCCGAGAGTGTCGAGTGGTACTCGTACTGGATCACCTGCAAGTAGTACAGCCGCGCAATCAGCACGCAGATCAACAGCATGACCGCAATGGCCCCGAACACGACGCGGCTGCGCACCAGGCGGGCGTCCTTTTCGTGGTCCTTAATGCGGATCGGCTGAGACATGAGGGCAGGACTACTTGTGGTAAGGGTGACCGGACAGCACGGTCCAGGCACGGTACAGCTGTTCGCCGATCAGGATCCGCACCAGCGGGTGTGGCAAGGTCAGCGGCGACAACGACCAGCGCTGATCGGCGCGGGCACAGACTTCCGGCGCCAGCCCTTCGGGGCCACCGACCATGAAATTGACCGTGCGCGAATCCAGCCGCCAACGGTCGAGTTCGACCGCCAGTTGCTCGGTGCTCCAGGGCTTGCCGTGGACTTCCAGCGTGACGATCCGCTCGTTCGGCCCGACCTTGGCCAGCATGGCTTCGCCTTCCTGGCGGATGAAACGGGCCACGTCGGCGTTCTTGCCACGGGTATTGAGCGGAATTTCCACCAGTTCCAGCGCCAGCTCGGACGGAAGACGCTTGGCATATTCATGCCAGCCTTCTTCCACCCACTTGGGCATGCGTGAACCGACGGCGATCAGTCGCAGTCGCACAGCAATCCCTTACAGCTGGTCTTTGTTGAGCTTGGTGAAATGCTCGTGGGTGTTTTCCGGGCTGTGGTGCTTGGCGTCTGCCGCACGGCTTTGCTCGGCACCGGCCCACAGGCGCTCCAGGTCATAGAACTGACGTGCCGAGGCAGTCATCATGTGCACGATCACCAGGTCCAGGTCGAGCAGCACCCAGTCGCTGTCGCCCTTGCCTTCTTCGCCCAGCGGCTTGGCGCCCTGCTTTTTGACTTCTTCACGGACCTTGTCCAGCATCGCGTTGATCTGGCGATTGGACGTACCGGTGGCGATGATCATGTAGTCGGTGATGCTCTGCTTGTCGCGCACATCGATGATCTGGATGTCTTGTGCCTTGACGTCTTCCAGAGCTGCCACGGCAACCTTGACCAGCTCGTCGCCCTTGAGCGGCTCGTTGGTGTTGGCGACTTCCGGCAGCGGTGCGCTCTTGAACGTGCCTTTGCGCTTAACTTTGCTTACGTCTTTGTCAGTCATATAAAACTCGTTTTGCTCGTATATTCGGCGGCTTGGCGATACGTGGATTCGTATCAGTGAAGCACGCCTTGTTCAGTTCGACGCACGGTACAGACCGTGCGCATCGATGTAGGCCAGGACCGCGTCGGGCACCAGGAAACGTACCGACTTACCGCTGGCCAGCAGTTGACGGATCTGGGTGGCGGAAACCGCGAGCGGTGTCTGCCAGACGAATGCAATCTGTCCGCTCGGCCCTTTCAGGGCCAGCGGGTCGCTCACCGAACGCGCTGCCAGCAGGTTGCGCAAGGCATCCGGCGGCTCGCTGTCGGCGTCCGGGCGCTGTAGCACCAGGATGTGGCAATGCTGGAGCAACTCTTCCCAGCGATGCCAAGTGGGCAGGCCGCAAAATGCGTCCCAGCCCAAAAGCAGAAAAACCTGGGTCTCGGCGGCCATTTCGGCACGCATCAACTCCAGGGTATCAATGGTGTAAGACGGCTTGTCCCGCTGCAATTCGCGGGCGTCCACCACCAGCGGCGGCACTCCGGCCACCGCGCACTCAACCATTGCCAACCGATCCTGCGCCGACACCTGCGGCGTATCGCGGTGCGGCGGCCGGGCGCTGGGCATCATGCGCAGCTCGTCGAGCAGCAGCGCTTCGGCAACTTCCAGCGCACCGCGCAAATGGCCGATGTGCACCGGGTCGAACGTGCCGCCCAGTACGCCGATGCGCCGGGGTCGGAGTTCGCCGTCAGGCAGCGGCGCTGTCAGGTCGAGGTCGGTCAAGTCAGACCGTCGCCTGGCCGCGCAACTGGCCATCACCGACCACGATGTACTTCTCGCAGGTCAGTCCTTCGAGGCCCACCGGGCCGCGGGCGTGCAGCTTATCAGTAGAAATGCCGATCTCGGCACCCAATCCGTATTCGAATCCATCGGCGAAGCAGGTCGGGGTGTTGATCATCACCGACGCCGAGTCGACTTCCGCGACGAAACGCCGGGTGTCGGCGAGGTTTTCGCTGACGATCGAGTCGGTGTGATGCGACCCGTAATGGTTGATGTGTTCGATGGCCTGATCCAGTCCGTCGACCACACGGATCGACAGGATCGGCGCCAGATACTCGGTGCTCCAGTCGTCTTCGCTGGCCGCTACCACGTCGATGATCGCCCGGGTGCGTTCGCAGCCTCGCAGCTCGACGCCTTTCTCGCGGAACTGGGCAGCCATCGACGGCAGGAAATCCTTCGCAACACTTTGATCAACCAGCAAGGTCTCCATCGCGCCGCAGATGCCATAACGGTAAGTCTTGGCATTGAAGGCGATGCGCTGGGCCTTCGCCAGATCGGCGTGCTCGCTGACAAATACGTGGCAGATGCCGTCCAGGTGTTTGATCACTGGCACCCGGGCATCGCGGCTGATGCGCTCGATCAGGCCACGGCCACCGCGCGGCACGATCACGTCGACATACTCGGGCATGCTGATCATCGCGCCGACGGCGGCACGGTCGGTGGTTTCGACCACTTGCACCACGGCTGCCGGCAATTCGGCCTCGGCCAGACCGCGCTGAATGCACGCGGCAATCGCCCGGTTGGAATGAATCGCCTCGGAGCCACCGCGCAGGATGGTCGCGTTACCGGACTTCAGGCACAGGCTGGCGGCATCGATGGTCACGTTGGGCCGGGATTCGTAGATGATCCCGATCACACCCAGCGGTACGCGCATCTTGCCGACCTGAATCCCGGACGGGCGGAAGCTCATGTCACGGATCGCACCGACCGGATCGGGCAGTGCCGCCACCTGACGCAGGCCGACGATCATGCCGTCGATGCGCGCCGGGGTCAGTTCCAGACGCTCCAGCAAGGCCGGCTCCAGACCGTTGGCGCGCCCAGCCGCCAGATCCTGTTCATTGGCTGCGGCCAGCTCGGCGCGAGCAGCGTCCAGCGCATTGGCAGCAGCCTGCAAGGCGCGGTTTTTCTGCGCGGTGCTGGCACGGCCGATGACCCGGGAAGCTTCGCGGGCGGCGCGACCCAATCGGGTCATGTAGTCAAGAACGGACTCAGTCATGGTCTGCTGGGGTCTTGGCAAAGAGGAAAGCGGCAGATTATAGCTGTCGCGTCCCGGGACTAACAGCGGTGACAGGCGGATGGTCGAAATGGACTGCAAATTGCCGACGTTCAGCCGTAATTAAGCCGCGGATTGTTATCATCACGACCTCCTTCGCCTGGATAACCACCGTTTGCCATGTCCAACCTGACCGTTCGCGCCACCGCCGAGCGCCTGCCACTGGGCCTTCCGGACGCTTTTTTCGACCGTGACGCGCAAGTGCTGGCCCGCGACCTGCTCGGCAAAGTCATCCGCCACCGGGTCGGCGATCTGTGGCTCAGCGCCCGGATCATCGAAACCGAAGCCTATTACTGCGCGGAAAAAGGCAGTCATGCATCGCTCGGCTATACGGAAAAACGTAAGGCTTTGTTTCTGGATGGCGGGCACATCTATATGTATTACGCCCGCGGTGGCGATTCGCTGAACTTCAGCGCTCAGGGGCCCGGCAATGCGGTGCTGATCAAGTCCGCCTACCCGTGGGTCGATGAGGTCAGCGGGCCGGCGAGTCTGGCGCAGATGCTGCTGAACAATCCCGATGCTCAAGGTCGACCGCGCCCTTCGCAAAAGCTTTGCGCCGGGCAGACGCTGCTGTGCAAGGCGCTCGGGCTGAAGGTGCAGATGTGGGACGCCAAGCGTTTCGATCACGAGCTGATGCTGGTGGAAGACACCGGGCCGGCGCCGACCCAGATTATCCAGACCACCCGCCTGGGCATCCCCCATGGCCGCGACGAACACCTGATGTACCGCTTCGTCGACGCCGCGTATGCCCAGTGGTGCACGCGGAACCCGCTGCGCCGGGGCCAGGTCGAAGGTCGCGATTATTTTTTGCTGTCCTGAAGTGACACAGGTTTTGAACCCAATGCGCCCGCTCCCACAGGGGTACTGAGTGATTGCTGAAATTTTGTGCAGCCTTCGGGACTTATTGAAGATTTGATGGAGTTGTGTGTATGGGCCCATGGCTCGATAGCGTGACCGGGTGGCTCGCCGCCAATCCGCAGTGGCTGGCCGCTGCGGTATTTATCGTCGCTTGCGTGGAGTGCCTGGCAATTGCCGGGCTGATCGTGCCCGGCACGGTGTTGCTGTTTGCCGTGGCCGTACTCGCCGGCAGCGGCGCACTGTCGTTGAGTGAAACCCTGCTGCTGGGCTTTCTCGGCGGGATACTCGGCGATGTGATCTCGTACTTCCTCGGCCGCCATTTCCATCAGAACATCCGCCGCCTGCCGGGACTGCGCCACCATCCGGAATGGATGGCCGGGGCCGAAACCTACTTCCAGCGTTACGGCATCGCCAGCCTGCTGGTCGGGCGCTTCATCGGCCCGTTGCGGCCGATGTTGCCGATGGTTGCCGGGATGTGCGACATGCCCTTCCCGCGTTTCGCCGCCGTCAGCCTGCTGGCCGCTGCCGGCTGGAGCGTCGCCTACCTGCTGCCGGGTTGGGCCACCGGCGCGGCGATCCGCTTGCCGCTGCCGGAAGGTTTCTGGCTGCAGGCCGGCATCGTTGCCGCCAGTATTGCGGTGATGGTCGGCATGAGCGTCAACAGCAGCTTGCGCCAGCATCGCCGGGCGACGATCTGGATCAGCAGCATGAGCCTGTTGATACTGATCGGCCTGTTTATTGGCTATCCGTATCTGCACGCACTCGACCAAGGCGTGATGACCCTGGTGCAGGAACATCGCCAACCGATGCTGGACGAGATCGCGGTGACGTTCACCCTGATCGGTGAGTTTCGCAACATGCTGATGTTCAGCGCCCTGCTCACCGGTCTGTTGCTGCTGTGCCGGCAATGGCGCCAGGCAATCTTTGCCGGTGGCGTGCTGCTGTGCACCGCGCTCCTCAATACCGTCACCAAACAGTTTTTCGCCCGGGTCCGCCCGGAAGTGCTGACCGATCCGCTGACCAGCTACAGCATGCCCAGCGGCCATGCCTCCGGTTCGTTTGCGCTGTTTCTGGTGCTGGCGGTTCTCGCCGGTCGCGGACAACCGCCGCGCATGCGCCTGACCTGGCTGCTGCTCGGCTGTATTCCAGCGCTGTCGATTGCTTTGTCACGGGTGTATCTGGGTGCGCACTGGCCGACGGATATTCTGGCCGGCGCAATGCTGGCGGCGTGCGTATGTGCGGCGGGCTTGTGGCTGAGTCAGCGCAAGGCGCCGCTCAACGCCATGCCGTTCAAGGTCTGGTGGCTGGTTCTGCCAGCGCTGCTGGTGCTGTTCAGCCTGTTCGTGTTTCGGCATTTGCCGGACACGATGTTGCGATACGCCTACTGACGCTCAGGCAAACAGCTCGCCCTGCAGCTCATCAAGCAGCGCCTGGATCGCATCCAGTCGCTGCTGCGGATCGTCGAGTTGCAGCAGATCGATCTTGTCTTCTTCGGCGAACGGCAGCAGATACGCCAGCTGATTGGCCAGCGACTGCTGCCCCAACGCTTCGGTGCCCATGTTCAACGCCTCGACCATAGGGTGCTCGGCCAAGGCCTTGAGCAGCGCCACCAGATCGGCGTCTTCGTCCTGCAACGGTTGCTCCGGCTCATCGTCCAGCCACTCGACGTCGGCGAGGATCAACTGATCGCGCTGCACTTCCGTGCGCAACACCTGAAAACGCCGCCCACCCTGCACCCGGATCCCGAGCAGACCGTTGTCCTGTTGCTGGAAATCGGTGATCCGCGCCTCGCAGCCGACCAGGGCAAAGCCTTCTGGGGCAACGCCGACTTCGTGGCCATCGAGGATGCAGACCACGCCGAAACCGCCGCCCTGCTTCATGCAGCGGCCGATCATGTCCAGGTAGCGCGCCTCGAAGATCTGCAAGTCGAGGTTGCAGCCGGGGAACAGCACTGTGTTGAGCGGAAAAAGCGGCAGACTCATAGACATTTCCTTACACCACCATCGACACCGCCAACGGCAGGAACACCGCCGTGGCCACGCCCATCAGACTCATCGCCAGCGCCGCGAAGGCGCCGCACTCATCGCTTTCCTGCAACGCCACCGACGTGCCAACCGCGTGTGCGGTCATGCCCAGCGCCATGCCGCGCGCCTCGGGGCTGTGCACGCCGAGCCGGGTCAGCAGCGCCGGACCGAAGATCGCGCCGATCACCCCGGTGATCAGCACGAACACTGCCGCCAGCGCCGCCACGCCACCGATCTGCTCGGCCACCAGCATGGCAATCGGCGAGGTCACCGACTTCGGCGCCATGGTCATCAGAATCATGTGTTCGGCACCGAACCACCAGCCGAGCAACACGCCCATGCCCGTGGCGACCACGCCGCCTATCACCAGCGTAGTAAAAATCGGCCAGAACAATTGGCGGATGCGTTTGAGGTTGAGATACAGCGGCACCGCCAGCGCCACCGTCGCCGGGCCCAGCAGAATGCTGAGGATTTCGGTGCTCTTGCGGTACTCGGCGTAGGTCAGGCCGCAGCCGACCAGCACGCCGATCACCAGCAGCATCGAGACCAGCACCGGTTGCAGAAAGATCCAGCGGGTTTTCTCGAACGCCGCCAGTACCAGTTGATAGGCACCGAGGGTGATGCCGATGCCGAACAGCGGATGATGGATCACCGAAGCCCAGGCGCCTTGCCAATCGAAGAGCATCACGACTCCTCCGAGTGCGGCGCATGGCGCTTGACCAGGCGTTGCATCAGCACCCCGGCGAAAGCCATCGACAGGATCAACGACAACACCAGCGCGCCGACAATGGCCCAGAAGTCAGCGGCAATGTCGCTCGCATAAACCATCACGCCCACCGCCGGCGGCACCAGCAGCAATGGCAGATAACGCAGCAGGCTGCCGGCCGCGAGGTTCAGCGGCTCGCCGACTTCACCACGAATGATCAGGAACACCAGCAACAGCAGCAGACCGATGATCGGCCCCGGCAGCACAGGCAACAGCAAATGGTTGAGTGCCGTGCCGAGCAATTGGAACAGCACCAGCATGGTCAGGCCACGTAACAACATCAGACATCTCCCCCCGCAAGTCCTCGGCATTATAAGCACGGCAGCGCTATGGATCGGCATTCGCCAAAAGCATGGTCGGTTGACCGGAGCAAATCGCCATGTTGATCTACAGTGGTTCGCAGGGCGGTCAATTCCCCCACCTGAAAAACTATAAAACCGATGAACCCAAGGAGAGTCTCAATGCCCTATGTTCCCGTTGCAGAGCTCAAAGATTATGTCGGCAAGGAACTCGGACGTTCCGAATGGCTCACCATCGATCAGGAGCGCATCAACCTGTTCGCCGAAGCCACCGGGGATTATCAGTTCATTCATGTCGACCCGGTCAAAGCCGCGCAAACGCCATTTGGCAGCACCATTGCCCACGGTTTCCTGTCACTGTCGCTGATCCCCAAACTGATGGAAGACATCCTCGTGCTGCCGCAAGGCCTGAAGATGGTGGTCAATTACGGTCTGGACAGCGTGCGTTTCATCCAGCCGGTGAAGGTCAATTCAAAAGTGCGCCTGAAAGTCGATCTGGCCGAAGTGACCGAGAAAAAGCCCGGTCAATGGCTGCTCAAGGCCACCGCGACGCTTGAGATAGAAGGCTCGGACAAACCGGCCTATATCGCCGAACCGCTGTCGCTCTGCTTCGTTTGAGTCACGGGATGCGAAACAGCGCACGCTGTTTCGCATCAGCGCTGTTTTCCCGGCTGTATAAGGTCACATAGCTGCGGCATACTCGGTCGCCTAATTGCCCGGATCCCGCTATGCGCCCACTCGCTTCTCTTGCACCCCTTGCCCTGACCCTGATGCTCACCGCGTGCGGCGACGGCGAATCGCTGTTGCCCCCGGATGCACGGCTGCCGGACGGCGGACGCTATCGCGGTGAACTGGTCAACGGCTTGCTGCAAGGCCAGGGCCGGGTCGACTACCCCAACGGCAGTTGGTACGCCGGGCAGTTCGACAAGGGCCAATGGCATGGCCAGGGCGAGTGGCACGGCAGCAACGGAGAAGTCTATCGCGGTCAGTTTCAGCAGGGCCTGTTCGATGGCCAGGGCAGCCTGACCACCAACGCCAGCAGTTACACCGGCGGTTTCAAGCAGGGCCGCCGCGATGGCGAAGGCACCCTTAAAGAAAACGCCATGACCTACCGTGGCGAGTTCAAGGCTGACCAGTATTCCGGGCTGGGCCGTCTGGAAATGGACGACGGCAGCTCCTATCAAGGCCAGTTCGCCCACGGCAAACCCAACGGCGAAGGCCAGCGCGGCGACTCCAGCGGCAATACGTTCAGCGGCCACTTCGTCAACGGCCAGCTCGAAGGCAATGGCACGTTCAACAGTGCCGATGGCGACATCTATGTCGGCGGTTTCAAGAACAGTCAGTTGCACGGCAAGGGCCGCTACGAGAACGCCGACGGCGACGTGTGGCTCGGCCAGTTCAAGGAAGGTGCGCTGACCGGCAAGGGCGAACTGATCGGCGCCGACGGCAGCCACTACATCGGCTATTTCAATGACTGGCGCTTCAGCGGCCAGGGCCGCTTGAACCTGTCTGACGGCAGCTTCTACATCGGCGGGTTCGACGGCGACAGCTACGCCGGACGCGGCACTCTGGTGCTGACTGACGGCACCGTGCTCAGCGGCACGTGGATCAACGGCCAGCGCGTACGTGACGCCGACGGCAAGCTGTTGCCCGACACCCTCGAACTCGGCTTGCTGGCCCAAGGGCGTCTGCTCGATGACGCACTGGCCGCCGTGCCTGCCTCAACTCCGGCAGTCGAGCTGTACACCCTGACCCTCGGCGGCGACGGCAAGCAAAGCGTGTTCCTGCGCGAGTCCGACTACGTCGCCAACATGCTCACTACGCGTTTCGGCGCTTTTGGCCAGATTCGTCTGGTCAACCACCGCGAGCATCTCGCCGACCGGCCGATGGCCACCCGCGAAAACCTGCGCCGCGCCGCGCAGACCCTCGCTGAACGCAGCGGCCCGGAAGACCTGGTGTTCATCTACCTGACCAGCCACGGCACCGCCGAACACGAACTGGTGCTCGATCAGCCGCGTATGGAGCTGGCCGACCTGCCCGCCGACGAACTCGCCGCCGTGCTTGCGCCACTGAAAAATCGCGACAAGGTGATCGTGATCTCATCGTGCTATTCCGGCGGTTTCATCCCCGCGCTGAAAGATGAGCGCACCCTGATCATGACCGCCTCGCGTGCCGATCGCGTGTCGTTCGGTTGCTCGGAAGAAGCCAACTTCACCTACTTCGGCGACGCCCTGTTCGCTCAGGCCCTGAACCAGACCGACGATCTGGAGCAGGCCTTCAAACTGGCCAAGGCCACCGTCGCCGAGCGCGAACTGGCGGACAACTTCGAAGCCTCGGAGCCACAGATCTGGGCACCGAAAACCGTGCTGGCGCACTGGCAACTGTTGCGTAAACAGCAGGCCAGAAAAGCGTTGCAGAGTGCTGCATTGAACGACGGAGCAACAAACAGCAACTAAGCTGAACAGTATCAAGGGAGAAACACTATGTACTTGACGCCTCAGCACGTATTGCTTGCCGGAGCCACCGGACTGACCGGTGAACATCTGCTCGACCGTTTGCTCAACGAGCCGACGATCACCCGCGTGCTCGCCCCGTCCCGTCGTCCATTGGCGGAGCATCCGCACCTGGAAAACCCGGTGGGCGACCCACAGGCGTTTCTGCCGCAACTCAGTGGTCGCGTCGATATCGCCTATTGCTGCCTCGGCACCACCATCAAACAGGCCGGCTCGGAAGAGGCGTTCCGCGCGGTGGATCTGGACATGGTGGTGGCCTTCGCCAAACGTGCGCGGGAGATGGGCGCGCGGCACCTGATCGTGATCAGCGCGCTGGGCGCCGATCCGAAATCGTCGATTTTCTACAACCGGGTCAAAGGCGAGATGGAGCAGGCGTTGCGCGCGCAGGACTGGCCGCAACTGACCATCTGCCGACCATCGCTATTGCTGGGAGATCGCACCGAGCCGCGCTTGGGCGAACAACTGGCGGCGCCGTTCTCCAAACTGATTCCCGGCAAATATCGCGGCATCGAAGCCTGCCAACTGGCCCGGGCGATGTGGCGCCTGGCGTTGGAAGAACAGGATGGGGTGCGGATCGTCGAGTCGGATGAGCTGCGAAAGCTCGGCAAGTAAACACCCGTACTTTGTGGCGAGGGGATTTATCCCCGATCGGCTGCGCAGCAGTCGTCGTTTTTCAGATTTTGGGGGCGCTGCGCACCCCATCGGGGATAAATCCCCTCGCCACACTCCCCTACAACCCACCAGTCGCCTGAAACCCCACGCCAATCACGGTCAGCAAAGACAACGGCAACAGCAGCGTATCAAGCAACGCACTCGCCGGCAGGTCCACTCCCGGATAACTCGGCGCCTCAGCCCCGAAGCGGTCCATCGCACAGCACCCGCCATTCATCGCGTACAAATCCAGGCGTGTCCCGGAATACACCACCGGCGCCCCCGGCTTGGCGGCATCCAGCGTGCGCGCGGTGGCGCAGCCGGCCAGTTGCAGCGCCAGCGCAATCATCAACAGCTTATTCATCGCTGCTCAGATGATGCTCGCCCCAACGCGGCAGCATGTCCTGTGGAATGCCCAGCAGATTGAGAATCCGCGCCACTACGAAATCGATCAGGTCATCGATAGTCTGCGGCTGGTGATAGAAACCCGGCGAGGCCGGCAGGATGGTCACGCCCATGTTCGACAACTTGAGCATGTGCTCCAGATGAATACTCGAATACGGCGCCTCGCGCGGTACCAGAATCAACTGGCGGCGCTCCTTCAAGGTGACGTCCGCCGCGCGCTCGATCAGGTTGTTGCACGCGCCCGTGGCAATCGCCGACAAGGTACCCGTGGAACACGGCACCACCACCATCGCCGCTGGTGCGCCGGAGCCCGAGGCTACCGGCGACATCCAGTCTTCCTTGCCGTACACGCGGATCTGCCCGGCGGCCGCCCCGGTGTACTCGGTGAGGAACGCCTGCATCATCTGCGGCTTGGGCGGCAGCGTGACATCGGTCTCGGTAGCCATCACCAGTTGCGCGGCCTTGGAGATCAGGAAGTGCACTTCGCGATCTTCCCGTACCAGGCAGTCGAGCAGGCGCAATCCATACTGCGCGCCAGACGCGCCGGTCATCGCCAGAGTGATGCGTTCCGGGCCGCCGCTCTGGGCAAAAGTGTTCATTGCAGCGCCTCGGCGAGTTTGCCGTGCAGGCCGCCGAAACCGCCGTTGCTCATGATCACCACGTGGGTGCCGGGCTGGGCCTGGCTCTTCACGCGTTCGATGATGCCTTCCAGCGAATCGCTGACAATCGACGGCACGCTGCACAGCGCGGCGGTGGCGCCCAGATCCCAGCCGAGGTTGGCCGGGGCATACCAGATCACTTGATCGGCATCGACCACGCTGTCCGGCAGACCGTCACGGTGCGCGCCGAGCTTCATCGAGTTGGAGCGCGGCTCGATGATCGCAATCAGTGGTGCGTCGCCGATGCGCTTGCGCAAACCATCAAGGGTGGTAGCAATGGCGGTCGGGTGATGGGCGAAGTCGTCGTAGATGGTGATGCCGCGCACTTCGGCGACTTTCTCCATCCGGCGTTTGACGTTCTTGAATGCGCTCAACCCGGCGATGCCCATCGCTGGCACCACACCGACATGCCGCGCCGCTGCCAGCGCAGCCAAGGCGTTGGCGACGTTGTGCTGACCGGTCAACTCCCATTCGACCGTGCCCTGGGACACGCCTTCGAACATTACTTCGAACGCCGAGCCATCGTCTTTGAGCAACTTGACCTGCCACTGACCGCCGACGCCGGTGGTCTGCACCGGGGTCCAGCAGCCCATTTCGATCACGCGCTGCAAGGCCGGTTCGGTGGTCGGGTGGATCACCAGACCTTCGCTCGGAATAGTCCGCACCAAGTGGTGGAACTGCCGCTCGATCGCCGGCAGATCGGGGAAGATGTCGGCGTGATCGAACTCAAGGTTGTTGAGGATCGCGGTACGCGGACGGTAGTGGACGAACTTCGAACGCTTATCGAAAAACGCGCTGTCGTACTCGTCGGCCTCGATCACGAAGAACGGCGTGCCGCCCAGACGTGCGGACACCGAGAAGTTCTGCGGCACGCCGCCGATCAGGAACCCCGGGCTCATGCCGGCGTGTTCCAGCACCCAGGCGAGCATGCTGCTGGTGGTGGTCTTGCCGTGCGTACCGGCGACCGCCAGCACCCAGCGCCCTTGCAGCACGTGATCGGCCAGCCATTGCGGGCCGGAGACGTACGGCAGGCCTTTGTTCAGCACATACTCCACCGCCGGGTTGCCGCGGGACATGGCGTTGCCGATCACCACCAGATCCGGTGCCGGATCGAGCTGGGCCGGGTCGTAGCCTTGGGTCAGCTGAATGCCCTGGGCCTCAAGCTGCGTGCTCATCGGCGGATAGACGTTGGCGTCGGAGCCGGTCACGTGATGGCCCAGCTCTTTGGCTAGAACCGCCATCGAGCCCATGAAAGTCCCGCAGATACCCAGAATATGAATGTGCATAGTCGACCTCGTAAAACATGGCCGCAGGTTAGCGCAGGGAGGGGGAAATCGCACCTTGTGTTTCGCCTTTGCCGACGCCTTCGCGAGCAGGCTCGCTCCCACAAGATAGGCGCTAACCCTGTGGGAGCGACCTGCTCGCGAACGGTGCGGCGCGGTTTAACGGGAGATCGCGTGTTTGCGCAGCTTTCTATAGAGGGTATTACGGCTGACCCCGAGCTGCTGCGCGGTCTGGGTCATGTGCCAGCGCGTTTGCTCCAGCACATCGAGCAACGCCAGACGTTCAGCGTCTTCCAGCGGATGCTCGGACTCAACCGACTTCAGTTCCAGCGTTGGCCGCCCCTGCCGAATCATCGCCGGCAAATCCTCCAGCCCGATTCGCCCTTCATCACACAATGCCGCCAATGTGCGCAGGACATTGCGCAACTGCCGAACGTTGCCCGGCCAGTTGAAGGTTAGTAACGCCCGACGCGCCGGTTCGTCGATCACAATTGTTTCGCCGCCGGCCTCCTCGGCCAGCAGGAAATCCAGCAACTGCGATTTATCACTGCGTTCGCGCAACGCCGGTAGCGCGACTTCGAGGCCATTGAGCCGGTAATACAGATCTTCACGGAAGCTGCCGCCTTCGACCCGTTCCAGCAGATTACGGTGAGTGGCGCTGATGATCCGCACGTTGACCGCCTCCGGCTCGCCGCCAATCGGCACCACCTGCCGGTCTTCCAGCACCCTTAACAAACGGGTTTGCAGCGCCAACGGCATGTCACCGATCTCATCGAGAAACAGCGTGCCGCCATCGGCCTGCTGCAGCTTGCCGCGCATGCCGTCCTTGCGCGCGCCGGTGAAACTGCCGCCGCGATAACCGAACAGCTCGCTCTCGATCAGGCTCTCGGGAATCGCCGCACAATTGAGCGCGACGAAAGCTTTGTTGGCGCGCTGGCTGGCGTGATGCACAGCCTTGGCAAAGGCTTCCTTGCCGGAGCCGGTTTCGCCATTGATCAGCAGCGGCACGTCGCGTTCGAATACCCGCAACGCCTTGCGGAAATCCGCTTGCAGCGCCGCGTCACCGAGGCAAATGCCCGCCAGCGCTTGAGGCTTGGCCACGATCGGGGCCGGCAGGATCGGCGCCGGCTTGCGCGATTCGCCGCGCAACAAGGCAAACAGATGCCGCCCGTCGCGGGTGCGCAGCGGCCAACTGGCGCTGGCATTGGCGCTGGCCCGACCGAGCAACTCGTCCAGCGAACAATCGAAAAATGCTTCCACCGGTTTGCCGAGCAAACCACCGCGAATATGCCCGAGCAGGTTCAGCGCGCTCTGGTTGACCGCGCTGATCCGCCCTTCGCCGTCAAACGCCAGCAGCCCTTCGCTGAACAAACCGACGGATTCGGCCTGAAGATGGAAACGCAGCAGCCATTGGTTATCGAAGCAGCGCAGGAAATAGCAGCTCTCGATCATCTTCGCCGACAGATTGACCAGCGCCATGGTGTGGAACTGGCTCTGCCGAGAAACGTCGTGGCGCGCCGAGGACACGTCGAGCACCGCCAGCAGTTCGCCGTGCGGGTCGAACACCGGGCTCGCCGAGCAGGTCAGGCCGGTGTGGCGACCGCGAAAATGTTCGTCCTGATGGATGGTCAGTGCCTGGCGCTCGACCAGACAGGTGCCGATGCCGTTGGTGCCTTCGCAGGCTTCGCTCCAGTCGGCGCCGAGCCAGAGACCGGCGCGTTCGAAAATCTTGCGCTCGGCCGGCGCGGTGACGCAGTTGAGGATCACCCCGCGCGCGTCGGTCAGCAGCACCGCATGACCGGCGCCGGAGAGTTGTTGATGCAGGCTGCTCATTTCATTACCGGCGATCTGCAACACCTGTTGCAGGCGTTCGCGGCTTTCAAGCACGCGCCCGTGTTCGAGCACGGTGGGCGCCATGGTCAGGGCCGGATCGAGGTGATAGTCCTCAAGACAGCGCAGCCACGAGCGGGCAATCGACGGATCGGCACCGGGCCCGTGCAGGTGCGGCTTGCCCTGACTGACGGTGAGAACCTGCTGGGCATGGCGACTCAAATGGTTGTCGTGCATTTCTTATTATTCTCCCCGAGATCAGTGCCGCCTCTTTATTGGCTGGCACATACCTTGTGGTGAGGGGATTTATCCCCGATCGGCTGCGCAGCAGTCGTAAATCCGGCATACGCGGTGAATCTGAGTCGCCACAATTTTTATTGGGGCTGCTTCGCAACCCATCGGGGATAAATCCCCTCACCACAAAGGTGCATCTGGGCGATTGGCAGTCAGCATCCTCCAGCCATCGGCGCATTGCAATGCTGGCAAGACCAGCCGGTCACTGGCTGTGCCAAAAGCGGTACAAACTGTCACCCCCTCTGTACCGAAACCATCACAGGCGCCGCCCGCCCGTCCGACACAAACGGCGCAAAGCCTTGATTTGCCTGCCCTGCACGGCAGTGGCCCGACCTTTGCTCTACGCTTATAGCAAGCGCACTTGCGCGTTTCTCTAATAAGTACAAAGCCAAGGAGAACAAATCATGCGTTACGCTCACCCCGGTACTGAAGGCGCCAAAGTCTCGTTCAAGAGCAAGTACGGTAACTACATCGGCGGCGAGTTCGTCGCGCCTGTCAAAGGTCAGTACTTCACCAACACCTCGCCAGTGAATGGCCAACCGATTGCCGAATTTCCTCGCTCCACTGCCGAAGACATCGACAAGGCACTGGACGCCGCCCACGCCGCTGCCGATGCGTGGGGCGCGACCTCTGTGCAGGCGCGCTCGCTGATCCTGCTGAAAATCGCCGACCGCATCGAACAGAACCTCGAACTGCTGGCGATCACCGAAACCTGGGACAACGGCAAAGCCATCCGCGAGACCCTCAACGCCGACATCCCGCTGGCCGCCGACCATTTCCGCTACTTCGCCGGCTGCCTGCGCGCGCAGGAAGGAAGCGCTGCCGAAATCGACGGCAACACCGTGGCCTATCACATCCATGAACCGCTGGGTGTGGTCGGGCAGATCATCCCGTGGAACTTCCCGCTGCTGATGGCCGCGTGGAAACTCGCCCCGGCACTGGCCGCCGGCAACTGCGTGGTACTCAAGCCTGCCGAGCAAACCCCGCTGGGCATCTGCGTGCTGATGGAGCTGATCGGTGATCTGCTGCCACCGGGCGTGCTCAACGTGGTGCAAGGTTTCGGCAAAGAAGCCGGCGAAGCCCTGGCCACCAGCAAACGCATCGCCAAGATCGCTTTCACCGGTTCGACCCCGGTCGGCTCGCACATCATGAAATGCGCGGCCGAGAACATCATTCCGTCCACCGTGGAACTGGGCGGCAAGTCGCCGAACATCTTCTTCGAAGACATCATGCAGGCCGAACCGACCTTCATCGAGAAGGCTGCCGAAGGTCTGGTGCTGGCATTCTTCAATCAGGGCGAAGTCTGCACCTGCCCGTCCCGCGCACTGGTACAGGAATCGATCTACGACGAATTCATGCAAGTGGTGATGAAGAAAGTCCTGCAGATCAAACGCGGCGACCCGCTGGACACCGACACCATGGTTGGCGCGCAGGCGTCCGAGCAGCAATTCGACAAGATCCTTTCGTACCTGGAAATCGCCAAGGGTGAAGGCGCCGAGCTGCTGACCGGCGGCAAGGTGGAAAAACTCGAGGGCAATCTGGCAACCGGCTATTACATCCAGCCGACCCTGCTCAAGGGCACCAACAAAATGCGTGTGTTCCAGGAAGAAATCTTCGGCCCGGTGGTGAGCATCACCACCTTCAAGGACGAAGCCGAAGCCCTGGCCATCGCCAACGACACCGAGTTCGGCCTCGGCGCCGGCCTGTGGACCCGCGACATCAACCGCGCCTACCGCATGGGCCGCGCGATCAAGGCCGGTCGTGTGTGGACCAACTGCTACCACCTGTACCCGGCGCACGCCGCGTTCGGCGGGTACAAGAAGTCCGGCGTCGGCCGTGAAACCCACAAGATGATGCTCGATCACTATCAGCAGACGAAAAACCTGCTGGTGAGCTACGACATCAATCCGTTGGGTTTCTTCTAAAACCCGGGGGCGATACAGATATTTCTGTGTCGCCCTTTCGACCGCTTTCGCGAGCAGGCTCGCTCCCACAAGGGAGTCGTGTCGCACCACATACACAGGCTCGGCACAAATCCACTGTGGGAGTGAGCCTGCTCGCGATGGCGTCCTCAATGACACAACACAAGGCCTGGCCGCTCTGGCACGGCCCTTGCGTACCCGTCATTCAGGATTTGCACAAAAACTGCCGCTGCGTGAACAGCATCCATCCACCTCAACCACTGCACCCGAAAGTCCAACAGATCGAACAATAAAAAACAGAGAGGACTTATGACTTCCACCACACAGCTCAAACCCACACTCGGCACCCTGCACCTCTGGGGTATTGCCGTCGGCCTGGTGATTTCCGGCGAATACTTCGGCTGGAGTTACGGCTGGGGCACCGCGGGTACCCTCGGATTTCTGGTCACGGCGCTGATGGTCGCGACCATGTACACCTGCTTCATCTTCAGCTTCACCGAACTGACCACCGCGATTCCCCACGCGGGCGGGCCGTTTGCCTATAGCCGCCGGGCGTTCGGCGAAAAAGGCGGACTGATCGCCGGCATCGCCACGCTGATCGAATTCGTCTTCGCCCCACCGGCGATCGCCATGGCCATCGGCGCCTACCTCAATGTGCAGTACCCGGAGCTTGATCCGAAGGTGGCAGCGGTCGGCGCGTATTTCGTGTTCATGACCCTGAACATCCTAGGCGTCAGCATTGCCGCGACTTTTGAGCTGGTGGTCACCGTGCTGGCGGTCGCCGAACTGCTGGTGTTCATGGGCGTGGTCGCGCCGGGCTTCAGCTTCAGCAATTTCGTGCTCAATGGCTGGTCGGGTTCCAACGAGTTCACGATGGGCTCGATCCCCGGAATCTTTGCGGCGATCCCGTTCGCGATCTGGTTCTTCCTCGCCATCGAAGGCGCCGCCATGGCCGCCGAAGAAGCCAAGGACCCGAAACGCACAATTCCCAAGGCTTATGTCAGCGGCATCCTGACTCTGGTGTTCCTTGCCATCGGCGTGATGGTGATGGCCGGCGGCGTCGGCGACTGGCGTCAACTGTCGAACATCAATGATCCGCTGCCACAGGCAATGAAAGCGGTGGTCGGCAACAATTCGTCGTGGATGCACATGTTGGTGTGGATTGGCCTGTTCGGCCTGGTGGCGAGTTTCCACGGGATCATCCTCGGCTACTCGCGACAATTCTTCGCCCTCGCCCGCGCCGGTTACCTGCCGAAAAGCCTGGCCAAACTGTCGCGCTTCCAGACCCCGCATCGGGCGATTCTGGCTGGTGGTGTGATTGGTATCGCGGCGATTTACAGCGATGGACTGGTCAATCTGCAAGGCATGACCCTGACTGCTGCGATGATCACCATGTCGGTGTTCGGCGCGATCGTGATGTACATCATCAGCATGCTCAGCCTGTTCAAACTGCGCAAAACCGAACCGAACCTGGAACGCACCTTCCGCGCCCCGGGCTACCCGGTGGTGCCGGCGATTGCGCTGTTCCTGGCGGTGGTGTGCCTGGTGGCGATGGCGTGGTTCAACACGCTGATCGGCTGTGTGTTCCTGGGCTTTATGGCCGCCGGCTACCTGTATTTCCAGCTGACCGCCAAGCAACGCTCAGAAGCGCCGGCAGACGCTATGCTCGAAGGTATCTAGTTGCACCGGCACCGGGCCTGTCGCCCGGTGCCCGCTATATAGAAGTGCATGAAGATCCAATGTGGGAGCGGGCTTGCTCGCGAAGGCGTCGTGTCATCCAACATCGATGTCGTCTGACACGACGCCTTCGCGAGCAAGCCCGCTCCCACAGGGAGACCGAGTTACCCACAGAATCAGGAGGACACCGCCCCATGGCCGCATTTGCCCATTCCGTCGGCGCCCAGACCTACCGCTTCGACAGCCTCAAGGACGTCATGGCCAAGGCCAGCCCGGCGCGCTCCGGTGACTTTCTGGCCGGCGTTGCCGCGCTCAATGACGGCGAACGCGTGGCTGCACAAATGGCGCTGGCCGACATCCCGCTCACGCATTTTCTGCAGGAAGCGCTGATTCCCTACGAAGCCGATGAAGTCACCCGACTGATCATCGACACCCACGACAAACAAGCCTTCGCCGTGGTCAGCCACCTCACCGTCGGTGGTTTCCGCGACTGGCTGCTCAGCGACGCGGCGGACGAAACCAGCCTGCGCGCTCTCGCCCCCGGTCTGACCCCGGAAATGGTCGCCGCCGTGTCGAAGATCATGCGCGTGCAGGATCTGGTGCTGGTGGCGCAGAAGATCCGCGTGGTCACAAAATTTCGCGGCACCCTCGGCCTGCGCGGGCGCTTGTCGACCCGGCTGCAACCGAACCATCCGACCGACGAGCCCTCCGGCATCGCCGCGAGCATTCTTGACGGTCTGCTGTACGGCAATGGCGACGCGATGATCGGCATCAACCCGGCCACCGACAGCATCGCCTCGATCTGCGCGATGCTGGAAATGCTCGACGCGATCATCCAGCGCTACGACATCCCGACCCAGGCTTGCGTGCTGACCCACGTCACCACCTCGATCGAGGCGATCAACCGTGGCGTGCCGCTGGACCTGGTGTTCCAGTCGATTGCCGGCACTGAAGCGGCCAACGCCAGTTTCGGCATCAACCTCAATGTATTGCAGGAAGGCCATGACGCGGGGCTGAGCCTGAAGCGCGGCACTCTGGGGCAGAACCTGATGTATTTTGAAACAGGGCAAGGCAGCGCCTTGTCGGCCAACGCCCACCACGGTGTCGATCAACAGACCTGCGAGACAAGAGCCTACGCCGTGGCGCGACACTTCAAGCCGTTTTTGGTGAACACCGTCGTAGGATTTATCGGCCCGGAATACCTCTACAACGGCAAACAGATCATCCGCGCCGGCCTCGAAGACCATTTCTGCGGCAAGTTGCTCGGCGTGCCGATGGGTTGCGACATCTGCTACACCAACCACGCCGAAGCCGATCAGGACGACATGGACACCCTGCTGACCCTGCTCGGTGTGGCCGGGATCAACTTCATCATGGGCATCCCCGGCTCCGACGACATCATGCTCAACTACCAGACCACCTCGTTTCACGACGCGCTCTACGCGCGCCAGACCCTGGGCCTGAAACCGGCGCCGGAGTTCGAGCAATGGCTGGCGAACATGGGCATTTTCACCCAGGCGGACGGCAAGGTTCGCTTTGGCAACAACCTGCCGCCGGCCTTCCGCCAGGCGCTGGCGCAACTGGGATGAGTGTGATGGAAAAACCGCCTGTCGACCCGCAAAACCCATGGCTGGAACTGCGCCGCCTGACCCCGGCGCGCATCGCTCTGGGCCGTACCGGCACCAGCCTGCCGACCAGCGCCCAGCTGGATTTCCAGTTCGCCCACGCTCAGGCGCGGGATGCGGTGCATCTGCCGTTCGATCATGCCGGGCTCAGCGCGCAACTGAGCGAGCGCGGGCGCGAGACCTTGTTGCTGCACAGCGCGGCGACCGATCGCAACAGCTACCTGCAACGCCCGGATCTGGGGCGCAAGCTCAGCGACACCTCGGCGCAGAGCCTGCGGGATTACGCGCAGGCCAACCCCGGCGGGGTCGATCTGGCGATTGTGGTGGCGGACGGTCTGTCGGCACTGGCGGTGCATCGGCATACCCTGCCGTTTCTGACCCGCCTGGAGGAGCAGATGAGCGCCGACGGCTGGTCGCTTGCCCCGGTAGTGCTCGTGGAACAGGGTCGCGTCGCCATCGGTGACGAGATCGGCCAGTTGCTGGGTGCAAAAATGGTCGTCATGCTGATCGGAGAGCGTCCGGGCCTCAGCTCGCCCGACAGCCTCGGTTTATATTTCACCTACAATCCAAAAGTCGGGCTGACCGATGCCTACCGCAATTGCATCTCCAACGTGCGGCTTGAGGGCTTGAGCTACGGCATGGCGGCGCATCGCTTGCTGTATCTGATGCGCGAAGCCTGCCGGCGGCAGCTGTCGGGGGTCAATCTGAAGGACGAAGCACAGGTGCAGACGCTGGAGTCGGACGCCGGTGCGGACATGAAGGGAAATTTCCTGCTTGATCCGCCCACAACCTGAACCGTTTCCGCATTGCGTTTCTGCGCTGCTTTCAGGCAGGATCGACGCACGGCCGCAGGGTTTCCCATCGCCGTCAGAGCAGTTGAAGACAGCCACTTGAAGACGAGACCTATCATGCGGATTATTCAAGCGACCCTCGAACACCTGGATTTGTTGACCCCGTTGTTCGTCAAATATCGCGAGTTCTACGGTTCCCTGCCCTACCCGGATTCCTCCCGCGCGTTTCTCGAAAAACGCCTGCGTCGCAAGGAGTCGGTGATTTATCTGGCCCTGGCCGATGATGACGACAAGAAGCTCATGGGTTTCTGCCAGCTGTATCCAAGCTTTTCCTCGCTGTCGCTCAAGCGCGTGTGGATCCTCAACGACATCTATGTCGCCGAAGATGCCCGCCGCCAACTGGTGGCCGACAACCTGATCCGCACCGCGAAGAGAATGGCCAAGGAAACCCAGGCCGTGCGCATGCGCGTTTCCACCAGCAGCAATAACGAAGTGGCGCAGAAAACCTACGAATCCATTGGTTTCAAGGAAGACACCGAGTTCAAGAACTACGTGCTGCCGATCAGCGACGAGCTCTGAAATCAAAAGATCGCAGCCTTCGGCAGAACGCATTCCAATGCAGGAGCTGCCGAAGGTGCGATCTTTTGATCTTTTATCAAACCCGAAGTCTGCCTGACATTTGTTCACACCCCGACATCCCTCGCTACAAAACCAACGCGCTTTTCACCTCTCAGACCGTATAATCCCGAGCTTTCCGGCTTGTAAGAAAAACTACACCCCACTGTAGGCTTACACCCGAATCATCCGCACAGGCCTGCCGAGTCGGGCCGTCACCACAGGTGCCCCCATGGATTTCAACCCGCTCGACCTTATCCTGCATCTCGATGTGTACCTCGATTTGCTGGTGACCAACTACGGGCCGTGGATCTACGCGATTCTGTTCGCTGTCATCTTCTGTGAAACCGGTCTGGTGGTGATGCCGTTCCTGCCGGGTGATTCGCTGTTGTTCATCGCCGGTGCCGTGGCGGCGGGCGGTGGCATGGATCCGGTGCTGTTGGGCGGGCTGCTGATGCTCGCGGCGATCCTCGGCGACAGCACCAACTATGTGATTGGCCGAACGGCGGGCGAAAAACTGTTCAGCAACCCGAACTCGAAAATCTTCCGTCGCGACTACCTGCAAAAAACCCACGATTTCTACGACAAGCACGGCGGCAAAACCGTGACCCTGGCGCGCTTCCTGCCAATCATCCGTACATTTGCCCCGTTCGTCGCCGGCGTCGGGAAGATGCCCTACCCGCGTTTCTTCGCGTTCAGCGTGTTCGGCACCATCCTCTGGGTCGGCGGCCTGGTGACCCTGGGTTACTTCTTCGGCAACGTGCCGTTCATCAAGAAGAACCTGTCGTTGCTGGTGGTTGGCATCATCCTGCTGTCGCTGGTGCCGATGATCATCGGTGTGGTGCGCAGCCGTTTCGGCGGCGCGAAAGCCGAAACCCACTGATCCGATGTGGTCACTGAGCGCCTGGCGTCGCCGGCGCATTCTGGCCAGGCACCCGATTGCCGACGACCTGTGGCAACGGGTGCGCCATCACCTGAGCTTTCTCGACGGCATCAGCGCCGCCGAAGACCAATGGTTGCGTGAAGCCAGCGTGCTGTTTCTGGAAGAAAAACACCTGACCGCCCTGCCCGGCGTCGAACTGCATCAGGAACAGCGCCTGCTGCTCGCCGCCCAGGCCCAGTTGCCGCTGCTCAATCTCGGCGACTTGAACTGGTATCAGGGTTTCCACGAAATCGTCCTCTACCCCGACGACTTCCTCAGCCCGCAACGCCATCGCGATGCCAGCGGCGTCGAGCACGAGTGGGACGGCGAACACAGCGGCGAAGCCTGGCAACAGGGGCCGATCATCCTCGCCTGGCCGGGGGTGATGGCCAGTGGTGGCTGGGAAGGCTACAACCTGGTGATCCACGAACTGGCGCACAAACTCGACATGCTCAACGGCGACGCCAACGGCCTGCCGCCGCTGCACGCCGACATGCGCGTCAGCGACTGGGCCGAGGTCATGCAGCACGCCTACGACGACCTCAACCGCCAGCTCGACCGCAACCCCGACGCCGAAACCGCCATCGACCCGTACGCCGCGGAAAACCCGGCGGAGTTCTTTGCGGTCACCAGCGAATACTTCTTCAGCGCCCCGGATCTGCTGCACGCGGCTTATCCACAGGTCTACTTGCAACTGCAGCTTTTCTACCGGCAGGATCCGTTGGGCAGGCTGCGGCAACTTCAGGCCACAGACCCGGTCTATCAGGCGCACGAGTAAGCGCTGCACGACTTCTGGTACGTGGCGTCGGCGTAGGAATATGCCTATAATCGCCGCCACTTTTTGGTCAATCCGGCCAAGTTTTTTTGGTCAACTACGGGGGCAACGCCCAATGAGCTACAGCAAGATTCCGGCTGGCAAAGACCTGCCGAACGACATCTACGTCGCGATCGAGATCCCGGCCAACCACGCGCCGATCAAATACGAAATCGACAAAGACAGCGATTGCCTGTTCGTTGACCGTTTCATGGCCACCCCAATGTTCTACCCGGCCAACTACGGTTACATCCCGAACACCCTGGCTGACGACGGTGATCCCCTCGACGTGCTGGTTGTGACCCCTTACCCGGTTGCTCCAGGCTCGGTGATCCGCGCGCGTCCAGTCGGCATCCTGAACATGACCGACGACGGCGGCGGCGATGCCAAAGTCATCGCAGTCCCACACGACAAGCTGTCCCAGCTGTACGTCGACGTGAAGGAATACACCGACCTGCCACCACTGCTGATCCAGCAGATCGAGCACTTCTTCGCGAACTACAAAGATCTCGAAAAAGGCAAGTGGGTCAAGATCGAAGGCTGGGCTGGCGCTGATGCCGCTCGCGACGCGATCACCAAGTCGGTAGCTGCCTACAAGGGCTAAGCGCCGGCTGGCTGCATGACGCTTGAAGAAAACCCCGGTTGATCCGGGGTTTTTTGTGCCTGAAAAACGCCGCTTTAAACAGTGTGTTTATTGCGGACTACAGAAAAGTTTCGAAGTGAGTGATTTCCCACAAGCACGTCTTACATCCAGTCGCAAAATACAGGCTTTTTTTGAACAGCCGGTTTATTCAAACCGCTCTGGCACGGCCGTAGACTCGGTGTTTATGAGAAAGAACACTAGCGGTCCAAGATTCAAGGCACTCCTGGAAGCAGCGAACATCACCACCACGGGATTCGCAAAGTTCTGGGGCACGGAAGCCCAAAACATTCATAACTGGTACACCCGGGGCGTCCCGGCGTATCGCATGGAGGAAGTCTCACGCCTGCTCTCGGTCAACAGCGAGTGGCTGAAAACCGGCGAAGGCAGCAAAGAGTCACCCCGCCTGCAAACGCCTGCCAGCAACGGCGACACCTTCGACGCGCAGTCCGTCAACGGCGTCTATTCCATCATCAACCCCAACGACATCGAACTGCCGTTTTTCAAGGAAACACCTCTCAGCGCCGGCGCCGACAAAACCCACGTCATCCTCGACCCCGAGCAGACCGTCCGCCTGCCCCGGGCCCATCTCGCCCAACTGGAAATCCGCCCAAGCGACGCCATTTGCGCGCACATGATCGGCAACAGCATGGCCGAGCGCATCGAAGACGGCTCCATCGTCGGCATCGACCGCGGCCTGACCCAGGTGGTCGACGGCGAAATCTACGCCATCGAACACGACGGCATGCTGCGCATCAAATACCTGCACCGCATGCCCGGCAACGCCCTGCGCCTGCGCAGCCACAACAGCGCCGAATACCCGGACGAAATCTTCCGCGCAGCACAAATCGATGAGCAGCGGATACACATTCTGGGCTGGGTATTCTGGTGGTCGACGCTGGGCAAACGCCGGCCGGTGGTACCGTTTCTCTGATCGGATAGGGATCTTCAACCCTGCACCAACCCCTGTGGGAGCGAACATGCTCGCGAAGAGGCCCCGAAAATCAGTACAAATCGCGAATTTTGCCCCCCGCGGTGGCTCTATTCCGCAGTTGAGGCTGGGAATCCCCAACAAAACTCAGTATCCTGCGCCCCACATTTGCGCATCGCCCCGCTCCCGCGGCTCAGATGACGCCTGACGCGGCAGACCAACGTCTGGCCAAGTCCCACAGCCGGACGCAGATCCGGGTGTACGTTTTGAAGGCTGACGCGGTTTACCAAAAATAAACCAAGCCAGTCCCCGAGAAGCCGGCCACAAGCCGGCTTTTTAATGCCTGCCTGAAAGCAACGTTATCTTGACGAGCTCGACAGATTAACCGGGCAGCACCCGCCACTCAGGCATCGCAATAAGCCATTAGCACATCCGCCCTAATTGCCCCGCGCCCAACCTCACCACTAAATTTCCATTCTGTTTTTGTGCATTACAAAAGCGCCAAGGAATGGAGCAACACCATGTCGTCGTTTTTCAAACTCAATCAATCCGTTGTTCTACTGACCGCACTCCTGACCGCTACCTCTTCAGCCATGGCAGAGGAGCAGAAGCTCGTCGGTGACTGGTGGATCATTTACGGCAACGGCGTTCCCCACAAGAACATCATGTATGTCGCCGACAGCACTTCAGTCGTGCCGTCGAAGCAGACCAAGGGGGCCAAGTTGGTCGCCGTGACGCTGGTGTATGAGGAACCCGGCAAACCGATGATCGATGCCTACAACCTCGAAGTTCAGTGTTCGACGAACAAGGTCCGAATGCTCAATGGCCAGTCGGTTGATCGCATCGCCTACATGATGCGCAACCTGAAAGTTAATGACCAATGGCAGCAGCCGAAAGAGTTCTGGGTGCAGCGCACCAGCGAGTTCGTTTGCTCACCGGCCAAAAAGGACATGATCGCGCTGGGCAAGATGGAGTACCTGCAGATGATTCAGGGTATGCAGCAGATGTTCTTCAAACTGGCGCCGATTCAGGAGAAAGGCCAGATGATGGATAACCTCGACTCGATCCTGGGCAACAAGTAAGCGGCGGGAATAACGATGAACCCATGGACTAAAACGTTATTGGCGCTGCTGATAACGCCCGCCGTTTTGCTGATCAATGGCTGCCACTTGATTGCCCAGTCGCGCTGGGAAGGACGCGATGTTCAGGAAGCGCTCGATCTGTTCGGCAAACCTGACTCGATGAAAAAACAGACCGGGGCCAACGGCGAGAATCTGGCTGTGCTCACCTGGTACAAATCGTCCAGTTGGACCACCACGGAAGCGGCCGGTACTTCAATGAATCACACCGGTAACGGCATGGTTTACACCGAGTACTACGAGACGGTCGGTCACAGTTCCGATTGCAAACTCGAAGCCACCGTCAACAAGGCGAAAAAGATCGTGCTGTTCAGGATCGAGGACGGAAAGATCATTCACGGCAAGTGCATCAACGTGCCGTTCGTGCCTGGTTACATTCCGCCCGGTTTTTAGTGCAGCCCTGAGCAGGCAGCTGCTCAGGGATAACTGAACGATTTCACCAACGTCAGTTCACCCACCGCCCGCATCGGCACCACAAACGTCTCCATTTTCTCGCTTGGCGTGCCTTCCTCGGTAATCACCGTCACCTGCGCCGTGGTCAGCGGCTGCACCGCCTCCTCCCCGCCTTCATCATCCCCCCGATAACCTCCGCCGAAGTAGTTCACATACACCAGATATTGGCCCTTGATCGGCGCCGGCATGGCGAAGATTTCCGGGCCGTAGCCGGTGGTGACGTCGACGTCGAGCGCGGCGCCATTGGGTGCGACGCGGTCGCCGTACCAGATGTGCGCGCCGTCGGGGGTGATCAGGTGCAGATCGAGGTCGGTGCCATCGCTGTCCCACGACAGCAGCACGCGCAGTTTGGCCGGGGTGGCGCCGCCGCTGGCGTTGAGGAACTGGGTGCGGTGGCGTTGCTGGCCGTCGGGGCTGCGCACTTCTACGCTGTTGCTGCCGTTGGGGAAGGAGAACGGGCGGTCGAAGCGGCCGCTGTCGTCGATTTTCAGCGGCATGCTGACGCCGTTGACGATCAGTCGGCCGGGATCCTTGCTCTTGGGAGAGGCTTTGATTTCGCCGTTGATGCGCGCGGTGTTGGCTTGGCCGACCGGAGTGTTGACCGAGGAAGCCGGGTAGTTGACGGTCTGGCGGAAGCTCTCGCCTTCGCCCTCGGGCGCGCCGGTGCGCCAGCCGCCGACCGGCGTGTCGAGTTTGACGCTGTCGGCGGCCATTGCCATCGGCAACGCATGGAACGCGCAGAGCAACAGCAAGACCTGTGGATAACGGAGTGTCATGGTCTATTCCAGCAAGAGGTGACGGGCGAGCCCTTCGATGTAGGTTTCATCCTGACCATTGGGATGTGCTTCAAAGGCCAGGTGCAGGTATTCGTGAGTCAGGTCGAGGCGATCCTGCAGCGTGAGCACGCCGCGCACGTAAATGCGCTGGCGTTCGCGATCGACAAACGGGCGGCCGAACGCCAGTTTGCACACGGCGAACGTACTGACTTCGTTGTAGCCGGTTTCGCTTTCCAGTGTCGGACGCCAGCCGCGACGCTGCTTTTGCAGCCAGTCTTGGGCGGCGGGCAGTGCTTCACAGGAGGCCACCGGGTTGTCCCAACGGCTGAGGCTCGCGCGCGGATAGGCGTGCAGCAGAATCGCGTCGTAGCGCTGGCCGGCGTTAGCCTGTTCGACGGCTTGTTGCCAGGCGAGTTTGTCCGGGCCGGGTTGATCGGAGTGATAGGTGACGGTGCTGCCGGCCAGCACCAGATCCGCTGTCCATGCGGCGATGTTGCGCGACTCGGCGGAGGCCGGACGCGGAGCGACGCGCTGACGGTTGCTGCTGTCGTCGATGCTCAGGCAATCGCCGTTGCGCGTGGCGTTTTGCAGCAGATAGGTGCGGATCGCCACGGCCAGTGCCTTGGCAGCTTCGGCGGGTTCAGGTTTGGCTTCGCGCTCAAGGACGCGGGCGACGTATTCTTCGCGATCGAGCCGTGCAACGAGTTTGCCGTTGAGCAGAAACAGTTCGCCGGCGCTGTGGATATCCAGCGAATTGCCGTTGGCGAATTCGACGCGGTAGTCGCCTTGCAACGGGCCGGAAGACACCACCCGATCACCGGCCAGAACCCGGGAAACGGGATAACGCGAAAACAGACCGACCTCAACGCAACGCCCTGCTTCCGCCGGCCACGAAGAAGGCAGCACCGTCGCCAGCGCCTGACCGTAATGGCGCAAAACCATCTGACTGGTACCACGCCCACTGGCCCAGATCGGCGAGCCGTCCGCCGTCCAACCGGCGAAACCGCCCTGCCGCGATTGCGGATCCTGATCACCGAGCCAGCTCCAGGTTTTCACCCGCAGGCGCCCACCGAGATCACCGACGACATTGCCGTCCGCCGCATTCAGCACGACGTCGAGCAACACGCGGCGCATCTGCTCCTGCGCCGGCAACACCGACAACACCTTCAGCAAGTCAGTCACGGAAACCCGGGTAGCCGGCTGCACGCCTGGCAAATCCAGCAACCACGAAGGCGCCTGCCGCACCTGCCAATACGTGCGCCAATCGGCAGCAGCGATGCCCAATCGCGCCGGCTCAAAGTACAACCCGCAGGATTTGACCAACGCCTGATCACGCTCGATCCTGCCGCCCGCCGAGCAGCAATAAACCTCCTCCTTGGATTGCCCGCGACATTCATACGCTGGCTCGCGCGCGCCGGTATCCACCAGCCACGCATAGACGAACAATTTCCACAGGCTGCCCAGCGGGGTATCCAGCGTCGACGGCAACGGCTCGCGAGCGATCAGTTGCGTCTGATTCAACGACAGCAACTCGCCCTTGTACGCCAGCCGCAGCGGCTCATCCTGCGCCGTCGCCAGCGCAGGCATCACACACATCAGCAGCCACAGCAGCGGCCGGTTCATGTCAGTTGACCGTGACCTGACCGAGGGCGGCTTTCGCTTCCCGGGCCTGATGCTGCGGCGCGTAGACCTGAGTGAAGCGCACCGGCGGCAGGTTGAACTGGCCCTTCTGCGAGAACCGCACCAGATGGCGCAGGCGCAATTCGCCGCTCAGCGCATCCACCGGCACCGCGTAGGCCAATTGCCCCGGTTCGAAGCGCGCCTTTTCCAGCGCGGTCGGTTCGGTGCCGTCCTTGCCTTGCAACTTGATGCCCCAGGTGGTGCGCTCGACGTCGGCGCCCGGTGGCAGCGGCACTTCGAGCATGCCGTAGCGCAGCGGTTTCGGCGCCTTGCTGGTGAGGATCACTTCGTCCAGATACAGGCTGTCACTGGACAGCGGTTTGCTGCCGACCGGCTCCAGTTTGAAGGTGAACGCTTCGTCGCCCGGCACCAGCCGCGACAAACGGCGGGTGATGGTCACGGCCATTGGATCGAAGGCCGGTTGCTGGGTCTGGAAGCTCAGCGCCGCGCGCAGCGGTCGCTCCTGAGTGCCGGACACCGACAACACGCTCGGCACCGGCGTCGCACCCTGCCAGGTCCAGAACATCTCACCGGTTGCGCCGTAGTTTTTCTTCCAGCCTTCACCCGGCAGCAGCGCGATGGTCGGCGAGGCCTGAGCGATGCTGCGTTGCAACCAGCTCAGCGCCAGGGCGCGTTCGAGGGTCGATTGCTGTGGCAACAGACGTTGCAACAACGCCGTCGCCCGCGCCTGATCAAACGGTTGCAGCGACAGGTTCAGCGCTTCGGCAAACGGCTGCGAACTCACGGCCAGACGCTGTTGTGCCGCAGCGACCTGGCGATTGAACGCGTCGGGCAACGCAACTTTCGACTGAGTCGCCAGCGCCGCGGTCAACACCCGCGCCGCCGCCAGACCGAGCGCCGAATCCGGGTCGCTCATCACCAGGCTGTCTTCACCGTCGTCCATCAGGGTTTCGGCATTGCCCTCACCGGCCTTGGCCAGATCGTCCATCAAACCGCTGAGCAGGGTATTCACCGGCAGGTGCATCTGCTTGGCGAACGACAGAATCAGTGCCCGCTGCAGCAGCGGCGTGTTCGGCGCTTGCTTGGCGTAGACCTCCAGCACTCGCTGCCAGTGCTCCGGTGGCAAGGTCAGTTCCAGCACCTGACTGGCGTTCCAGTCGGCGTAGTAGGCGTAAGCGGTGAGGAACGCGTCCGGCTCGCCGTCGAAGCCCCACCAGGTGAAGCTCGCCGACGGCCCGGCCATTTGCACCAGACGCAGACGGCTGTTCTGCATGATCAGGCGCAGGCGATCGCGGATCTGCGGGTTCGACGCCAGCGACGGATAAGCAATGCTCAGCGGCAGCAAACGGCTGGCAGTCTGCTCGACGCCGCCGTACGGGTAGCTCAGCAGATCATCGAGCGCGGAACGGAACAGCGCTTGCGGACTGTCATCCAGACGCAGGCGAATGTCGGTGGCGTCCGCCGGCAGGCTCAACGGGGTGTCGCCGCTGGCCACGTCGAGGCTCTGGGTTTGCGTGACTTGCCAGCCGTCACCGGTCGCGCTCAGGCGCACGGCGAGGGCGTCAGCGGTTTTGTCGTCCTGCACCAGTTCGGCAGTCCACTCACCCGAGGCCAGGGCGAACGCTGGCAGCGGCACGTAGTTGATGCCGTTGTTCAGGGTTACCGGCAGGCGTTGTTCGGCGCCAGCGTAATGCGTGACCAGCTCAGCCTTGACCGGTTTTTCGGCTTGGCTGAAGGCGAACACACCGAGCTGTGGCTGATCGCCCTTGCGGAATTTGCTCGGCCCGCTCCACTTCAGATACAGCGGTTTTTCCGAGCGAACGAACTGCTTCTTCTGCCCGACCTGGCCGTCGTCGGCGATGGCCCGGGCGGTGATGCGCCAGCGGGTCAGCGAGTCCGGCATCTTGAAGGTGAAGCGGGTTTTGCCGTCGGCACCGGTCAGCAATTCCGGCTGCCACGCGGCGGTGTCGACGTCTTCACGACGTGGGCGCTCCAGCACTTTCACCCCACGTTCGCTGCGGTTGGCCTTGCCCGGCGCGCCGGGGCTGCCCGGCAACGCCACGTCGTAACTGATGAACGACAGGCTGGCGCTGGTGCGCACATTATTGCGACGCGGGTGGTAGAAGAACTGGTCGATGGTCGGCGCGACTTCCGGTTGCAGCGCGTAGACCATTTCATCGACAACACTCACCGTCAGATGCGCCGGAACTGCTTTACCGGCGAACTGCGTAGTCAGGTCGACGGTCACCGTGTCGCCCGGCAGATACACCTGTTTGTCGGTGCTGATCGCCACGTCGATTTGCGGGGCAATCACTTTGATCCCGGCGTTCTGGAAGCTGTACTGCCCGCCCTTGGTGTAGAGCACCGAGAAGGTCAGGTTCGGCGCGAAGTTGTCCTTCACCGGAATGCGCGCGCGGTATTGGGTGTCGCTGAGTTTTTCCAGTTTCAGCCAGTCGCCGCCCTTGGCCAGCAGCGCGGTGGCTTCGACCTTGTCGCGCTCCAGCGACAGCAGTGCATCGCTGACCGGCTCAGGGAAGGTGATCAGTGCCAGCGCTTCATCGCCGGCCTTGTACTCGGGCTTGTCGAGGACGATTTCCACAGTGCCCGGCACCGCTTTGACACCGTCGCCGGTGACCGAATGGCCGGTGGCGCCGAGGACGCGACCGTGTTGATCTTTCAGCGTCAGGTTGTAAGTACCCGGACGCTCGAAGGCCAGACTAAAGCCTTTGTCAGTCGCCGCGAGTTTGCCTTCGCCAGTGCTCTGGTCTTCCAGACGCACCCAGCTGTAGCTGCTTGGGGTCACAGCTTTGCTCTGCTCGCTGCCGCCCTCGTTGGCGTAGCTGAACGCGACTTTGTCGTTGACTGCGCTGAAACGTTGCGGCGCACTCAGGCGGAAGCTCGCGGCGCCACGGTCGATGAGGATTTCCTTGGTGGTCTTGACCCGATACGCCGCGCCATCGCTGGCAAACACGGTGAGCATATAACGGCTCGGTTTGTCGGCGGCCGGCAGGTCGAGGGTCGCGTTGCCCTTGCTGTCAGTGGTCAGTTCGGTGCTGGTCAGCTCCACCGGGAATTGCCCGAGGTATTGCAACTCGTTGTCGACCATCGACAGTTGCTGGGCACGCAGGCTCAGGCTCAGTTTGGCGTTGGCCACCGGTTTGCCGTCCGGGTACAGCAGCACCAGACTGCCCTTCACCGGCTCGCCGGTGCGGTAATCCTGCTTGGCCAGATTCAGCGAAATTTCGAAGTGCGGCTTGATGTACTCGGCCACGCGGAAGGCGCTGCTGTAGGCCTGATCCTTGTAGTTGAAGCGGATCTCGTAACCACCGGCCACAGCGTTGTCCGGCAACTGGAACCGGCCCTGGGTACCAGCCTTGGAATCGAGTTTCAGGTCGAGGCGTTGCAGCTCGGTGCCGGTGGCATCAAGCACACTGACGTTGACGTCAGCAGCGCCCGGCAGCACCGAATCCCGCGCATTCTTGAACTCGCGACCGACGATTTTCAGCGACACCCAATCCCCCGGGCGATACAGCGGTCGGTCGGTGAACGCATAGAGTTTGGTGTCGTAGATTTCGCTGTCGTAATAGAAGTTTTCCGAGACGAACACCCCGCCCTCTTCGTCCTCGCCAATGACGAACGAGCGCTCGGGGCTGACGTGTTTCAGGCGCAGCAAACCATCGGCATCAGTGGCACCGCTGCTCATCACGCCGAGGCCGTCAGTCCACAGCACATTGACCTTCGGCACCGAACTGCCTTCGTGTTTGCGTGCGGCCCAGACCAGCAATTCATCACCGGCAATCTTGCTCACCGCCACGGTGTTGGAGACGAAAACCATGGAGGTCGCGCGGTACTTGCCGATCAGCGCTTCGACCAGATACAGGCCCGGTTTCAGCTTGCCCAACGGGATGTACACGTTACCCGGTGCAACGCTGACGAACTCGCTGGAAGACCCGGCCAGATTGACCCCGGCCGGCGGCTGGATCGGTTTGGCCTGCCACAGTGGATAACGGAACTGGCTGACCACCGGCAGACCCGGAATCAACGCGAATTGCGGCTGTGCGTCGTACGGGGTCGGCGCGGCGATGGCGTTACCCATCTTCAGTTCCGGTACTTCCTCGGTGACCTGCTTGCGCGACTCGTAGGAGAACGCGCGCTGCATCACCCGCCGCGATTTGCGGTACCAGTTGTCCCACAGGTACGCGAGGGTGTTGGACAAGCCCTCGCCCTTGAACTGACCGTCGCTGACCACGCGGTGCAGGTTCTTCTGACGTTTGAGGAAATCCAGCGGCTTTTCGATGCGATACACGCGAATGTCGGCGCCGCCGTAAGGCTCCATGCGGAAACGGCGGTAGTCGCGGCCCGGTGCTTCGAGACGCACCATCGCCTGCTCGTCGGCGGCGAAACTGCTGTCGGCCAGCAGGAAGAAGCTTTCACCGGCGACCGGCGTGTAGCCGCTCGGCTCCACCGAATCTTCAGCGTTGACGGTCGCCAATGGCAGCAACAACGCCAGCAGCAGGGGAATTCGAGCGCAGAGTCGCAGCATGCGGGCACCGGTCATTGGGAGAGAAAGTTCAGTCGATAGACGCCGATGAAGTTGGGGTTGGCTGCGTCGGGTATCCATCGGGTGTCCTTCCATGTCATGAGTTGCTGCAGGCTTGCCGAACGCATGCCGTTGTCAGTGGGGGTGGTCGTGCCGGTGTGATAGGCGATGTAGCGGCCCATCCAGATCATCAGGTGCTGGTCGTCGCCCTGATCGAAAAACATCAGGTCGCCGGGGCGTGCCTGGGACACGTCGCGGCTGACCAGATGGCTGTTGAACTGAATCAGCTTGATCGCGTTGACGTACGGCCCGACCTTGCCGCCGCCCTGCTGCCATTGCTGGGCGAGCTTGCGCTGCTCGTCGCTGAGCGTCAGCTCCGGCGGCAGGTAGCGATTGGACAGACCATTGCTGCGCAGCCATTTGTCGTCGTGGACTTTCAGCGCTTCGTTGGCGGCAAAACGCACAAGGCCTGCGCAGTCCTGCTGATACCAGCGCGGGCTCGGGCCCTGGCTCAGTTGTTCCTGAGCGATGCGCACGAACCAGGCGCGGAACACCTGGGACTGCGCCGGATCCAGCGCCGGCGTTTCGACGGCTCGGGCGCCCGCGCTGAGCAGTAGCGCGAGCAGGCCGAGGCTGCGGATCAGTGTCGTCACAGCGCTTTCCACTCCAGCGGCAGCCATTGCCAGTGGCCGTCAGGCTCGCTGCCTTCCGGCAGGGTCAGGGCGTATTTGCCGTAGCCGCCGAGGGTGCGCAGTTTCGGAATCAGGTACGTTTGCGCGGCGTTGTAGAACACCGGCTCCATGTCCTGCGGCAGGCTGTCGAGGGTTTCCTGCTGCATCAGTTGCGCCATCGAATCGGGGCCGAAGTAGATCGGCATCAGCACATCTTTCGGCAGCACGTCGGCCATCGGCGGGAAGCGCTTGTCGAGAGTACCGAGAGCCTTGTCCACCAGTTTGTCGTCGAGGGAAAACAGCAGCGTCGAACCGTGACGGGCGAGGCTGACTTTCATGAACGCTTTACCGCTGATCGCATCCGGATTCTCGGCAGTCTTCGCTGCGTAGGGGCCGAAGTTCGAGCTGACCTGACGCTGCCAGACATGGCTCTGGCCTTCCTGTTTCTCGACCACCGGGAATGCGTGTTCATCGACATTCGCCTCGTAGGCGCCCACCATCGAACCGAACAACGTGCCCAGGTCGCCATCGAGCTTGCCGCTGTCTTCGTCCTTCAGGCTGGCGACCAGCAACGGCGTGTACAACCGTGAATCGGCGTACCAGCACAGGCCCGCCGCGCCGGCCACATGCTCGGTGAGCTTCTGCGCCACCGCTTCGTCGGCGCCGAGTTTCACCAGCAGCGGTTTCTGCGGTTCGGCCGCCACCGGCAAGGTCACGCAGGCACTGGCGCCCAAGGGCATGGCTTGCCACACCGGTTTGAAATCGAAGTCCGGCTGATTATCCAGTTCGTCCATGGCGAGGTAGCTGTGCCAGCCCTTGTCGTCCATGTCGAAACGCAGCCCGGCGAAGTTCGGGATGAAGCGCTGATAGCCCATCGCAAGGACGCTGGAATTGACCGACAGACGCTGTTTGATCTCCGGCGCCTTGGCCGGTAGACCGAAGGCCTCGGGGAACAGTTTGTCGCCGTTGAGCAGCGCTGCCAGCGCTTGCGGCGAGACGTGCCCGGACTCTTCCGATTCGCCACTGGCCGGGTCGTAATATTTGTTCGGGTTGGACAGCACCACCAGTTTGTCGCCGCGCGACGCGAACAACAGCGATTTGCTGGCGTTGTAGCTGAGCTGGTACAGCGGTACTTCGTCACCGCCGACCTTGAGGCTGCCGAAGACGCTGAGCTGCGAATCGTCCAGCGCGACTTTCGCCAACGGTTCGAGCAGCTTCGCCAGGCCGCCGCGGTCCATCACCAGCAGAAAATCCTTGAGCCGGCCATCGGCGCCACGCCACAACGCGACGTCGGCCGGTTGATCGAAAAGCTGCTCGATCAGGCTGTCCTGCAGCTTCAGGTCGTGTTCGTAAATGATCCGGCGCAGGCTGCCGATCAACCCCAGGCGGTCGGCGTGGGTTTCGTAATAGAAGACGAAATCCTCGGTGAGCGTGGCCTTGAGGAACGGCACCGTCAGCAGGTCCTTGGGCAACTGGCTCAGGGAGCGGGTTTCCAGCAGCGCATCCGGACGACTCAGGCCGAGCTTGTCGCTGGCCAGTGCTGCCGCCGGCAACTTGGGCTTGTGCAGCAGCCAGCCAAGACCACCGGCCACACCGGCCACCAGGACCAAGCCGATCAGCAGCGCCGGCCAGCGCCGGGAAGGTTGGCCGGCAGCTGTCGGGACGGCCGGAGAAGCAGCGTTATCACTCATGTTCACAAAACCCGAAGTTCATCCGTGGAGCGGGATGCTTAATAGTTGAAAGTCTTGACCAGCAGCAGATCACCGATCGCCCGCAGGGGCACGATGAATGTTTCGCGTTTTTCGTCGACCGTGTTTTCGTTGAGCACCAGCGTGATTTGCGAGGTGATGACCTCGTTCTGATTGCTGGCCTCCTCGAAGTTATAGCCGCCGTCGCCGAAGTTGCCCCAATAGTTGACGTAAACCAGATAGGTGCCATGCAGCGGCGCGGTCATGGTGAACATTTCCGGGCCGGGGCCATCGACACCATCCGGGTCCAGACCGCCGCCGTTGGTCAACGCCGTGTGGGCGAAAAACGCATGCTGGCCGTCCGGGGTGATGATGTGGAGGTCGAGCTCGGCCTTGGGATCGTCCCAGCCGAGCACCACACGGATCTTCGCCGGCGTGCGCAGGTTATTCGCTTCATAGAACTGCACGCGCTTGAGCGACTGCCCCTCGGCGCTGCGCACTTCGACACTGTTGGAACCGGCGCCGAACGCATAGGGCCGGGCGAACCGCCCGTCATCGTCGGTGTACAGATTCAATGGATTGCCGTTGACCGCCAGCGTGTGCGGCCCGCGCTGATTGCCGATGGCCTTGAGCTGGCCCTGAATCATCGTGCGATTGCGCTGAATGCCGCGATCGATCGGCGGCGTGGGGTAGGCGACTTGCGGGTTTTCACTGCGGTCGAGCAGACCGTTGTAACGCCAGCCACCGGATGGCTCAGACAGCTCGGCAATCGGCGCCGCCCACAGCGCAGGCGCGCAGGCCAAACCGATCAGCAGCCAAAGAAATGAACGCATGTAATGCCTCCTGCCATGCCTGAACGAAACCTTGCACCCGATCCTCGGTACTTCACAGCGGTGGAAACTGCGTTTCGTCTGAAAGACCCCGTGACTAGCGGGTCGTAGAAGGCGCGAAGATTAGCGATTCGGCAGTTTTTTAACAATCGGATACATCTTGAAATGCGGTAGGAATCACGCCCTCGGGTGGACGATGAGCCGAATAGGCGTCATATTCGGCTCACGAAATGAGCCGAATAGCGTTTCTATTCGGCTCACGCACTCAGGAATGGCATTTCATGGCAACTCACTGGATCTGGCAGCAGCCCGACTGGCCCGACTTCAACTGGCAGGCAGAGCGTCTCACTGCGCTGTTGCGCGAATGCGTTCAGGCGCAGGGACAATTGATGGGCATGGCGGGATCAGTGGGCAATTCATTGAGCGCTCAGACTGAACTGGACGCGTTGCTGCAAAACATCGTGACCTCCTCGGCCATCGAGGGGGAACAATTGAATGTTGAATCCGTGCGTTCTTCACTGGCACGACGCCTGGGGCTGGAATCGCCTGATGGCGACAACGTCAGCAAGCGCAGCGAAGGGCTCGCGCAACTGATGCTCGATGCCACTCAACGCTTTGCCGAACCGCTGACACTGCAACGATTGCTGGAATGGCATTCATGGCTGTTTCCAGAACAGGAGAGTGGTTTCCTTTCGCGTGCAATCAATGTCGGCGCATTACGCGGCGATGAGCCGATGCAGGTGGTTTCAGGGCGAATCGACCGTCCGACCGTGCACTTCGAGGCGCCACCGCGACAAGGCCTTGAGCGGCAACTCGACAGTTTTCTCAAGTGGTTCGACGCCAGTCGGCAACAGGCAGGCCTCGATCCATTCTTGCGAGCTGGCATCGCACATTTCTGGTTCGTCACCTTGCATCCGTTCGACGACGGCAATGGACGCCTGACTCGCACCCTTACCGATCTGGCACTGGCTCAGAGCGAAGCGCAGGCGATTCGTTTTTATGCGATGTCCGCCAGCATCCTCGATGATCGTGCGGGCTATTACCGGATTCTCGAATCCAGTCAGAAAGCCACGCTGGACATTACCGACTGGCTCACATGGTTCCTGCAAACCTTACTGCGCAGTCTGCAACAGGCCATTGCGCGGATTGAAAGTGTGTTGGGAAAATCACGCTTCTGGCAGGCGCACCGCGAATCCGGGCTGTCGGCGGAGCAGATCAAAGTGCTCAATCGTTTGCTCGACGGTGGTGAGCGTGGTTTCGAGCACGGTATCAGTGCAGCGCAATACCAGAGTGTGGCCAAGGTTTCCAAAGCCACGGCCACCCGACATCTGGCGGAACTGCTGGAAAAAGGCTGCCTGCAACGTCTTCCGGGCGGGGGGCGGAGCACTCGGTATCAGATTCAATATCCGGGTGACTCGACCGACTGACACCCTTGTCCGTCGGCCCACTCATTTGCCCATAAACCCCCTATCTGCTAGTGTCGCGCCGGTTTAACGTCAACCGGAAATCGCCGCCATGGCCCGCAAAAAAGCTGCACTGGATTTCGAACAGTCCCTCGCCGACCTGCAAACACTGGTCGAGCGTCTGGAGAACGGTGAATTGTCGCTGGAAGACTCGCTGACCGCTTTCGAGCAGGGCATCGGTCTGACCCGTGACTGCCAGGCAGCGCTGGCCCAGGCCGAGCAGAAGGTGCAAGTGCTGCTGGAGCGCGATGGCGAACTCGCCGAGGAACCCTTCGACGCGGAACAGCCAGAATGATTGCGGCGTATTCGGCGACCAGCCAGGCGCGGGTCAATGCGGCACTGGAAATCCTCTTCAAGGCTCCGCTGCCGGAGCTGTCGCGCCTGTATGAGGCGATGCACTACAGCGTGATGATCGGCGGCAAACGCGTACGTCCGCTACTCGCCTACGCTGCGTGCGAAGCGCTGGGCGGCAAGGCTGAGCAAGCCAACGGTGCGGCTTGCGCGGTGGAGCTGATCCACGCTTATTCGCTGGTACACGACGATTTGCCGGCGATGGACGACGACGATCTGCGTCGCGGCCAGCCCACCACCCACAAGAAATTCGACGAAGCCTGCGCGATTCTCGCCGGTGACGGCTTGCAGAGCCTGGCCTTCAGCGCCCTGCTCGACCCGCGTCTGAGCAACCTCGACGCTGACATCCGTCTGCAACAGGTCACGGCGCTGGCGCACGCGGCCGGCCCGGCAGGCATGGTCGGCGGTCAGGCCATCGACCTCGGTTCGGTCGGTCTGAAGCTGGATCAGCAAGCGCTGGAGCAGATGCACCGACACAAGACCGGCGCGCTGATCGAAGTCAGCGTCAAGCTCGGCGCCCTGGCCAGCGGCCGTGCCGAGCAGGATGAACTCAAGGCTCTGCAGATTTATGCACAGGCCATTGGTCTGGCCTTCCAGGTGCAGGACGACATTCTCGACGTCGAAAGCGATACCGAAACCCTTGGCAAACGCCAAGGCGCCGACATCGCCCGCGACAAGCCGACCTACCCGGCCCTGCTGGGGCTGGAAGCGGCCAAGCGCTATGCTCTTGAACTGCGCGATCAGGCCCTGCACGCGCTGCGACCGTTTGACGCGGCAGCCGAGCCTTTGCGCGACCTGGCCCGGTATATCGTCGAGCGGCGTAACTGAACGCCAACCTGCCAAAAAAGAGCAACGCGTGGGCAGGGGGCGAAGCATCAGGTAAACTGCCGCCTCTTCTATACCTATAACGATTCGCCTGATGCCCACGACGTTTCATGAGATTCCCCGCAAGCGCCCGACCACGCCCCTGCTCGACCGCGCGAACACGCCGGACGGCCTGCGCCGGTTAGGCGAAGCCGAGCTGGAAACCCTGGCCGATGAGTTGCGCCTGGAATTGCTCTACACGGTCGGCCAGACCGGTGGGCATTTCGGTGCCGGCCTGGGCGTCATCGAGCTGACCATCGCGCTGCATTACGTCTTCGACACCCCGGATGACCGGCTGGTGTGGGACGTGGGTCATCAGGCGTACCCGCACAAGATCCTCACCGGTCGCCGCCAGCGCATGGAAACCCTGCGTCAGAAGGACGGCATCGCCGCCTTCCCGCGTCGCGCCGAGAGCGAGTACGACACCTTTGGCGTCGGCCACTCCAGCACCTCGATCAGCGCCGCGCTGGGTATGGCGATTGCCGCCCGCCTGCAGAACAGCGATCGCAAGGCGATTGCGGTGATCGGTGACGGCGCGCTGACCGCCGGCATGGCCTTCGAGGCGCTGAACCACGCGCCGGAAGTCAACGCCAACATGCTGGTGATCCTCAACGACAACGACATGTCGATCTCGCGCAACGTCGGTGGCCTGTCCAATTATCTGGCGAAGATCCTGTCCAGCCGCACTTACGCGAGCATGCGTGAGGGCAGCAAGAAAGTCCTGTCGCGCCTGCCCGGCGCCTGGGAAATCGCCCGCCGCACCGAAGAATACGCCAAAGGCATGCTGGTGCCCGGCACCCTGTTCGAAGAGCTGGGCTGGAACTACATCGGCCCGATCGACGGCCACGACCTGCCGACCCTGATCGCCACCCTGCGCAACATGCGCGATCTGAAGGGCCCGCAGTTCCTGCACATCGTCACCAAGAAAGGCAAAGGCTTCGCCCCGGCGGAAGTCGACCCGATCGGTTACCACGCGATCACCAAGCTCGAGCCGGTCGACGCCCCGGCTGCTGCGCCGAAAAAGGCCGGAGGGCCGAAGTATTCGGCGGTGTTCGGCGAATGGCTGTGCGACATGGCCGCGGCTGATCCGCGCCTGGTCGGGATTACCCCGGCGATGAAGGAAGGCTCGGACCTGGTGGCGTTCAGCGAACGTTTCCCGCTGCGCTACTTCGACGTTGCGATTGCCGAACAGCACGCCGTGACGTTCGCCGCCGGCATGGCCTGCGAAGGCGCCAAACCGGTGGTGGCGATCTACTCGACGTTCCTGCAACGCGGTTACGACCAGTTGGTGCATGACGTCGCGGTGCAGAACCTCGACGTGCTGTTCGCCATCGACCGCGCCGGTCTGGTGGGCGAAGACGGCCCGACTCACGCCGGCAGCTTCGATCTGTCGTACCTGCGCTGCATTCCGGGCATGGTCATCATGACCCCGAGCGATGAAAACGAACTGCGCAAGATGCTCACCACCGGCCACCTGTACAACGGCCCGGCGGCGGTGCGTTACCCGCGCGGCACCGGCCCGAACGCGACCATCGACAAGGATCTCGAGCCGATCGAAATCGGCAAGGGCATCGTCCGCCGCCAGGGCAGCAAAGTCGCCCTGCTGGTGTTCGGCGTGCAACTGACCGAAGCGCTGAAAGTCGCCGAGAAGCTGGATGCGACCGTGGTCGACATGCGCTTCGTCAAGCCGCTGGATGAGGCACTGGTGCGCGAAATCGCCGGCAACCACGAATTGCTGGTGACGATCGAAGAGAACGCGGTCATGGGCGGTGCCGGTGGCGCGGTCAGCGAGTTCCTGGCGCGCGAGAACATCCTCAAGTCGATGCTGCATCTGGGCTTGCCGGACATCTACGTCGAGCACGCCAAACCCGCGCAGATGCTGGCCGAGTGCGGGCTGGACGAAGCGGGAATCGAAGCTTCGATTCGTGAGCGCCTGGAACTGCTCAACAAGTAACACGCAATACCCATGTGGGAGCGGGCTTGCTCGCGAAGGCGTCGGATCAGTCGATGATGAGTGGACTGATACACCGCCTTCGCGAGCAAGCCCGCTCCCACATTTGATTTGTGTACATCAGAAATACCCACGGGAACACCGATGAACCTCTCGCGCCTCGCCCTGCCCTTTCTCCTGCTGCCAGCCGCCAGCGCCCTCGCCGACACCTTCGAACGCGACGAAGCGCTGAAGCTGCCCGACACGCTGATCAGCGCCAACCGCCAGGTCGAAGCGCGCAACGACAGCAGCGCCGCTAACACCGTGTTCACCCGCGAAGACATCGACCGCCTGCAACCGGGCAGCGTCACCGATCTGCTGCAGCGGGTGCCGGGTGTGCAAGTGGCGCAGGCCGGTGGGCGCGGTAGCCTGCCGGGGATCTACATTCGCGGCACGCAATCGGCGCAGAGTCTGGTGCTGGTCGATGGCCAGCGCATTGGCAGTTCGACCTCCGGCGACAGCAATCTGCAGCACCTGAACATCGACCAGATCGAACGCGTGGAAGTGTTGCGCGGTTCGCGCTCGGTGATTTACGGCAGCGATGCGATTGGCGGGGTGATCCAGATCTTCACCCGCCGCGGCACCGAGCAAGGCCTGCAGCCGCGCTTGCACGTCGGCTTCGGCAGCAACCAGACCTGGGAACGCAGCCTCGGCCTGTCCGGTGGCGATGACAAGACCCGCTTCAACCTCGGCGCCAGCCTCGATGACACCGCCGGCCTCGACCGTACTCATGAGTCATACCCCAGCGACAGCGATCGAGATGCCTATCGCAATCAATCCGTCAGCCTGAGTCTCAGCCATGCACTGACCGATGACATCGAAGTCGGCGCCAACCTGCTGGATAACCGTGGCAAAAGCGAGTTCGACAACCCGTTCGGCCGCTTCGATACGACTACTTTCGAGTCGGTGCAACAGCAGCCTTACAGCGACTTCAACGTCAGCAGTGTCAGCAGCTACGTCGATGCCCGGGTCAACGAAATCTGGAAAACCCGCGTCGAATTCGGTCACAGCGAAAATCGCGAGAAAACCTTCGACAAGCTCAGCGACGAGCGCACGGTGTTCAATACCTATCGCGATTCGGTGAACTGGCAGAACGACCTGACTCTGGATGCGCGCAACAGCCTGATCCTCGGCGGCGACTGGTACGAAGACCGGGTCAACAGCAGCACCGCGTTCAATGAAGACAGCCGCTGGAACCGCGCCGCGTTCATCCAGCATCGTTATCAGGCCGACAGCTTCTCCACCGAACTGGGTCTGCGCCACGACGACAACCAGCAATTCGGTAGCCAGAACACCTGGAGCGGCACCTTCACCCTGCCGCTGAACCCGGACAACGATCTGTTGCTGAGCTACAGCGAAGGCTTCCGCGCGCCGACCTTCAACGACCTGTACTACCCGGACTTCAGCAACCCTGATCTGAAGCCGGAAACCTCGAAAAGCTACGAGCTGCAATGGCGCAGTCAGTTGAGCGATAGCAGTCGGCTGGAGGCGTCGATTTACCGCACTGATCTGCAAGACGCGATCATCTTTGGCAGCAACTCACGCCCGGAGAACGTGGCCTCGGCGCGGATCAATGGCTTTGAAGCGGCGCTGAAACAGGAACTGTTCGGCTGGCAGAGCAATCTCGGTGTGGCGATTATCGACCCGCGTGATCGCGATAGCGGGCACACGTTGGCGCGTCGTGCGCGGCGTACATTGAGCTGGGATTTGGATCGGCAGTTTGACCAGATCGGCGTCGGTGCGAGTTGGCAGGCTGTCAGCAACAGTTATGACGATCTGAAAAATGAAACCCCGCTGGGTGGCTACGCCTTGTTCGGCTTGCGCAGCAGTTGGGCGCTGAACCGCGAGATCAAGCTGGATCTGAAGGTCGATAACGTTTTCGACAAAGGCTACAGCCGGGCGAATTACAGCTATGACGGCAGCCAGTATGGCTATCGCGAGGAAGGTCGAGTCTGGATGTTTGGGGTCACCTGGACTCCCCAGCTTTGATCTGAATCTTCGCTGATTTGACTGTCCCCTTCGCGAGCAGGCTCGCTCCCACAATTTGGAATGCAATCCCCTGTGGGAGCGAGCCTGCTCGCGAAGAAGTCACCCCCGGCTTCAGCGGTCAGGCGCGATCAATTGGCAGAGTTTGGCGGTGGCATCGATCATTTGGCCGCTTGGGCGCTCAAGGCCTTTATCGGTAATCAACAGTAGTTTCCCCTGCTTCACTGCTGCTACCTGCGGCCAGGCTTTCCACGCATCAAGCTGCGCCTGATCGCCAGCCAGAATCACCTGCGGATCGCGCTGTAACACCGCCTCGATACTCACCTGCGGCGCTGGCACACTCAGGTCGGCAAACACATTGCGTGCGCCGCAGACTTCGAGCGCATCGCTGATGATCTGCCCGCCACCGACGGTATACAGCGGTTTGTCCCAGACTTGATAAAACACGTTCAGCGGCGTGTCCCGACGATAGCGCTGGCGCAGGTCATCGAGTTTCTTGCGCAGTTGCGCCGCCAGTTTCACTCCGCGCTCAGGCCGGCCTAGTTGCGCGGCAATAGATTCGATCTGTGCAGAAAGTTGTTCGAGACTGTGCGGCTCGGCGACGTAAGTCGGGATATTCAGGCGTTTGAGTTGATCGCGTTGCGCCGGGCCGACGCTGCCGGGCCACAGCAACAACAAATCAGGCTTCAGGCTGAGCAGGCGTTCCATGTCCAGCTGACCGTAGTGGCCAACTGACGGGACATCCTTGAGTTCCGCAGGACGCTCGCCAGCATCGAGCACGCCAACCAGCAAATCAGCCGAGCCCAGCTCGATAACGATTTCTGACAAAGAAGGCGCGAGGCTAACCACCCGCAGACTCGCCAGCACCGGGCCGGCGCAGGCCAGCAGCAGAACCGCCAGCCACAGACGACGCATCAGCCGAGTTGACGCGGGATACGGTAGAGGTAGAACAGCACGGCCGTGGACAGCGCCAGCAACATCAGCGGTACGGCTTCAAGACCGACGAACACCGCCAGCGCACCGATCCATGCCGGCAACGATGCCGCGAGCAATGCACTACGGCGCTGGGTGGCCAAAGCAATCCAGGCCGCCGGTTCATCAGGGGTGTCGAGGGCTTTCTGCGTGGCGATCAGCGCGTGTTTGTAGCGCCCGAAGAACTTCAGGCTGACAAACATCGACGCAACGCCGGCGATGAACAATGGCATGGTCAGCACCGGCACAATGCCCTCGCCCTGACCGAACAGCAGGTTCAGGACAAACAGCGGCAGCAGCGCCAACGCCAGATACTTCCACCAGTCGACCGCCAGGCGGCGTCGCACCTGACCGCGGGTCACGCGCGGTCTACCTCGCCCTGATGCTCGTTGCCCATCATGTGGTCGAGCTTGCTGGCCTTGGTTGCCAGGTACAGTTTGTTGTGCGGGTTGTGACCGGTGTGCAGCGGCACACGCTCGGCAACGACGATGCCCATGTCGGTCAGGGCTTTGACCTTGCGCGGGTTGTTGGTCATCAGACGCAGCGACTTCACGCCCAGATGCTCGAGCATCGGCAGGCACATGGCGTAGTCACGCTGATCGGCGGCAAACCCCAGACGCTCGTTGGCTTCAACGGTGTCGGCGCCGCCGTCTTGCAACTCGTAGGCGCGGATCTTGTTCAGCAGACCGATGCCGCGACCTTCCTGACGCAGGTACAGCAGCACGCCACGGCCTTCACGGGCGATGGCCTTGAGCGCCGCTTCGAGTTGCGACCCGCAGTCGCAGCGCTGACTGAACAGCGCGTCACCGGTCAGGCACTCGGAGTGCAACCGGCCGAGCACCGGGGCACCGTCGGCGAAATCACCCAGGCTCAGCACAACGTGCTCGCGGCCGGTGGCCTCATCGAGAAAACCGTGCATGGTGAATTGTGCAAAAGGCGTTGGCAGCTTGGAAGCGGCGACAAAAACGACAGGCACCGGTGTGCTCCTGATCTAAAAGTCTGAAGATTCGCAGGCCGGCATTGTAACAGCAGGTTCCTGCAGACGCTTAGGCTGAATTATCGGGCATAACGATCAAAAAGTTTGATAACACCCGGCCATTGCAGATCCCTGTGGGAGCGGGCTTGCTCGCGAAGGCGTCGTGTCAGTCGATCACTAGGCCGGCTGAACCACCGCGTTCGCGAGCAAGCTCGCTCCCACAGGGGGGGCGGTGTTGGACGCAAGATCAGTGCGTCAGTTTGAATCAAACGGATACGGCTGCTTCCACTGCTCGAAAACCGGCTTCAGTTCCCCGCTCTTGACCAATTGCTCCATGCGCCTGTCGAACAGCGCCATCAGTGTGCGCGCTTGCGGCGTGTCGGCAAAGCACAGGTACAGCGGCAATTCGGCGATTGGGGTCTTGCGAAACTGCGTCGGATCCTTGGCCCGGCCAAGCACGTAATCGATTTCGGTCAAGGCATCGATGTAATAGTCCGCACGGTTGTGGGTGAGCATCGACAGGATCCCGGTTCGCCGCACGACCTCATTGTAGTTGCGCACATTGGGCAAATAATCCTGATAGTCGTAACCGCGTACCCACGCCAGGCGATAGTTGCCGAGGGTCTCCGGGGTCGGTGACGGATTGCTCGCCAGGCCCAGGGCGTAGATGTGATCGGTGTCGAAGTTCCAGCGCGGGTATAGCAGGTCGCTGGCCTCGTTTTTATACGAACCGACGCAGGCATCGACTTCGCCGCGCTCGGCCAGACCGACGGAGCGCGTATAGGGTTCAGTGCGGATGTCGAGCTTCACCCCGGCCGGTTCGAACACCTTGCGCAGCACGTCCCAGCCCAGGCCATGGCCGTCGGCGGCGGTGTAGTCTTCCCAGTCTTCGCTGGCCAGATGGATGACCGCGGGCGTCGGCGCAGCTTCCTGCGCATTGGCAACAGTGCCCAGCAAGGTCAAAAACACAAGCGCCAGCCAGCGTCGAGCCATCCCTCGTTTCCTCACTTAACCCTGACGATCCGGATCAGGCGAAAATCCACACCAGCCCCTGCATCGCCAGCCAGGCAAACACGCCGGCCAGCACGTCGTCGAGCATGATGCCGACGCCGCCGTGGACATGCCGGTCGATCCAGCGAATCGGCCATGGCTTGAGAATGTCGAAGAAGCGGAACACCAGGAACCCCGCGAGCAACCAGTACCAGCCTTCCGGCACCAGCCACAGGGTGATCCACATCCCGACCATTTCATCCCAGACGATGCCTTCGTGGTCGTGCACCCGCAGATCGTCGGCCACCTTGCCGCACAGCCAGAAGCCGAACAGCATGGTGATCCCGAGCATCAGCCAGTAACCCCAGTCGGGCAGCATCTGCCACAACGGGATAAAGGGTAGCGCAACTAACGAACCCCACGTGCCCGGTGCTTTCGGCAAGGTGCCGGAGCCAAAGCCGAACGCGAGAAAATGCCAGGGATTGCGCCAGACCGACGGCGGAACGAATTCGGCCGGAACCTGTTTCGGGTGATCTGTCACGGTGTCTCCTGAAAATGTTGATAACCGCGGATTTGCGGGGTGATGTCGTGTCCTTCGCGATCCAGCAGCACCACACCCTGGCCCTGCGCCACACGCCCGATCACATGGATCGGCCAACCATCGGCCAGCAGCGCCGGCAACTCGACGGACGGTAGCGTGAAGGCCAGCACATAGTCGTCGCCGCCGCTCAACGCCGCCCGTTCGGCACCGCGCTGACCGAGAAACGCCACTAAAGCATCGGACAACGGTACGCGCTCGCGTTCAACTTCGAGGCGAACCCCCGAGGACAGAGCGATATGCCCGCAATCGGCGAGCAGGCCGTCAGAGATGTCGAGGGCCGATGTGGCCTTGCCACGCAAGGCCTGACCTAGCGCCAGTTGCGGTTGCGGCGACCAGTAATGATCGAGCAACGGCTGGGCGATATCTGCTTCGGCCTCGCGCTGGCCAAGCACCAGCGGCAACGCCCCGGCGGCATTGCCCAGCTCACCGCCAACACAGAGCAGATCGCCCGGTTGTGCGTCGCTGCGGGTCAAGGCCTGCCCGACCGGTACGCGACCGAATACGGTCACCGTCAGGCTCAACGGCCCGCGCGTGGTGTCGCCGCCGACCAGCGCGATGCCGCAGCCCTGCGCCATGCGGTTCAAACCGTGGGCATAGGCTTGCAGCCAATCGGCGGTCACCGTCGGCACAGTCAGGGCAAGGGTAAAGGCAACGGGCGTAGCGCCCATGGCGGCCAGGTCGCTGACCGCGACGGCCAGCGAGCGCTGACCGAGCAGAAACGGATCGCAAGGGTCGGCGAAATGCACACCGGCCACCAGCGTATCGGTGGAAATCGCCAGCTGTTCCCCGGGGGGAACGGCGAGCAAGGCGCAGTCATCGCCGATCCCCAGAGCAACGCCCTCGCCGCCCTGCGCACAAGGCGCGGCGGCGAAGAAATTGCGGATCAGCTCAAACTCGCCCATGAGGTCTCAAGCGCGTATCAGCGCTTGAACGCCTTCACTTCAGCTTCACGCAGGCGCGGAGCCAGCTTGTCGAGTACGCCGTTGACGAACTTGTGGCCGTCGGTCGAACCGAAGACTTTCGCCAGCTCGATGCCTTCGTTGATGACCACGCGGTACGGCACGTCGACGCGCTTGAGCAGTTCCCAGGTGGACAGGCGCAGAACCGCCAGTTCAACCGGGTCCAGCTCTTCGATCTCGATGTCCAGGCACGGCTTGAGCGCGGTGTCGATTTCGCTCTTGAACTGCGGAACCCCGTGCAGAATCTCGCGGAAGTAGGCGCCATCGACATCGGTGAAATCGTTATCAACGCGAAACTGCGCTTCGATCTCGTTCAGCGATTGCCGGGCCATGTGCCACTGATACAGGGCCTGAGTCGCGAGCTGACGGGCTTCGCGGCGCTTGGCGCTCTTCGATGGCTTGCCGGCATCCGCAGGTTTCGGATCGCGCGGGTTGAAACGATCGCTATCGTCGCTAATCACTTGGCCTCCAACTGCGCCAGCAGGCTGACCATTTCCAGAGCGGACAGGGCAGCTTCAGCACCTTTGTTGCCGGCCTTGGTGCCGGAACGTTCGATGGCTTGCTCGATGGAGTCAACGGTCAGGACGCCGAACGCGACCGGTACGCCGAATTCCATGGACACCTGGGCCAGACCCTTGGTGCACTCGCCTGCCACGTATTCGAAGTGCGGAGTGCCGCCACGAATGACCGCGCCGAGGGCGATGATGGCTGCGAACTCGCCTTTCTGGGCGACTTTCTGCGCAACCAGCGGGATTTCGAAGGCGCCAGGTGCGCGGATGATGGTGATGTCGCTTTCGCTCACGCCGTGGCGAACCAGGGCATCAACTGCACCGCTGACCAGGCTTTCAACCACGAAGCTGTTGAAACGGCCCACTACCAGAGCGTAGCGGCCTTTAGGGGCGATGAAGGTACCTTCGATGGTCTTCAGGGTCATTCGTCAGATCTCTTAAAGAGCCGGGACGCGTCTCGTACGCATCCCTCAGTGATATTAGCTGTGGCGAGGGGATTTATCCCCGATGGACTGCGTAGCAGTCCCAAAACAGGGGCCGCTGCGCAGCCCATCGGGGATGAATCCCCTCACCACAAGAATCCATGTCAACAATGCCGGAAAAACCGGGTCATTATTCGGAGGGCACGTATTCTACAACTTCCAGATCGAAACCGGATATCGCATTAAATTTCATCGGTGCCGACATCAGGCGCATTTTGCGCACACCGAGGTCACGCAGGATCTGCGAACCGGCACCGACGATGCTGTAGGTGGTCGGTTTTTTCACCGCCGCCTGATCAGCAGTTTCGCGGATGTGCGCCAGCAACACGTCGCCATCAAGCGGGTGCCCGAGCAACAGCACCACACCGCTGCCGGCCTCGGCCACCGCAGCCATCGCGGCGCGCAGGCTCCAGCGGCCCGGTTGCTTGACCATCAGCAGGTCGCGCAGCGGGTCCATGTTGTGCACGCGCACCAGGGTCGGCTCTTCGGCGCAGACAGTGCCCAGCGTGAGGGCCATGTGCACGTCGCCTTCCACCGAATCACGATAGGTCACCAGGTTGAATTGGCCCAGTTCGCTGTCCAGCGGCTGCTCGGCAATCCGCTGAACGGTACGTTCGTGGATCATCCGATAGTGAATCAGGTCGGCGATGGTGCCGATCTTGATGTTGTGTTCGGCGGCGAACGCTTCCAGCTCGGCGCGACGGGACATGGTGCCGTCGTCGTTCATCACTTCGCAGATCACACCGCTTGGTTCGAAACCGGCCATGCGCGCCAGGTCGCAGGCGGCTTCGGTGTGACCGGCACGGGCCAGCGTACCGCCAGCCTGGGCCATCAGCGGGAAGATGTGGCCCGGGCTGACGATGTCTTCAGCCTTGGCATCTTTGGCCGCAGCCGCTTGCACGGTGCGCGCACGGTCGGCGGCGGAGATACCGGTGGTGACGCCTTCGGCGGCTTCGATCGACACGGTGAACTTGGTGCCGAAACCGGAACCGTTGCGCGGCGCCATCAGCGGCAGCTTCAACAGCTCGCAGCGCTCGCGGCTCATCGGCATGCAGATCAGGCCACGGGCGTGCTTGGCCATGAAGTTGATGTGCTCGGCCTTGCAGCATTCGGCGGCCATGATCAGGTCGCCTTCGTTCTCGCGGTCTTCGTCATCCATGAGGATGACCATCTTGCCTTGGCGGATGTCTTCAACCAGTTCTTCGATGCTATTGAGCGCCACAAGGCACCCCCTTCAGTCAGGATTTGAGGTAGCCGTTGGCGGCCAGAAAGCTTTCAGTGATACCACCGGACGTCGGCTCTGCAGCCTTGTCGCCCAACAGCAAACGCTCCAGATAACGCGCCAGCAAATCGACTTCCAGGTTCACCCGGCGGCCTGGCTTGTAGGAGGCCATGATGGTTTCGCTCAGGGTGTGCGGAATGATCGTCAGCAGGAATTCGGCTCCATCCACCGCGTTCACGGTCAGGCTGGTGCCGTCGACGGTGATCGAGCCTTTATGGGCGATGTACTTGGCCAGTTCTTTCGGCGCGCGAATGCGAAATTCCACGGCGCGGGCATTGTCGCTGCGCGACACCACTTCGCCGACACCGTCGACGTGACCGCTGACCAGGTGTCCACCGAGACGGGTGGTCGGGGTCAGGGCTTTTTCCAGATTGACCGGGCTGCCGCTTTTCAGGTCATTCATCGCGGTGCAATCGAGGGTTTCGCGGCTGACGTCAGCAGCAAAACCGTTGCCCGGCAATTCAACCGCGGTCAGGCACACGCCGTTGACGGCGATGCTGTCGCCGAGTTTGACGTCGCTCAGGTCGAGCTTGCCGGTTTCGACATGCACCCGCACATCACCGCCCTTGGGGGTCAGTGCACGGATACTGCCGATGGATTCGATGATGCCGGTAAACATGGGGTTCTCCTTGAGAACGAAGCCAGCGCTAAGGCGATGGCCGGGAATTATACGCTCGCCGAAACGACTGGCGTCGCAGTGACTCGCCAGTCATCGCCAACCGCGCGGATTTCAGTGATTTTCAACTCCGGAGCGTCCTTCATATAGGCCAGCGGCCAGTCCAGCAGCGGCCGCGCTGTGGAACCGAGAAACTTGCCGGCGATGAAGATCACGAACTCGTCGACCAGACCGCGCTGGGCAAACGCGCCGGCCAGACGCGGGCCGGCCTCGACCAGCACTTCGTTGACGCCACGGTTGGCCAGTTCGATCAGCAGTTGACGCAGATCGACCTGACCGTCATCCCCCGGCACGATCAGACACTCCGGGCCATTGGCGTATTGCTCTTCGACCGCCATGCAGGTGGCGACCAGCGCCGGGCCGGCCTTGAAGAACGGCGCATCCAGCGGCACCCGCAGGCGCCCGTCGATCAGCACCCGCAGCGGCGGACGGCTCATGGCCAGTGCGGTTTGCTCGGCATCCAGACCCAGTTCGTCGGCGCGCACGGTCAGGCGCGCACCGTCGGCCAGCACGGTGTCGGCCCCGGTCAGCACCACTGCAGCCTGCGCGCGCAGACGCTGCACGGCGGAACGCGCCGCTGGGCCGGTGATCCATTGGCTTTCGCCGCTTTCCATCGCCGTACGACCGTCGAGACTCATGGCCAGCTTGACCCGCACGAACGGCAAGCCGTGTTCCATGCGTTTCAGAAAACCTTGATTGAGTTGACGTGCTTCAGCTTCCAGCACGCCGCTTTCGATGGCGATACCGGCATCAGCCAGACGCTGCAAGCCACGCCCGGCGACCTGCGGATTCGGATCGCGCATCGCGGCGACCACCCGGGCAACTCCGGCATTTACCAGCGCATCGGCGCACGGCGGCGTGCGGCCATGGTGGCTGCACGGCTCAAGGGTCACGTAAGCCGTGGCGCCTCGGGCCAGCTCACCGGCAGCACGCAGGGCGTGGACTTCAGCGTGGGGTTCGCCGGCACGCTCGTGAAAGCCTTCGCCGACAATCTGCCCGTCCTTGACGATCACGCAGCCAACCCGGGGATTGGGATGGGTGGTGTAGTGGCCCTTGCGCGCCAGTTCCAGCGCGCGTGCCATGAAACGGGCGTCGAGGATCGCCTGCTCGGCGGCGCTGGTCATTCTTTCACCGGTTCGCGGGCGAGGCGGTCGATCTCTTCGCGGAACTCGTTGAGGTCCTGAAAGCGTCGGTATACCGAAGCGAAACGGATATAGGCGACTTCATCAAGCTTTTGCAGCTCGGCCATCACCAGTTCGCCGACCACGAGGGATTTGACCTCGCGCTCGCCGGTGGCGCGCAGCTTGTGCTTGATGTGGACCAGGGAGGATTCGAGACGCTCGACGCTCACCGGACGTTTTTCCAAGGCGCGTTGCATGCCGGCGCGGAGTTTTTCTTCGTCGAACGGTTGGCGGCTGCCGTCGGTTTTGATCAGGCGCGGCAACACCAGTTCGGCCGTCTCGAATGTCGTGAAACGTTCGCCGCAGGCCAGGCATTCACGCCGGCGGCGCACCTGTTCGCCCTCGGCGACCAGACGCGAGTCGATGACCTTGGTGTCGTTGGCACCGCAGAAGGGACAGTGCATGGTGGCTGGCAACAAAAAAAGGGAGGGCCATGGTAGCGCATCCCGGTGGCAAGACAAGCCATAGGGTTTGCGGTATACAGACTGCCATGATCGTTTGATCCACGGATTTCATTTTCTGGAGCTGCCAATGTCGCTACGACCGCTCGTTTTGCTCAGTCTTTTCGCCCTGCTGGTGGCCTGCGGTAGCGATAAACCCAAACCGCAACCGCCAACACCAGGCCCGGCGCCGCAACAGGCGCAGAAAAAAGCCCGCGAGGCCGCTGATCTTGGTCCGCTGCCTGCCTATCAACGGGAACTGAGCGGCACCTTGCAAGGCGTGCCGGCCGGGGCCGAAGTCGAACTGGCGCTGCTGGTGATCGATGAAAAATCGCGTCCGCAACAACTGCTCGCCAGTTCCAGCCTGATCGGCAACAACCAGATCCTGCCATTTCGCCTGCGCTTCAATCCGGAGTCATTTCCGGCCGGCGCACGGGTTGAGCTGCGCGGTCGTGCCACGCAATCGGGCCAGTTGATCCTGCACCTGCCGTCGCAAACCATCACCCAGCCGACCACACAGGCGCTGGGCCAGCTGCAATTTGTCAAAGCACCATGACCGTACCGCTCGACCTGCAACAGGCGCTGGGTGAATTGCTCGGTGATGCGCGGCTCAAGGCCTGTGCGTTACCGGGCACCGATTTGCAGTTGTGGCTGATCGACGGCGACAACATGGATCGCGAATTCAGCCCGGATGAAACCCGGCGCATCCTCCACGAACCGCCCTACTGGAGTTTCTGCTGGGCCAGCGGCCTGGCGGTGGCGCGTTATCTGGCGGAGTTTCCCGAATGGGTGCGTGGCAAGCGTGTGCTGGATTTCGGCGCCGGCTCCGGCATCGCCGCGATTGCGGCGGTCAAGGCCGGGGCGTCGGAAGTGGTGGCCTGTGATCTGGATCCGCTGGCGATTGCTGCGTGTCGGGCCAACGCTGAACTCAATGATGTGCAGATGAGTTATTCGACGGACTTCTTTGCCGAGGCTGATCGCTTCGACCTGATTCTGGTGGCGGACGTGCTCTACGACCGCGAGAACCTGCCACTGCTTGATGCATTTCTCAGCCGTGGCCGTGAGGCGCTGGTGGCGGATTCGCGGGTTCGGGATTTTCGTCATCCGCTGTATGAGCGGATCGAAATGCTTGAGGCGATGACCTTGCCGGATCTGGCGGAGCCGGAAGAGTTCAGACATGTCAGTCTTTACCATGCGCGGCGTGACTAAAAGCTTCGCGAGCAGGCTCGCTCCCACAGGGGTAACGCATTCCAAATGTGGGAGCGAGCCTGCTCGCGAAAGCATTCTGGCAGGCAACACACCTCTCAAAGACTGACCGCTTCCGGCCACACCCCGCCAAGCCGTATAGTTGCCACATCCACGCTTTTACGAGATCCCCCATGAGTCAGCAAACGCCGTACATCTTCGACGCCACGACTGCCGATTTCGACCAGTCGGTGATCGAAGCCTCCTTCAACAAACCGGTGCTGGTGGATTTCTGGGCCGAGTGGTGTGCGCCGTGCAAGGCGTTGATGCCGATGCTGCAAGGCATTGCCGAGAGCTATCAGGGCGAACTGCTGCTGGCCAAGGTCAACTGCGACATAGAACAGGACATCGTCGCCCGCTTCGGCATCCGCAGCCTGCCAACCGTGGTGCTGTTCAAGGACGGTCAACCGGTGGACGGTTTTGCCGGTGCGCAGCCGGAATCCGCAGTGCGCGCGTTGCTTGAGCCGCATGTGCAAATGCCGCCGCCGGCCGCCGCCGATCCGTTCGAACAGGCGCAGGCGCTGTTCGATGAAGGGCGTTTCGCTGACGCGGAAGCGGCGCTGGTGGTGATGCTCACCGAAGACAACAGCAACGCCAAGGCGCTGATCCTCTACGCCCGTTGCCTGACCGAACGCGGCGAACTGGACGAAGCGCAAGCCGTGCTCGACGCGGTCAAGAGCGATGAGCACAAGGCTGCACTGGCCGGGGCCAAGGCGCAGATCAAGTTCCTGGGACTTGCCCGTGATCTGCCGGATGCTGCCGACCTCAAGGCGCGTCTGGCCAAAGATCCGCAAGACGACGAAGCGGTGTATCAACTGGCGATCCAGCAACTGGCGCGTCAGCAATACGAAGCGGCGCTGGAGGCGTTGCTCAAGCTGTTCATCCGTAACCGTAGCTACGGCGAAGGGTTGCCGCACAAGACGTTGCTGCAGGTGTTCGAACTGCTGGGCAACGATCATCCGCTGGTGACCGCTTACCGGCGCAAGGTCTTCGCTGCGCTGTACTAACCGCTCACTCGACCCAGCTGTAGAGCGGCGTATCGCCGCCGCTCGCCACTTTCACCTGTGAACTGTGGCGCAAGCGCACCAGCAGGCGTTTGCCTGCGGCCGCGCTGCCGGTCAATCCCTCAAGCTGCCCCAGAAGATCTGGCCCGCTGAGTTGCCCGGCCTTGCGCAACAGATCCTGCGCGACCTGCCACAACGCATCGTCCTGGTTCAGTGGCTTCACTGCCGGCGTGCTCAATGCCGCTTCAGGCTGATCACCCTGCGGCTGCGCGCCAAGGGCTGCGCCGAGCTTCACCCAATCGCTGTCATCCAGCTCCACCGTCAAATCCACCGGCGTCGCGCCGACGGTTCCGCGTATCCGCAACATCTGCTTCGCTCCTGCACATTTCTGACCTGCATGCTCCCACGGGACTTGTGCAACGCCAAGCGCACGGGCAAACTCTGCGGACTTTCGTTATAAGATTACATAACAAACTCTTCACTTTACTTCCCGGAGACCGTCATGCGTCGTCTGCTCCTCGCTTTGCCGTTTGCCCTGTTGCCGCTGGCCATCGCCCATGCCGCCGATGAGCACGATCATGACCATGAGCACGGCAGCCTCGGGGCCCACGAACACGGTGTAGGCCGACTGAACGCCGCACTCGACGGCCAGACCCTGGAGCTGGAACTGGAAAGCCCGGCGATGAACCTGGTGGGCTTCGAACACGCCGCCGCCAGCGACGCCGACAAAGCCAAAGTCGTGGCCGCGCGCACCAAACTGGAAAACCCGCTGGCGCTGTTCAGCCTGCCAGCCGCCGCCGGTTGCAAGGTCACCAGCCAGGAACTGGAAAGCCCGCTGTTCGGCGACAAACCGGCTGCCGACGAGCATGACGATGATGACCACGACGAAGATGCCAAGGGCGGTGAAGCGCATCATCACGATCACAGCGAAATCCACGCACACTACCAATTCAGTTGCGCTGCACCAGGTGCCTTGAAGACGCTGGATCTGGCGAACGTCTTCAATACCTTCCCGGCCACTCAGAAAATTCAGGTACAACTGATCGGCCCGAGCGGCCAGCAGGGTACGGAAGTGACGGCCAAGGCGGCTGCCCTGAAATTCTGATCACACCGACAAGCCCGCTCCCACAAGGGGTTACGTGTTCACTTCATGAAACTGGTGCCATGACCCAAGCACTCATCGAACTGTCCGACCTGGGCTTCAACTGGCCCGGTCACCCGCCGCTGCTGGACATCCCGGCGTTTCGCCTGGAACCGGGCGAAACCCTGTTCCTCAAAGGCCCCAGCGGCAGTGGCAAGACCACCCTGCTCGGCCTGCTCGGTGGCGTGCAGAAACCCGGGCGCGGCAGCATTCGCCTGCTCGGCCAGGAACTGACCGAACTCGGTGCCGGCGCCCGCGACCGCTTTCGTGTCGATCACACCGGCTACATCTTCCAGCAATTCAACCTGCTGCCGTTTCTTTCGGTACGCGAGAACGTCGAGTTGCCCTGCCACTTCTCCAGGCTGCGTGCCGAGCGAGCGAAACAGCGCCACGGCAGCGTCGACCAGGCCGCCGCCACCCTGCTCGCCCACTTGGGCCTGAAAGATGAAAGCATCCTCGGTCGTCGCGCCGATTCGCTGTCGATCGGTCAGCAGCAACGGGTCGCCGCCGCCCGGGCCTTGATCGGCCAACCGGAACTGGTGATCGCCGACGAACCGACCTCGGCGCTGGATTACGACGCCCGGGAAAACTTTATCCGTCTGCTGTTCGCCGAATGCCGCGAGGCCGGCTCCAGCCTGTTGTTCGTCAGCCACGACCAGAGCCTGGCGCCGCTGTTCGACCGTCACCTGTCCCTGGCCGAACTCAATCGCGCCGCCACGTCTGCCGAGGTCTGAGATGTATCTGTTTCGTCTGGCCATGGCCAGTCTGGCCAACCGCCGCTTTACCGCCCTGCTCACCGCGTTCGCCATTGCCCTGTCGGTGTGCCTGTTGCTCGCGGTCGAGCGCGTGCGCACCGGGGCCAAAGCCAGTTTCGCCAGCACCATCAGCGGCACCGACCTGATCGTCGGCGCTCGCTCCGGTTCGGTGAACCTGCTGCTGTACTCGGTGTTCCGCATCGGCAACGCGACCAACAACATCCGTTGGGACAGCTTCGAACATTTCGCCAGCAACCCGAAAGTGAAGTGGGCGATCCCGATGTCCCTCGGCGACTCCCATCGCGGCTACCGGGTGATGGGCACCACCGAAGCCTATTTCGAGCATTACCAGTACGGTCGTCAGCAACATCTGGAACTGGCCGACGGCCGTGCCTTCGCCACCGACCCGTTCGAAGTGGTGCTCGGCGCCGAAGTCGCCGAAGCGCTGCATTACAAGCTCGGCGACCAACTGGTGCTGGCCCACGGCGTAGCGGCAATCAGTCTGGTCAAGCACGATGACAAACCGTTCACCGTGGTCGGCATTCTCAAGCGCACCGGCACGCCAGTAGATCGAACGCTGCACATCAGCCTCGGCGGTATGGAGGCGATTCACATCGACTGGCACAACGGTGTGCCGGCACGCGGCAACGGCCGAATCACGGCGGATCAGGCACGCAACATGGACCTGACGCCACAGGCGATCACTGCGTTCATGCTCGGCCTCAACAGCAAGATTTCCACCTTCGCCCTGCAACGCGAGATCAATGAATACCGGGGCGAGCCAATGCTGGCGATCCTTCCGGGCGTGGCCTTGCAGGAGCTGTGGAGCCTGATGAGCACCGCTGAAAAGGCGCTGTTTGTGGTCTCGCTGTTTGTGGTGCTGACCGGGTTGATCGGCATGCTCACGGCGATTCTCACCAGCCTTAACGAGCGCCGCCGGGAGATGGCGATTTTGCGTTCGGTCGGCGCACGACCGTGGCACATCGCGAGTCTGCTGGTGCTGGAAGCTTTCGCGCTGGCACTGACCGGCGTAATCGCCGGACTGGCGTTGCTGTACCTCGGCATCGCCGCCGCGCAGGGTTACGTGCAGGCCAATTACGGGCTGTATCTGCCGCTGGCGTGGCCGAGCGAGTATGAATGGACGCTGCTCGGTGGCATTCTGGCGGCCGCGCTGCTGATGGGCAGCGTGCCGGCCTGGCGCGCGTATCGCCAATCCTTGGCCGATGGCCTGTCGATCCGTTTATGAGGATGTTCACCATGCCCCGCGCTGTGCTTGCGCTGCTGTTGCTGGTCGCCCTACCCGTGTGGGCAGCGGCACCGAAAGACCTGACCTGGTCGGAGATGATCCCGCCGGACGCCGCGCCGGAAGTGCCGAACATGACGCCGTTGCACGACCTGTCGAAGATGGGCGACGCGCTCTCGGCTGAGTCGGCGCCAGCGGCGAAACAGGACATGCCCAACGCGCCGGTGGTGCAAAGTCTCGACGGGCAGAACATCCGCCTGCCGGGCTACATCGTGCCGCTGGAAGTCAATGAAGAAGGACGCACTACGGACTTCCTGCTGGTGCCGTATTTCGGCGCCTGCATCCACGTGCCGCCACCGCCGTCGAACCAGATCGTGCATGTGAAAAGCGAGCTGGGCGTGAAGCTCGACGAGCTGTATCAGCCGTACTGGGTCGAGGGACCGTTGCAGGTCAAGGCGTCCACCAGCGAACTGGCCGATGCCGGGTATCAGATGGCGGCGGACAAGATTTATGTGTATGAGCTGCCGGAGTAATTCCGGCACTTCTGTGATGTTTTTAATGGCCCCTTCGCTGGCAAGCCAGCTCCCACAGTGATCGAGTCGTTCACCCATTTTTTGAACACCAACGAAACCTGTGGGAGCTGGCTTGCCAGCGAAGGGGTCGGCAAAGGTTCCACAAAAAACCGGGGCATCACTGTTTCATTGAGCTGAGTCAAAAGACCGTATCAGTTGGCTTCATACCATAGGACATCAGACATTTTTAACGTCCTTTTGGAGCCCCCATGAACAAGTCCTTGCTCAGCGCCTCGCTGTTTGCCCTCGCGCTCGCAGCCCCGCTCGCCCACGCTCACGAAGCCGGCGACATCATCGTTCGCGCCGGTGCGATCACCGTCAACCCGAAGGCCGACAGCTCCAATGTCAAGGTCGATCAGGGTCCGTTGAGCGGCACCAACCTGGGCGGCAAGGCGACCATGAGCAGCGACACCCAACTGGGTCTGAACTTCGCCTACATGCTGACCAACAACATCGGGATCGAGTTGCTGGCGGCCTCGCCGTTCGAGCATGACGTGAAGATCAAAGGCACCGCGCTGCCAGCGGCCAACGGCAAACTCGGCACCCTGAAACACCTGCCGCCCACCCTCAGCGTCGTGTACTACCCGCTGGATGCGAAATCGCCGTTCCAGCCCTACATCGGCGGCGGCATCAACTACACCTGGATCTACGACGAGCACGTCGGCAGCGAAGCCCAGTCCAACGGCTTCAGCAACTTCAAGGCGAAAAACTCCTGGGGCCTGGCCTGGCAGGTCGGTGCTGACTACATGCTGACCGACAACATCATGCTCAACGCCCAGGTGCGCTACATCGACATCGACACCCGCGCCACCGTCGAGAACAACGCGGTGGCACCGGGCACTCGTGCCAAGGTGAATGTCGATGTCGATCCGTTTGTGTACATGGTGGGTCTGGGCTACAAGTTCTAAGGCAGATTCAACCAGGAACGTTCACGTGGTGGTGAATGAGGCTTTGGGTGAGCAGGCTTAGAACTGACGACGATCACTTCGTGATCGATCGGGGATAAATCCCCTCGCCACAGGATTAGCGACAAATTCCGGCCGTGAAAAAGGCGCCTGTAAAAAGGCGCCTTTTTCATGTCTGCGATAAACCTACTTGCCGAGCAACCGCGCCAGCCCCACACGCATCGGCGTCGGCTCTGGCAGCTTGAAGCGTTGCAGCAAACGCGCGTTATTCGCCCGCGAGTGACGGATGTCGCCGGAGCGCGCCGGGCCGTAGCTGACCGGGGGCAACTCGCCGACCACTTCCTGCAGCGCTTGCAGCATCTGCTTGAGGTTCATCGCCTGATTCCAGCCGACGTTCATCGCCCCCACTTCCACTTCAGGCTTGTTGATTGCCTGCACCAGCACATCGACCAGATCCTCGACATAGAGGAAATCGCGGGTCTGCTCGCCATCGCCGAACACCGTGATCGGCAGGCCTTTCTGTGCCCGCTCGCTGAAGATGCTGATGACCCCGGAGTACGGCGAAGAGGGATCCTGGCGCGGGCCGAAGATGTTGAAGAAGCGGAAGATCACCGGCTCCAGACCATGCTGACGACGGTAGAAATCGAAGTAGTGCTCGCCGGCCAGTTTGTCCGAGGCATATGGCGTCAGCGGGGCTTTTGGCGTGTCTTCGTCGATCGACTCGCCTTCACCGTTGTTGCCGTACACCGCTGCGCTCGAGGCGTAGAGCACACGCTTCACTCCGGCCTGGCGCATGGCTTCGCAGACATTCAGGGTGCCGATGAAATTGCTCTGGTGCGTCTTCACCGGATCGTCCACCGACGCCTGCACCGAGGCCACCGCCGCCAGATGCGCGACGGCGCTGCAGCCTTGCATGACATGTGCGACCAGCGCGGCATCGGCGACGTCACCGACGATCAATTCGACCTTCGGGTTGTCCAGCGGCAGGTTGCTGCGTTTGCCGGTCGACAGATCATCGAGAATCCGCACCGAGTGGCCGGTGGCGAGCAACGCGTCAGTCAGGTGCGAGCCGATGAAACCGGCGCCGCCGGTGATTAAAACAGGGCCTTCAGCCATGACGATAAAACCTATCCAGTAAAGCCGGGAGTGCGGCGCGCCAGGCGCGGGGCTTGATCCCGAAAGTGTGCAGAATTTTCTTGCAGGCGAGTACCGCGTGTTGCGGTTCCTCGGCGGCGTCCGGCCGCGCGGCATGGGCCTGAGCGGTCGGCGCTTCGATTGCCAACTGATGCAGGCTGCGCGCCTCGGTCAGAATCGCCTGCCCGAGCGCCAGCGGCGTGGTCGCTTCGTGGCCGGCGTAATGGTAAGTGCCCCACAGCGGCGCCGCGCAATCGAGTTGCTTGAGCACCGAAATGATCACCCGTGCCGCGTCATCCACCGGAGTCGGATTGCCCCGGCGGTCATCGGCCATGAGCAATTCGTCCGGTTGTTCGGCGCGGGCGAGGAAGCGCCCGAGGGTGCCTTCAGGGCTGTCATCGAGCAGCCAGCCGAAGCGCAGCAACACGTGTTGCGGGCAAGTGGCGCGAACACTTTGCTCGATACGCCACAGCGCCTGACCGCGCAGGCCCAGCGGCACCGGCTCGTCCTTTTCGCTGTAGGCAGTCGCCCGCGAACCGTCGAACACCCGATAGCTGGAAGGCTGCACGAGGATGATGTTGTGGTGCTGGCACAGCTCGGCCAGCCGTTCGATGGCGCGTTCCTGCCCGGCCAGACGGCTTTCGCTGACGGTTTCGGCCTGGAACCAGTCGAAATAGTAGGCGAGGTTGATCAACGCATCCGGACGGGTATCGTCGAGCAGTTGCGTCAGGCTCGCGGCATCCCAGCCGTCTTCTGGCGGGCGGGGGGCGAGGAAACCGATGTCTTCTTCCGCACCGAGGCGAATCAGCGCCTGCCCAAGGGCATTTCCGCCGCCCAGTAACATAAGGCGCATTCGCATAGAGTCAGCAGGCCCAGTCTGATTGGAACGATGGCTTTAGCGACGGTGCTTGTGACACCCGTCGTCGATAATTGCCGGAATCGTTGCATTTTGCGGGTTTAGTGCGCAACCGTCACCCGTAAAGTGTAGATCCCTGGCATTTGTGGCGTTGCAGCAGGCCTCTTCGCGAGCAAGCCCGCTCCCACAGTTGACCGCATTCCCCTGTGGGAGCGGGCTTGCTCGCGAAGAGGCCCGGCCAAACGCTGAAGATCCCAGCGGTACTTGCATCTTGCCGCCCCCACCCGCATAACTTGAGCCATGAATCTGCCCATCCTCAAGGACGCCACCCTGGCAGGCTTTCACCCCGCCGTCAGCGCCTGGTTCAGCAGCACCTTCCCGACGGTCACCGCCGCCCAGGCCCGCGCATGGCCGTTGATCCGCCAGCGCCGCTCGACGCTGATCGCCGCGCCCACCGGCTCCGGTAAAACTCTCACCGCCTTCCTCGCGGTGCTCGACGACCTCGTCCACCGTGGCCTGGAAAACCCCGAAGGTCTGCCGGACGAAACCCTGGTGGTCTACGTTTCGCCGCTCAAGGCGTTGTCCAATGACATCCGCATCAACCTGCAGAACCCGCTGGCGGGAATCACCGAGCAGTTGCGCCGGATGGGCCTGCCCGAATTGCAGATCACCACGGCAGTGCGCACCGGCGACACCCCGCAAAAAGACCGCGCTGCCATGCGCAAAAGTGCGCCGCACATTCTGGTGACCACTCCGGAATCGCTGTACGTGCTGCTCGGCTCCGAGTCCGGGCGCAAAATGCTCGGCAACACACGCACGGTGATCATCGACGAGATCCACGCCATCGCGGCCGGCAAACGCGGCAGTCACTTGGCCCTGAGCCTAGAACGCCTGCAGGCGTTGTGTGCCGAACCCTTGACCCGCATCGGCTTGTCCGCCACGCAAAAGCCGATCGACGCCGTGGCGCGGTTTCTGGTCGGCACCGATCGCCCCTGCGAAATCATCGACATCGGCCACGCCCGGCCACGGGATCTGGGCATCGAAGTGCCGCCGGTGCCGTTGTCGGCGGTGATGGCCAACGATGTCTGGGAGCTGGTTTATGACCGGCTCGCCGAACTGGCCCGCGAACACCGAACCACGCTGATTTTCGTCAATACCCGGCGCCTCGCCGAACGCCTGAGCCGCCACCTCAGCGAGCGCCTCGGCAAGCACGCAGTCGCCGCGCACCACGGCAGTCTGGCCAAGGAATTCCGCCTCGACGCCGAACAGCGGCTCAAGCGCGGCGAGCTGCAAGTGCTGATCGCCACTGCGTCGCTGGAATTGGGCATCGATATCGGCGAAGTCGATCTGGTCTGCCAAATATCCTCGCCGCGTTCGATTGCCGGGTTTCTGCAAAGGGTCGGGCGCTCCGGGCACCAGGTCGGCGGCACGCCCAAGGGCCGCTTGTTCGCCACCACCCGCGACGACCTGATCGAGTGCGCCGCCCTGCTCGACTGCGTGCGCCGTGGCGAACTCGACACCCTGCAAATCCCCCAAGCGCCGCTGGATGTGCTGGCGCAGCAGATCATCGCCGAAGTCAGTTGCCGGGAATGGGCGGAAAACGCGCTGCTGGCGCTATTCCGCCAAGCCTCGCCCTACCGCGATCTCGACGAAAAACACTATCAGGCGCTGCTGACCATGCTCGCCGAAGGCTACAACGGTCGTCAGGGCATCCGCAGCGCCTACCTGCACCGCGATGCGGTCAGCCGCACCCTGCGTGGCCGCCGTGGCGCGCAACTGACCGCCGTGACCAGCGGCGGCACCATCCCCGACAACGCCGATTACAGCGTGATGCTTGAGCCACAAGGCCTGAGCATCGGCAGTGTCAACGAAGACTTTGCCGTGGAAAGTATCGCGGGTGATGTGTTCCAGCTCGGCAACACCTCCTACCGAATCCTGCGGGTTGAAACCGGCAAGGTGCGGGTCGAGGATGCTCAGGGCCAGCCGCCGACCATTCCGTTCTGGCTCGGCGAAGCCCCGGGGCGCAGCGATGAATTGTCTGCGGCGGTGGCGCGGCTGCAAGCGACTCTCGACCTGTTGCTCGGCGCCAGCCCCGGCGATCTGCAACCGGCGCTCGACTGGCTGACCGCAACCCTCGGCCTGAACCGCGCCAGCGCCGAACAGCTGGTGGACTATCTCGCCCGCGCTCGCCTGACCCTCGGCGCCCTGCCCTCGCAGGACACGTTACTGATGGAGCGGTTTTTCGATGAGTCCGGCGGCACTCAGTTGATCATCCATTCGCCATTTGGCAGCCGCATCAACCGCGCCTGGGGCCTGGCGCTGCGCAAGCGTTTCTGCCGCACGTTCAATTTCGAGTTGCAGGCTGCCGCCAGTGAGGATGCGATCGTGTTGTCGCTGTCCACCAGCCACAGTTTCGAACTGGACGACGTCTGGCGCTACCTGCACAGCAACAGCGCCGAGCACATCCTGATTCATGCGATTCTCGACGCGCCGTTGTTCGGCGTGCGCTGGCGCTGGAATGCCGGGGTAGCGCTGGCGTTGCCGCGTTTTACCGGCGGGCGCAAAGTCGCGCCGCAGTTGCAGCGGATGAAAAGCGAAGACCTGATTGCCAGCGTGTTCCCCGATCAGATTGCCTGCCTGGAAAACCTCGCCGGCGAGCGGGAGATTCCCGAACATCCGCTGATTGAACAGACTCTCGACGATTGCCTGCACGAGGCCATGGACAGCGACGGCTGGCTCAATCTGCTGCGGCGCATGGAGCGCGGCGAGGTGCGGTTGCTCAGCCGCGATCTGCCGGCGCCGTCACCGCTGGCGGCAGAAATTCTCAGCGCGCGGCCGTACAGCTTTCTCGACGATGCGCCGTTGGAAGAACGCCGCACCCAAGCGGTGCTCAACCGGCGCTGGAGCGATCCGCAGTCCACTGATGATCTCGGTGCGCTGGACGCAGACGCCATCAACGCGGTGCGTGAAGAGGCATGGCCGACGCCGGCCAACATCGATGAAATGCACGAGGCGCTGATGAGCCTTGCCTGCATCAGCGACCTTGAAGTTCAGGCTGGCGAACACTGGCGCGAATGGCTTGACGCGCTGACTGCGAGCGGTCGCGCCTGCCGCTTGGCCGTTCCGCCAGTAACGGCAAAAGAAAAGCTTCGCGAGCAGGCTCGCTCCCACATTCAACCGCGTTCCGCCAGTTGGAACACTGTCAACTGTGGGAGCGAGCCTGCTCGCGAAGACGGCCTCACAGTCACTACACATCCACAGCCTGGCTCGTTGTGGCTGGCGCGAGAACGCCTGACCTGCCTGTTGGCGCTTTATCCACAGGCCACGCTGCAACCGCAGCAAGAGGCCTTGCCCGGTTTCAACGAGCCTTGGACGTTAGAGGAAGCGCTGGTCGAAGTGCTCCGCGCGCGACTGGGCGCATTTGGCCCGCTGCCGTTGGCCGCCATTGCCGAACCACTCGCGTTGCCGATACCGCAGGTCAATCAGGCCCTCGCGCAACTGGAGCGCGAAGGCTACGTGCTGCGCGGTAAATTCACCCCGGGCGCGACGGTTGAGGAATGGTGCGAACGGCATCTGCTGGCGCGCATTCATCGCTACACGGTCAAGCGTTTGCGCCGGGAAATCGAGCCGGTGGCTCTGCAGGATTTCATGCGTTTTCTGTTCGACTGGCAGCATCTGTCCTCCGCTACGCGCGCTCAGGGCAGCGCGGTGTTGCCGGCGATTGTCGGCCAGTTCGAAGGTTACCCGGCAGCGGCCTCCGCGTGGGACAGCGACATTCTCCCGGCGCGCCTGAAAGACTATTCGCCGAGCTGGCTGGATGACCTGTGCCGCAACGGCAAACTGGTGTGGACGCGGCTCAGCGCCCGGCAGAAAGTCAGCGGCACGGCGTTGCGCAGTACGCCGATTGTGCTGCTGCCGCGCAGTCAGGTCGGGTTGTGGAGTGGATTGGCCGAGCAAACGCCGGTCAGCGAACTGTCGCCGAAAACGCAAAAGGTCTACGAAGCGCTGAGTCAGCACGGCGCGCTGTTTTTCGATGAGTTGATTCACGAGGCGCATCTGCTGCGCACCGAGCTGGAAATCGCCTTGCAGGAACTGGTCGGTGCCGGCCTGGTGAACGCCGACAGCTTCGCCGGTTTGCGCGCCCTGATCACCCCGGCGAGCAAGCGCCAGCAACGCAGCAGTCGACGCGGGCGCGGGGCGTTTGTCGGTGGCATGGACGATGCCGGGCGCTGGGCGTTGTTGCGGCGCGGGCCGCTCATGGAGAACAGCCAGAGCGCTTCGCCGGAAACCCTCGAACATGTCGCCATGACGTTGCTGCGCCGCTACGGTGTGGTGTTCTGGCGTCTGCTGGAGCGCGAAGCGGACTGGCTGCCGAGCTGGCGCGAATTGCTGCGCACGTTTCATCGGCTGGAGGCCCGTGGCGAGATTCGCGGCGGGCGCTTTGTCAGTGGTCTGGCGGGGGAACAGTTTGCCTTGCCCGAGGCGATTCCGTTGCTGCGCGAAGTGCGCCGCCGGGCACATGACGGCAGTCTGATTGCGGTGTGCGGGGTGGATCCATTGAACCTGGCGGGGACATTGTTGCCGGGGGCAAAAGTGCCGGCGTTGGCGAGTAATCGGTTGGTGTATCGCGATGGGGTGCCGCTTGCTGCCGAGATTGCTGGCAAACAGGTTTTCTGGGCTGAGCTGGATCAGATCACTATGGAACAGGTGCGCAGCAAGCTGATCCGGCATTGATGTCGACAGTTCCGGCCCTTTCGCGAGCAAGCCCGCTCCCACCGGGGATCTGCGGCGTTCACAAATCCAATGTGGGAGCGGGCTTGCCCGCGAAGAGGCCGGCAATCCCAGCACAAAATCCGGCGGTCAGGTACTCGACTTCTGCGGCACCTCGCTCGCCACCAACTCCCCCTCACCCTGCCGCTTGGGCAACAAAACCTGCTGTGGATAAGTCTGCGCGAAATGCACCTCAGGGCTGTTATCCACAAGCTTTTTCAAACGCTGGTTGAACGCCCGGCTCACTGCATACTGCCCGCCCGACACGGTACGGAATTGTGCGGTCAGCACCACGCCGTTCAAGTCCATCCGGTCCACCCCGAACACATCCAGCGGCCCCTGCAGGTTGTACTTGAGGAACGGGTCTTCACGGATCGAATCACCAGTCTCGCGGATCAGCTCGATGGCCTTGTCGACGTCGGTGTCGTAGGTGAACTGCACCGAGAAAAATGCATAGGCGAACTGGCGTGATTGGTTGGTCACTGCCTTGATCTGGCCGAACGGCACCGAATGCACAAACCCCTTGCCGTCACGCAGGCGCAGGGTGCGAATGGTCAGGCCTTCGACGGTGCCGGCGTGCCCGGAATCAAGCACCACCCAGTCGCCGATCGACAGGGTGTCCTCGATGATGATGAACAGCCCGGTGATCACGTCCTGCACCAGTTGCTGCGAACCGAAACCGATCGCCAGACCGACCACCCCGGCACCGGCCAACAGTGGCGCAACGTTGATGCCGAGGTTGGCCATGGTGGTGATCGCGCAGATCACCACGAGGATGATTTTGATCGCATTGCGCAGCAGCGGCAGGATGGTTTTCACCCGGGTGCTGGGCTGGCGCGACGAGCGTTTGCTGACCGGTGGTTTCAGCGCTTCCTGAATCGCCGTGTCGAGCACCACCCACAACAGCCACGTGACGAGGAAGATCAGGCCGATGCTGCTCAACGCATTACTGATCGCCCGGCCGATCGTGCTGCTCTGGGCGAAATCGAGCAGTGAAACGCCCCAGATCCGCCCGAGAATATCGATGAAGGCAATCGCAATAACGATCCGCAGCAGCGCGTGCAACAGGCTGAGAAAGCGCTCCTTGTAGGCGCTGCTGCGTTGGATCGCTTCGGCTTTGCGCGACTTGAACAGGTGCTGGAGGATGGTGCTGAGGAACACCGTGCCGATTAGCAGCACCGTGGTGAACAGCGCACAGCGCAGGGCCTTTTGATTGTCTTCGCCGATGCCGATCAGATTGACCGCCGAAACCAGCACCATCAGCACGATCGGCCAGTACCAGAGCCCGGAAAAAATCCGCAGCGACTCCTGCAACGACGGCTGTTTCAGACGTTGCGCCAGCGGTCGGTTACGAATCAGATGCGCCACCGGCCGACGCAGGCGAATCACCAGCAGACCGAAGATGATCGAGGCGATCAGCCCGGTGAACACCGCAACGCTGCTGGTGATATTGCCGCCCAACTGGCGGGCGATCTGTGGGCTGGTCAACGCATCACTGAGGGCGGCGAGAAAGCCGATCAGGAACAGCGGTTTCGGGCAGTAGTCGCGAATGATCCGCGCGGCCGGCCGTTTGTGCCCGACATTGAACATCACCACCACACACAACAGCATCGAGGTGGAGAAAATCCCGCTGCTGGTGGCGTAGGCGAAACACAGTGCCAGCGCCCGCCCAACCGAAGCTTGCAGAAAGTGGCTGACATACAACGTCAGCGGCAGGCAGATCAGCGCCGGCAGCGTGTACGGTAGCAGGTAGCCAACCAGGTCCTGACTGCGCTGGCGGGTGCGCAGCCAACGGCCCTGACTCAGCCGTTTGGCCAGCAGGTTGCCGAGCACCGTGAGCAGCGCAAAAGTGCCGAGCCAGACGCCGGACAACATCAGAAAATCTCCGGCGACGCTCCAGCCGGATCGGTTCGACGGCTGGTTGACCAGTTTGTCGACCTCATCCGCCGCCCGGTCGGCACGCAGGCGCCAGGCGTCGACCAGATGCTCGTTGAGATCGAGTTTGTCCTGCACGTCGTCGATGCTCGAACTGATCGCGCCGAGCAGACCACCCTGCACAATCGGCTCGGGTTTGGCCGGTTCTTCAGCAGCAGCCGGAACACCCGGCAGCGTGGCGGCTTCGAGTTCGCTGGCGCCGAGAAACAGCAGCGCTCCCAGCAAAATGGCGATCCTGAACTTGATCAAAACTCCGATCCCTCTTGGCTGAACCTGTAAGGAACTGATCGGTAATTGTCTGGCAAGTTCAAGAGCACCCTCACCCCAGCCCTCTCCCCGAGGGAGAGGGAGCCGACCGAGTTGTGCTCTCGAGCTACATCGACCTGAAATATCCAGCCGAACTCAATATTGAGTGCAACCGAGATCAGCTCCTTTCCCCCTCGCCCCTTTGGGGGAGAGGTTTGGGGTGAGGGGGAGCGCTTTGACCTTTGCGTCCAAGGCAAATATCAAATGCCCAACCCCGTATTTTTCCGCACACATCAAACCCCGACACTGCGCTCCATTCAAACCTCTACCGGAGTGCTGTCATGCCCATTGCCTTGCTCGCGCTGACTCTCAGCGCATTCGCCATCGGGACGACCGAGTTCGTCATCGTTGGCCTGTTGCCCACCATCGGCGCCGATCTCGGCGTCAGCCTGCCGTCCGCCGGGCTGCTGGTCAGTCTGTATGCGTTGGGCGTTGCCATTGGCGCGCCGGTGCTGACCGCCCTCACCGGCAAAGTCCCGCGCAAACTGTTGCTGCTGTCGCTGATGGTGCTGTTCACCCTCGGCAACCTGCTGGCGTGGATGGCGCCGGGTTATGAATCGCTGGTGCTGGCGCGGATCGTCACCGGTCTGGCCCACGGGGTGTTCTTCTCTATCGGCTCGACCATCGCCACCAGCCTGGTGCCCAAGGAAAAAGCTGCCAGCGCGATTGCCATAATGTTCACCGGCCTCACTGTGGCGTTGGTCACCGGCGTGCCGCTGGGCACGTTCATCGGTCAGCATTTCGGTTGGCGCGAAACCTTCCTCGCCGTCTCGGCGTTGGGTGTGATCGCCTTCATTGGCAGCCTGCTGTATGTGCCGAACAACATCGCCCACAGCAAACCGGCATCCTTGCTGCAGCAACTGCAAGTGCTGAAACAACCGCGTCTGCTGCTGGTATACGCGATGACCGCGATCGGATACGGCGGCTCGTTCATCGCCTTCACTTTCCTTGCGCCGATCCTGCAGGACCTCTCCGGTTTCAGCGCCGACACCGTCAGCCTGGTGTTGCTGGTGTACGGCGTGTCGGTGGCGGTCGGTAATATCTGGGGCGGCAAACTGGCGGACAAGCGCGGGCCGATCAGCGCCCTGAAGATCATCTTCGCCCTGCTCGCCGCTGTGCTGTTCGTGCTGACCTTCACCGCCGCCAATCCATGGCTGGCGTTGGCGACGGTGCTGGTGTGGGGCGCGGTGGCGTTCGGCAACGTGCCGGGTCTGCAGGTGTATGTAGTGCGTCAGGCTGAACATCACACACCGCAGGCAGTGGACGTGGCATCTGGGCTGAACATTGCTGCGTTCAACCTAGGGATTGCCAGCGGGGCGTGGGGCGGCGGGCTGATCGTCGAGCATTTGGGCCTGATTCATACGGCGTGGATCGGTGGTCTGGTGGTGCTGGTGGCGCTGGCACTCACCGCATGGAGCGGTCGACTGGATCGGCTCGGTCCGGCCTATGCCGAACCGGCTCAAGGCCGAGTATTCACGGGCCACTGAGTAATCCTGTGGGAGGGGGCTTGCTCCTGAAGTCGGTGTATCAGTCGCCATTGATGTTGACTGAACGACCGCCTTCGGGAGCAAGCCCCCTCCCACATTAGCTTTGTGTTGCTCTCAGGGATGTACCGTCCGTAACGCCACCGAAACTTTCCCGAACCGCCCGCAGTCATCAACAGACACAGGCTGTACGAGGACTGACAACGGGAGGGCGGCATGGCAACGATTCACATCGGTATTTCCGGCTGGCGCTACGTTCCGTGGCGAGGGGATTTCTACCCGAAAGGACTGACGCAGAAGCGCGAATTGCAGTTCGCGTCGCGGGCGGTCAACAGCATCGAAATCAATGGATCGTTCTACGCCCTGCAACGGCCCGAACGTTACGCCCAGTGGTACAACGAAACGCCAGACGACTTCGTGTTCAGCGTCAAGGCGCCACGCTTCATCACCCACGTCCGGCGCTTGCGCGAGATCGAAAAACCGCTGGCGAATTTCTTCGCCTCCGGGGTGCTTGAGCTCAAGGAAAAACTCGGGCCGATCCTCTGGCAGTTTCCGCCGAACTTCAAATTCGACCCCGAGCGCTTCGAACACTTCCTCTCATTGTTGCCCCACGATACTGCAGCGGCCGCCGCCCTCGCCCGCCAACACGATTCACATCTTCACGGCCACGCCAGCCTCAAAGCCTGGCGCAAAAAACCGCTGCGCCATGCCGTGGAAGTGCGCAATGACACGTTCATCGACTCCGACTTCGTGCGCTTGTTGAAACGCTACAACACCGCTCTGGTGATCGCCGACACCGCCGGCAAATGGCCGTACCGCGAAGACCTCACCAGCGATTTCGTCTACCTGCGCCTGCACGGTGCCGAAGAGCTTTACGCCAGCGGTTACACCGACGCCGCGCTGAACAAATGGGCTGAACGCATCGACGCCTGGCATCACGGCCGGCAACCCGGCGATGCGCATCTGATCGCGCCGCGCCTCAAGCCGCGGGCGCGCAAATCCCGCGAAGTGTTCTGTTATTTCGACAACGACATCAAAGTCCGCGCGCCCTACGACGCGCGCAGTTTGCTCCACCGATTCGAGCTGGATAAAACGCTCGCCACCACCCCCGGCGAACCGGCTGACGAAAGGGTGCTGGCATGAGTATTCCAGAGCCGGTCGGGTTCACCGACGAGCAGACCAGCGTCGAAGTGTCGGTGCGTCGTTTCACCGTGCTGACGGTCAACACACACAAGGGTTTCACTGCACTCAATCGACGTTTCATCCTCCCGGAGTTGCGCGAAGCGGTGCGCAGCGTGGCCGCCGACGTGGTGTTTTTGCAGGAAGTCCACGGCACCCACGAGCATCATCCCAAGCGCTACAGCAACTGGCCGACGATGCCGCAATACGAGTTCCTCGCCGACAGTCTATGGCCGCAGTTCGCCTACGGGCGCAACGCGGTGTACCCGGAGGGCGATCACGGCAATGCATTGCTGTCGAAATTCCAGATCATCCGCCACGACAACCTCGACGTGTCGATCAGCGGCCACGAGAACCGCGGGCTGCTGCATTGCGTGCTGCGCCTGCCCGGCGATGGCGTCGAAGTGCATGCGATCTGCGTGCATCTGGGTCTGCGCGAAAGCCATCGCAATGCGCAATTGAAACTGCTCGGCGAGCGTCTGGCGGAGCTGCCGGTTGACGCACCGGTGATCGTTGCCGGTGACTTCAACGACTGGCGCCAGCGTGCCGACGCGCTGCTCGAACCCTGCGGCCTGCGCGAGGTGTTCGCCGAGCATCACGGCAAACCGGCGCGCAGTTTTCCGGCGCGCCTGCCGACGCTGCGGCTCGATCGTATTTATGTACGCAACCTCAAGGCCAGCCAACCGAAAGTCCTGGCCAACCGGCCCTGGTCACACCTTTCCGACCACGTCCCGTTATCGGTGGAGATCGAACTATGAGCAGCGCACCGCTGGAGAAATCCGCCGTGGAACCGATCAGCATCAACCCGCCAGTGCGCGAGCCCGGGCATGTCGATGTCGAGTACGGCTGGCAGGGCAATAACCGCGTCGAGTTGCTGGAAAACGGCGAGGAATATTTCCCCCGGGTGTTCGACGCCATGCGTGCGGCGAAGAGTGAAATTCTGCTGGAGACCTTCATCGTTTTCGAAGACAAGGTCGGTGCAGAGTTGCAACAGATCCTGATCGACGCCGCCCGGCGTGGCGTGCGCACCACTGTCAGCCTCGACGGTTTTGGTTGCGGCGAGTTGACCACCGGTTATCTCGCGGCACTGAGCGAAGCGGGCGTGCATCTGCAAATGTTTGACCCGGCGCCCAAGCACCTGGGCATTCGCACCAACTGGTTCCGCCGCCTGCACCGCAAGATTGTGGTGGTCGACGGACTGATCGCGTTCATTGGCGGGATCAACTTTTCCGGCGATCACCTGGCCGATTTCGGCCCCGAGGCGAAACAGGATTATGCGGTGCAGATTCAAGGGCCAGCGGTCGCTGACATCCATCATTTCGCCCTGCTGCAAAGTGGTCGTCCGGGACGCGCACGGTTCTGGTGGCAGCGTCGGCGTCAGCGCCGGGCGGACATGGCTTTCAACGATCACGACGGTCAGGTACGTCTGGTGTTTCGCGACAACGATCAGCATCACACCGACATCGAAGATGTGTACTTGCACGCATTGCGCCGGGCCAAACGCCGGGTGGTGATCGCCAACGCCTATTTCTTCCCCGGCTACCGCCTGCTGCGCGAGATCCGCAACGCGGCGCGCCGTGGAGTCGAGGTGCGGCTGATCCTGCAAGGTCAGCCGGACATGCTGGTGGCCAAACTGGCGGCGCGCATGACCTACGACTACCTGCTCAAAGCCGGCGTGCAGATCCACGAATATTGCCAGCGCCCGCTGCACGGCAAAGTCGCGTTGGTGGATGAGGAATGGAGCACCGTCGGCTCGAGCAATCTCGACCCGCTGAGCCTGTCGCTGAACCTGGAAGCCAACGTGCTGATCCGCGATCGCGCGTTCAATCAGCATTTGTTTCAGCGCCTCGAAGACCTGAGCCAGAACCACTGCAAGGCGATGGACGCCAGCATGTCCCCGCGAGGACGGATCTGGCACATGACCGTAGGGTTTCTGGTGTTTCACTTCCTGCGGCATTTCCCGTCAATGGCCGGATGGTTGCCGGCGCACAAACCGCGGCTCAAGCCGTTTCGGGGGCGCACGTCATGAGCAATTCCCACGCACAGTCTGCGCCCGCCACTCACTCTCGCTGGAGTCGCTGGAAACGCCCACTGACGTTGCTGTTCTTCCTCGCGCTGATCGTGTTGCTGACGATGTTCGCCACTCGTATCGAATGGGCGGAAGTCCTGCAAACCCTGGCCGACTTCAAGGTGCGCACGCTGATCATTGCCGCCAGCCTGACCCTGCTGAGCTTTCTCACCTACGCCAGTTTCGACCTGATCGGCCGCACCTACATTCGCCAGGACCTGACCTGGAAACAGATCCTCCCGGTGGGGATCATCAGTTATGCGTTCAACCTCAATCTCAGCGCCTGGGTCGGCGGGATTGCCATGCGCTATCGGCTGTATTCGCGCCTGGGGGTGAGCAAAAGCAACATCGCCAAAATTCTCGGTCTGAGCCTGGCCACCAACTGGTTCGGTTATATGACGATTGCCGGCGTAGTGTTCAGCAGCGGCCTGGTGAGCATGCCGCCGGGCTGGAAAATCAGCAGCGCCGCGTTGCAGGGCATCGGCGTGCTGCTGTTGTTATTGAGTGCCGGTTACCTCGCCGCGTGCCAGTTCTCCAAGCGCCGCGAGTGGTCGATTCGCGGGGTGGAAATCAACCTGCCATCACTGCGCATGGCCGTCCTGCAATTGCTGCTCGGTGCATTGAACTGGTCGCTGATGGCGGCGGTGATTTTCACTCTGCTGCCGAGCAAACTGGATTATCCGTTGGTGCTCGGCGTGCTGTTGATCAGTGCGATTGCCGGAGTCATCACGCACATTCCGGCGGGGCTCGGGGTGCTGGAAGCGGTGTTCGTCGCGCTGCTGCAGCACGAGACTTCGCGGGGCAGTCTGGTGGCGGGGTTGCTGGCGTATCGGGCGATTTATTTTCTGTTGCCGTTGTTGATTACGGTGGTGATGTATTTGCTGGTGGAAGCCAAGGCCAAGGCGCTGCGGATCGAGAAGAAACCGTCCTGATTTTGTGGCTATGGCTGATGGCCCCTTCGCGAGCAAGCCCGCTCCCACAGGTAGAACGCATTTCAAATGTGGGAGCGGGCTTGCTCGCGAAGGGGTTCGAAGAGCCACAACAAATCATGTGGACTGGATGATGCTCAACCGCTCACCCACCACCATCTCGGTAATCCAGTCCACCAGAATCGAGGTATAGGCCTGCTGCGAAACCGGCTCGCTCAAGGCATGGTCGGCGCCGTCGATGATCCGGTGCGTCAGCGAATGCGTCTGCTGACAGGCGGCGCGGTAACTCATGATCGTTGCGTGGGGCACGTAATCGTCAGTTTCCGATTCCACCAGCAACACATCCCCGGTGAACTGCGAACAGGCGTGCAGCGCACGGTTGCTGTCTGCACGGACCAACGTCGCCCGATAGTCGCGCAGGTCGGCCTTGTCCAGTTCACGCTTGGGCGTGTGCCATTGCTCGTCGCGATACAGCGCCGGTACCCGCAGCGCCAGCCAGCGCACCGGACGCAACGAGGTGAGGATCGAAGCCAGGTAACCGCCATAACTGGTGCCAACCACCGCAATCGCCGAGGTGTCGAGCGCCGGATGCGCCAGCAGGCGGTCGTAGGCTGCGAGCAGGTCACGCAGATTGTCTTCGCGCGTCACCCGCGTCAGCGGAATGCCGGTGCCACCGGTGTGGCCGCGCAGGTCGAAGGTCAGGCATACACAACCGAGACCGGCGATGCCCTTGGCGCGTTCAAGATCACGCTCTTGGCTACCGCCCCAACCGTGCACAAACAACACGCCGGGGACCTTCGATTTTGGACTGAGAAACGTCCCGCTCATCTGTTCATCATCAATGTCGATCTGAATGCTTTCGCTTCTAGCCGTCATAAGATTTGACCGTTACGTATTTGAGAAGGAAGTCGCTGTTCTCCGCTGGCCCGCGATAGATTTCGATGGCGTCCGCCGGCAGGCTTTGATCGCTATAGGTTTCTACGGTCGACACGCGGATCGCGGGCATCTGCGGATCATTGACGAAGCTTTGCAACGCGGCCAATTCAGCGCTGCTGGCACCGCCCATGCGCCAGGATTGTTCGAGCACCCCGCTGCGGGGTTTGCCATTGCTGTCCAGGCCTTGGGCAATGTCGTAGTTGCGCCGCGAGGCGTAGAAATCTGGATAAGCCTCATCCGCCGCCCGGTCGAAAATCTGCGCCTGCTTGATGGCCAGTCGCACGTCATCCGGCAAGTCCAGCGCCAGCAGATCTTCGTAGCCGCCCTGCACTACCAACAGATTCGAACCACCATAGACGTCTTCGCCATGGGCATCCTTGGTCAAGTATTGATCACCGCAGTAGCTAAGCACTTTGTCGCCGATGAATGACTGGCCAACGCTGTGGGTGAAGACCTTGCTCAAGTCCTGTTCGAGCACCACGCCATCGCGAAACAACGCTTCCGCTTCTGCACGGGCCAGTACTTCATCGAACGCGTCGAGGCTGTTGATAACTTCCTGGCCACGACCGGCACAGGCGTGAATCGGCTTCAGGCGGATCGGTCCGCTGTACAGCAGATGCTCGGCAGCGGGTCGCGCATCTTCCACGGCAAACACCGTCAAGCCGTCGAGCACCACATCGCGAACGCGCTCGGAGAATTGCGGCGCCCAGCCTTGTGGCGCGTGAGCCAGATGACTGCGCAAGCCGTGGCTGATGGCTTTGGTGCAAATGAAATCGTGTTCGACGTACCCGCCCCACAAATCGCCGGGACCCCTGATCCCCAGATTACGCGCGCTGGCCGGGCCAACAATGGTCTGGGTCGGCAGCCAATACAAATCGCGACCGCGATGCTTCTGCGGGTCAAAACTGCCGCCGAAGCTGAGTCCCAGAATCTGCGCCAGCCAGCGGGCCAGAGCCTTGTTGGTCTGCACTTCATGTTGCGGCGCCCCGGCACGAACCGAATGGGCGACGACCACTTTCCTGCTCGACATCGGGGTCATGCGTCCCCCTTCAAGCCACTTGATGAATGTAATGAGAGAAGTGCAGAGATCAAGCCAATCGCCTGGGGCCAGGAATACCCTATGAATCAATCGCTTGGACCTAGGGTGGTGGCATCAGGCCTGTTTCAATCTGCACGACTGCCAGCGAATCCGCGGCAATTTGCACGAAACGGGTCGCCAGCTACTGCTGACTGACTTCCTTCCAGATGGCATCGAACATGACACAACGTTTGAGCATAGCCTGACGCCCGGTTTGAATCGCAAGCCGCTTGGCCTCAGGAGTCTGGTGAGTCAGTCGCTGCAGAATTCCCAACATGGTAATCGCATGATCCTCATCCTCTTCGATATGCAGGCGAAAGAACTCCAGGCCTTCCTCACTGACATTCAGTCCCTCCAGTGCCAGCAGAATCGGTTTGTAAATCAGCGGCACAATGGCTTCGGCTCCCAGGCAGAGTGCTGCGAGGCCCTCGACAGGATTTTCACTGCGGCAAAGCTGCATGATGCATTGGGTGAAATCCACGGTCTGAGGTAAAGGCGATTCAGCCAAGGGATGGGTGCCCAAGATCCGCAGCGACCTTTGAAACAGCTCGGAATGCGTGAGCTTGTTGTCACCATCTATGCCCATTTCCTCTTGCATGTTTTCCAATAGCAATTTTATGTCGCCAAGGGACTCGAGGCGATTGAGGATCGCGCACAGAAAGCGGGTAAAGTTTCGCGAGTAGTAATGATGCTGGATCAGAAAGTAACGCATCCCCTTCAGGGAAACATGACCGTTTTGCATTGCGAGCAACAGTTCATGATTAACCAATCCATCTAACGCATCAGCGTCCAGCCATTCGTCCCATAATGTGCCTCCGGTTATGAATTTAATGACCTTCACCCTATCGCCGCCATTCAACTCTTTGTTTTCATCCAACTTTAAATTCCTTTTAATTCTTTATCAGCCATCCAACTGATCGAAACTTTCCAGTTATTCCGAAACCCCGAAAAACTTACAAAACCGTATTCATTGTGCGTCGCTGTAAATGACCGGGCGCTCAAACCTGGCCAGAAAGTAAGCACATAGAGAGGCGAAAATGATGCACAGACCGCCTGACGCAAGAATCACAGCGCTGCTTGAGAAATGCAGTAACAGCCATCCACTCAGCAGGCTCGCCGGCGGAATCGCGAGGTAAGCAATGAGCCGTGTAACTCCTACCGTTCGCCCAAGAATGGTTTGCGGAACCACTTGCTGGCGATAGGTGAAAAAAGCGATGACCACCACGGATTGGCAACCGGTAGAAAGCGCCCATAGTGCCGAAAGTGACCACGGATCGTTGGCCATCGCCCCCATCAGCGTGAACACCCCGGCCAGCAAACAGCTTCGACGGATAAGAATGCCGGCCGGATATCTCTTCACCAGAAACGCCCCCATAGCTGATCCGGCGACGGCACCTGCACCAATGAGCCCGTAGTAATAGCCCACATCACCCAATGGCACGGCCAGTAGCGTGGTGTAGACATAGACAAGGCTGGCACCGATCAAGGCAAAACCGAAATTGCAGAAAAAGAACAGCATGACAAACGAACACAGTTCTCGCTGCTGGATGACATACAGCAGTCCGGCTTTGATTTCCGTGAATACCCGCGTGGTGGCAGGCGCAGGCTTACCCTGCTCTTTCAGCAAGAAGCAAAGCGGCAGGGATAGCGCAAATCCGACAATGCTGCCAATCAGCAACTGCTCCTTGGTACTGAAGGCCAGCAAGGCTGCAACGCTGATTGGTGCAACGATGCGAATGATGTTGTCACTGGCATTGACGATCGCATTGAACCGGTGGAGTTTGGGCCCTTCGATCAGTGCGGGCGCAATACTCTGGAAGACCGGGTGGTGAGTGGCACCGACGCTTGCCAACAGAAAGCTCAGCAGTAACAGAGTGATACTCAGGCTGCTCCCGGACAGCGTACTCACGGCAGCATATATGAGGCAGCCGGTGACGATGTTGATCAGATCACCACCGATCAGAAAACGCCGTTTGCTGTAGCGATCACTCCATACACCGGCGAAGGGCGTAACCAGTATGTAGGGCGCCATCGCGGCGAAAAAAGCCAGCGACGTCCAGACTGGGGAGCCGGTCTGCTCATAAACATAAAGCGGGATCAGAAACGCGATGGCCCATGAACAGATGGACGTGATGGCATAGGAAGCCAGGAGTTTGAACATCTAGACAGTCTCCGCCTGCCGCATCCGTTGCGCGTTCGCGAGATGTCCACACACCGTGCAGTCCGGATTCTGTTGCCAGACTTCGGCGACGCTGACGTCCAGGTCGTCGAATGTGAATTCCTTGAGCTTGTTGGTCAATTGTGGCGGTTGGCAGCCGGTGATGATCTTGACCGTTTCGCTGACCATCATCCCGGCGGTGACGGCCACCAAAGTCACAAGTGCCGGGCCAGGATGCTCATAAGTGATGTCGTGCTGCTTGGCCATGGTCGAAACGCTGTTCACCAGGCTGCTCTTGTTACGCGCCGACGTCAGCCAGCAAGCACCGCAGCCCGAGGAGCCAGGCACCACCGAATAAAACACCGAGCGGCGTACATCAAGCCCGCCTGAAATGAAGGGCACGCCCTGTTCAACGCAGGCCTCATTCAGCCAGTCGGCCATGTAGTTCGCGGGTTTATCAGCGACACAAATCACAATATCGTGGCCGCGTACGATGCCGGCGACGTCTTGCGCCGACTGCAGGCGGGTTTCGTGAGCAGTAATGTCGAGGTGACTGTTGAATTCAAGCAACCTGCGCCTGGCCGTTGCAACCTTCGGCATACCGACGTCGGTTTCCTTGTAAAGGATCTGCCGGTTCAAATTGCTCAACTCGATCGTGTCAAAATCGAGGATCGTCAGATGGTGGACACCCAGCGCTACCAGGTCGAACAGGATATGGGTGCCCAGACCGCCGCAGCCCAGGACACAGACCCTGGCCGTGCGCAGTTTTTCCTGGTGGGTGAACTTGTTCTCGCCCACAGCCGCCATCGACCCGAAAAAGTCGATGTTGCGGGAAAATCTGATGCGATCATGATCCGAAAGAGAAGTAGTCTCAAAGGCATCCGGACTCTCGACCAGCCGGTATTTGATCAGATCTTGCGCGACGCTTCGGATTTCGTCCTGATCCACCGCGGGGTAACGGTCTGCCACTTGGGTAATCAACTCCTCAAAGGCTGTACGGCCATCAAGTGCCTTGATGAACTCCCAGACAGCACCGTGTAGGTCGGGGATTTTTGCGTATTGACCGTTAAAACGCAGAACTACCTGACCATCAAGTTTGAACGGAATAATCGTCGGCTTAAGACAAAGCTTCATATTCGAGCCTCGATCGCTATTAAAACAAGTTAGTAAAAGAACCAGGACCGCGAAGGCCCCGGTTCTTACTGATCAGATCAGCCGATCTGAGAATCGCCAGCGGAAGATGCTTTTTCGAAAGTCATAATGATTTCCTCAAAAGTTGAAGGGCCGGTAGTCCAAGCTGTGTTCCACCGGAGTGAAGGTGTGCACACCCCAAAACTAGAATAAGTTCTTAGTGGTTGCGAACCGACCTTGTTTCTTAATATTACTCACAAAGAAAAAACTTCCTACGCTCTTACGAAGGGCCGCTATTACTTCTTACGGAAACATGCAAAAACAATGTAGGAATTATCTTCAATACTTAAACAATAAAAAAATCACAGCGAGAGAATTGAGAAACAAACTCGCCTTCCAGACAATAAACATCAGTGATTAATCAGAAAAACACTCCCCACCCGGGACAACGCTTGCGACCACCACCTCATCAGCGATGTCGACATGCCGAAAAAATCTCACGCGTGAGCCATTGATGGCATTTTGAATTGGTTGTAGTGTGGCTCACGCGTGAGATGTTCATAACGGAGTCATTGCCATGAAAAGTCGCTCCCCCACCGTTGCATCAGAGAGCCCACAGGGAGAGCGCTCGAAACCGTCCGCGAAAAAGCCGTCGAGCTTCTACATGAAGCAGATGCGTGCGGGCCTGGCTGCCGCCGGTTATGTGAAACACGAAACTTGGGTACTTCCGGAAAACCGAAGCTTGCTCAAGCAGATGGAGCAACAGCTACGCCAACCGATTCTGGCTGGCTCATTCATGTCGGAGAATTACATGAGCGCAGGCAACAACTGGAACATCGATAGCCTCTTCAACGCCCTCAAGGCACTGGACGAGGTGGCTTCGCAAGAGATCACGCTGTCTCTGATCCAGAGCTCCGAACCCAGCATCAAGCTGGAAATGAACGAATTCGGCGGTCTGCCGATTCACATCGCCGTGGCCGGTCAGCAGATCATCGTCGACACCGTGCTGGTGGACATCGATTCGATCACTGACGTGCGCGCCTTCAACGACGCCGTGCTGCGCAGCCGGGAAATGTTCCCGCTGTCATCGATCGGCATCGAGTCGATGCCCAATGGTCAGACCGTTTACAACATGTTTGGCGCCCTCAGCGCCGACTCGAGCCTGACAAACGTCGTCACCGAGGTGAAAACCCTGGTCGACAACGTGCAGCGCGCGAGCGAAGCCTTCGAACACTTCTTCAAGTAATCAACAGGGAATATCCAATGACTCAGTCCATCTGGAGCAAGTTGTTCACCGCGCTGCGCGGCGGCGCCAATGAAGTCGGCGAAGCGATCGTCGACCAACAGGCCCTGCGCATCCTCGACCAGGAAATCCGCGACGCCGACACCGCGCTGTCGAATGCCCGCCGTGAGCTGGTCACCATCATGGCCAAGCACAAGCTGGCCGCTGATCGCGTGAGCGAGTACGACGCCAAGATCAAGGATCTGGAAGCCAAGGCTGTCTCCGCGCTGAACGCCGGTCGCGAAGACCTGGCCATGGAAGTGGCCGAAGCGATTTCGACCCTGACCAACGACTTGGCCGCCGAGAAAGCCCAGAGCGACGAATTCGGCACCTACGCCGAAAACATGCGCAAGGACATCAGCAAGGCCGAGTCGCGGATCAAGAGCCTGCGCCAGCAAGTGGACATGGCCAAGGCCCGTGAAAGCGTGCAAAAGGCGCAGGTCAGCGCGTCCATCGCCAGCGGCGGTGCCAACGGCAAGCTGGAAACCGCCGTCGGCACGCTGAACCGTCTGCAGGCCAAGCAGCAGCAACGCGCTGCCGAGCTGAGTGCCGCCGATGAACTGGCTGACGCTTCGACCGGCAATGACCTGGAACGCAAACTGCGCGACGCCGGCATCACGCCAAACGAAGGCAGCGCCAATGCGATTCTCGAGCGTCTGAAGCAGAAGTCCGCTCAGTAAGCGTTTGCACAAAACCTGTGGGAGCGGGCTTGCTCGCGAAAGCGATTTGTCAGTCATTACTTTAGCTGCCTGACACACCGCCTTCGCGAGCAAGCCCGCTCCCACATGGTTTACGGCGTGTCGTTCGTCGCCCGGCCCGGTACACTGGCGGCGTTTTTTACGACGAACACCTCCACCCGCCTCAAGGAATGTACCCATGGGATGGTTCAAAGACTTGCTGGGCACCAGCAACTGGCAGACCGCTGCGCCAACGCCAAACGTTGCCAGTGGCCCACTCGGGATGGCACAAGGCAAAGGCGTGCGATTCGATTCGACTCTGGCCTTGCTGCTCGATGGCAGCACCTCGGTGCAGGTTCCAGCGGCAGAGGCAATCTGGAGCGCCGGCTGGATCGACCTCGGCCAATCCAACAAGCTGCACCGCTACTACCTCAACAACGAAGACTTCTGGCTGCAGATCCACGTCACCGGTGACGACCAGATCGAGTCGGTCACCCTGTTCAACTACCTCAGCTACGTGACCGTCAACAGTGACGCCGAGCTGCAGCGCCTGGCCGGCCCCGCAAGCCCGATCGGCCTGCCGATCTACACCCACGACGGCGTCCAGTACAGCCGCGAATGGGGCACCGAACAAGGCCAGACCGAACTCGTACCGATGACCGAACATGTGGTCAACCCGGACGAGAGCTACACCATCGAACACCACTCCATGCTTTACGCACGCGATACCGGCCTGACCGATCGCCGCGAATTGCTGCTGTTCTCCGTCGAACAGGACGAGGAAGGCACCGTCAGCCTGAGCACCTCGCTGGGCATTTCGCTGTACACGACTGATTTGAGCACCATTTAAATAAGGAAGTTTTCCATGCTGGAAGTGCTGGCCGTTTCCCTGAACAAGACCGCACTGGTCGGTTTCGTCGTCTACCTGATCGGCGCCGTGTTGCTGTTCATGCTGTTCCAGTTCGTCTACACCCGTATCACGCCACACAAAGAGTTCGAGCTGATTCGCTCCGGCAACATCGCTGCCGCCATCGCTCTGGCGGGCGCGATCATTGGCTTCGCGATTCCGGCCAGCAATGTCATCGCGTTTTCGGTCAACGTCCTCGATTTTGTGCTGTGGGCGGTGATTGCTGCCGTGGTGCAATTGCTGGCATTCCTCGCCACGGGGCTGGTGCTCAAGGGCACGTCGCAGCGTATCGCCAACGGTGAAATCGCCTCGGGAATCTACGTGGCCGCGGTGGCTATCAGCGTCGGCATGCTCAACGCCGCGTGCATGACCCCGTCCAACTGATCGGCAGGAAGCCTTCGATGAAACGCAGCAAGTACGTTCAACTGTCCCTCGCCGCTTCGGTGGCGCTGGCGATTTCCGGCGAGGTTACCGCGCAGGAGCAGCAACGCTTCCAATCTGTCGAGGAGTGCGTCGGCGCCGAAGTGGCCGCCGATGTCTGCTCCAACGCCTACGTCGCGGCATTGACCGAACACCGACGCATTGCCCCGGCCTACGATGACAAGGCCAAGTGCGACGCCGACTTCGCCGCCGACTGGTGCCAGAAAAACTCCGATGGCCGCTTCGTGCCGAAGCTCGGCGGTTTCAAGGTGCCGCAGAACGGCGAGGCGCCACAGGACCTGAATGCGCTTGCCAATGCGCAGATGCCTGCCGGTGAAGCCTCCGCCGCGCAGAACGCACAAAGTACATCTCACTCGTCCGGCGGCGGCAACGGTTGGCTGACGGGCTGGCTGATCGGCAATGCGATGAGCAATAACGCCAACCGCACGGTCTATCGCGACCGCGATACGCGCCAGACCTACAACACTTCGACGCAGTACCGCAAAATCGAATCGGCGCCGGTTACTCGCTCCGACACCCGCTACGAAAGCTCCCGAAGCAAACCGGTCAACGTCGCTTCGTCGACGTCCCGCGGCGGCTTCGGCAGCCAGTCTTCCGCGCGCAGCGGTTGGGGCGGCTGGGGCAGTTCGAGCAGCTGATCATGAAAAAAATCCACTGCGCCGAGCGCCCCGACTGGAAACAGACGGCCGAAAGCCTCGGCTTTCTGTTCCACACCATCGACGACGAGCCGTACTGGGACGAAAGCGCCTACTACCAGTTCACGCTCGCGCAGATCGAAAATGATCTGGAGGACCCGACCACCGAACTGCACGAGATGTGCATGGACCTGGTCGACCGCGTGGTGCACAGCGAAGAGCTGCTGGATCGCCTGAGCATCCCGGCGCCGTACTACGACATGATCCGCACGTCCTGGCTGGAAGGTCATCCGCATCTGTACGGGCGTATGGACTTTTCCTACAGCGGCAACGGCCCGGCCAAGCTGCTGGAACTCAACTACGACACGCCGACCAGTCTCTATGAGGCGGCGGCATTTCAGTGGGGCTGGCTGGAGCAGTGCATCGAGCGCGGGATGCTGCCGCGCCATGCCGACCAGTTCAACAGCATCGATACCAAGCTGCACCAGGCGTTTGCCGAGTTGCAGCTCAAGCGGCCGTTCTACTTTGCGTCGATGAAAGACTCGGTCGAAGACAAGGGCACCACCGACTACTTGCGCCTGATCGCGGAAAAGGTCGGCATCGAATCCCGGCACATCGACATCGAAGACATCGGCCTGACCGCCGAGGGTCGCTTCGTCGACCTTGAGGATCGCTGGATCCCGCACCTGTTCAAGCTGCATGCCTGGGAATTTATTTTCCACGAGCCATTCGGTGCAGCAATCGCCGAAAGCGATACGCAGTTCTTCGAACCGGCGTGGAAGTCGATCCTGTCGAACAAAGGCGCGCTGCCTTTGCTGTGGGAGCTGCACAAGGGGCATCCGAACCTGCTGGCGGCGCACCTTGATCCGAATCCGGCCAGTGCGGTGCCCAAGGGCTGGGTACGCAAACCGTACTTCTCCCGCGAAGGCGCGAATATCGAGCTGCAAACGGCAGAAGGTCTGATCGTCAAAGAAGACGGGCCCTACACCGATGCGCCATTCATCCTGCAGGAATTTGCGCCATTGCCGAAGTTCGACGACAGCTACACGCTGATCGGCTCGTGGGTGATTGGTGATCAGGCGGCGGGGATCGGCGTGCGCGAAGACAACAGTCTGATCACCAAGGATTCGAGCCGGTTTCTGCCGCACCTGATCCTCGACTGAAACATACATCCGCACCTGTGGTAGCGGGCTTGCTCGCGAAAGCGGACTGCCATTCAACAAATGCTTTGACTGATCCGACGCCTTCGCGAGCAAGCCCGCTCCCACAGGAGATCAGTGGTAATCGCGGACCTTGCGCCACAAAAAAGGCCCGTCGTTTTGAACGACGGGCCTTTTTTATTCAGCGTGGATGCAGCAGCGAATCAGAACGGGATATCGTCATCGAAGCTGTCGAAATCCGGAGCCGGTTGCGGTGCAGCCTGCTGTGGAGCCGGGGCTGGACGCTGTTGCGGAGCCGACTGCTGCGGACGCGGAGCCTGTTGGCGTGGCGCCTGCTGCTGGTAGTTGTTGCCACCGCCTTGTTGGTCGCCCTGTTGTGGACGGCCGCCGAGCAGTTGCATGGTGCCTTGCATGTCGACCACGATTTCTGTGGTGTAACGCTTGATACCGTCTTTTTCCCACTCGCGGGTCTGCAGCTTGCCTTCGATGTACACCTGCGAACCTTTACGCAGGTACTCGCCGGCGATTTCCGCAACCTTGCCGAACATCGAAACGCGGTGCCATTCGGTCTTCTCGACCTTTTGACCGGTTTGCTTGTCGGTCCACTGTTCGCTGGTTGCCAGACTCAGGTTGGTCACGGCGTTACCGTTAGGCAGGTAGCGAACTTCGGGATCCTGGCCGCAAGTGCCGACCAATATGACTTTGTTAACCCCACGGGCCATAACGTTCTCCTAGGCTTCGCAAGCAGCCCCGGCCGGGTTGTTCACCAGGCGTTCGAGGGTGTCGCGATCCACTAATTCTTTGTCCAGTTTGATGTAAACAGCTGCTTCATCAGCAACTATCACTGCATCTGTTACCCCTACGAGGGCCTTGAGGCGCTCGACCAGACCCGCTTCGCGGATCGCCTCGGGCGACAACGGCAAGCGCAGGCTCGTCACGTAGGGAGGTTCGCGCATGGTAACAGCAAAGGCCAGCCAGATGGCAGCCAGACCCGCACATCCAAGGAACACAACCGACAGACCGCCATGCTGAAACAGCCAGCCGCCAAGTATCCCGCCGAGCGCCGAACCGAGGAACTGGCTGGTGGAATACACGCCCATGGCCGTGCCCTTCCCGCCTGCCGGTGAAACCTTGCTGATCAGCGACGGCAACGAAGCTTCCAGCAGATTGAACGCGGTGAAGAACACCACCGTACCGATCACCAGAGCCCGCAAACTGTCACCGAACTGCCAGAAGAATAGCTCAGTGAACATCAGCGTCAGGACGGCGCCGAGCAAAATTCGTTTCATTTTGCGTTTCTTCTCGCCATAGATGATGAACGGGATCATGGCGAAGAAAGAGATCAGTAGCGCAGTCAGATAAACCCACCAGTGCTGCTCCTTGGGCAGCCCGGCCTTTTCCACCAGCGCCAGCGGCAGGGCGACGAAGCTCGACATCAGCATCGCGTGCAACACAAAAATGCCCAAGTCCAGGCGCAGCAGATCGGGATGTTTGAGCGTCGGCATCAAGGCCTGACGCGCCACTCCGGATTCACGATGGCTCAGCGGCCCGGTGGATTTCGGCACCATGAACATCACGATGACGATGCCGAACAGGGCCATGCCGCCAGTGGCGAGGAACAGTCCGGACAGGCCGAACGCGCGGGTCAGCAACGGCCCGACCACCATGGCCACGGCGAACGACAGACCGATGGTCATACCGATCATGGCCATGGCTTTGGTACGGTGTTGTTCACGGGTCAGGTCGGAAAGCAGTGCCATGACCGCAGCGGAAATCGCCCCGGCGCCCTGCAGGATGCGTCCGGCAATCACGCCCCAGATCGAATCGGCCTGAGCCGCCAGCACACTGCCAAGGGCGAAGACCACCAGCCCGAGGAAAATCACCGGCCGCCGGCCGATACGGTCGGAAATGATCCCGAACGGAATCTGGAAAATCGCCTGGGTCAGGCCGTAAGCGCCAATCGCCAGCCCGATCAGGGCCGGGGTCGCTCCCGCCAGGTCCATGCCGTAGGTCGCCAGTACCGGCAACACCATGAACATGCCAAGCATACGGAAGGCGAACACCAGGGCCAGACCGCTCGCTGCGCGGGTCTCGCCGCTACTCATGCGTTCGCTGTGGGGATCGTGCATGGAAAAACCTCGTGTGAACCGGCGGCGATTCTACCAGTCCCATCGAAAGACGGGGTATATCGCGACGCTATGACGCGTATAGATGAAACTCTCTTCATGCAAGGTAAAAACCCTTCGTTTGATAGTGTGCATCCATCCAGTATTTGCCCGTATACTCCTACGTTTTCGACGCCCGCCGAGCGAGGCCACTTTGGACAAGATCCTGATACGTGGGGCCCGTACCCACAACCTGAAGAACATCGACCTGACCCTGCCACGGGACAAACTGATCGTCATCACCGGCCTGTCCGGATCCGGCAAGTCGTCCCTGGCCTTCGACACGCTGTACGCCGAAGGTCAGCGCCGCTATGTCGAATCCCTGTCGGCCTACGCCCGACAGTTCCTGTCGATGATGGAAAAACCCGACGTCGACACCATTGAAGGTTTGTCGCCGGCGATCTCCATCGAACAGAAGTCGACCTCGCACAACCCGCGTTCCACGGTCGGCACCATCACCGAAATCTACGACTACCTGCGTCTGCTGTATGCACGCGTCGGTACGCCGCGCTGCCCGGATCACGATATTCCGCTGGAAGCTCAGACCGTCAGCCAGATGGTCGACCTGGTGCTGGCGCAACCGGAGGGCAGCAAACTGATGCTGCTGGCGCCGGTGATCCGCGAGCGCAAAGGCGAGCACTTGTCAGTGTTCGAAGAGCTGCGCGCCCAAGGCTTCGTCCGTGCGCGGGTCAACGGTCGCATCTGCGAACTCGATGAACTGCCGAAACTGGATAAACAGAAGAAGCACTCGATCGATGTGATCGTCGACCGTTTCAAGGTCCGCGCCGACCTGCAGCAGCGTCTAGCCGAATCGTTCGAAACCGCACTGAAGCTGGCGGACGGCATTGCCTTGGTCGCGCCGATGGACGATGAGCCAGGTGAAGAGATGATCTTCTCCGCGCGCTTTGCCTGCCCGATCTGCGGCCATGCCATCAGCGAGCTTGAGCCGAAGCTGTTCTCCTTCAACAACCCGGCCGGCGCCTGCCCGACCTGCGATGGCCTGGGCGTGAAGCAGTTCTTCGACATCAAGCGCCTGGTCAATGGTGAACTGACTCTTGCCGAGGGCGCGATTCGCGGATGGGACAGGCGTAACGTCTATTATTTCCAGATGCTCGGCTCACTGGCCTCGCACTACAAGTTCAGTCTTGAGAAGCCGTTCAACGAGCTGACCGCCGAACAGCAGAAACAGATCCTGCACGGCAGCGGCTCGCAGAATGTCGACTTCAAGTACCTCAATGACCGCGGCGACATCGTCAAACGTTCGCACCCGTTCGAAGGTATCGTGCCGAACCTTGAGCGTCGCTACCGCGAAACCGAATCGGCCAGCGTGCGCGAAGAGCTGGCCAAGTTTCTCAGCACCCAGGCTTGCCCGGATTGCCGCGGCACTCGTCTGCGCCGTGAAGCGCGGCACGTGTGGGTTGGCGAGAAAACCCTGCCGGCAGTGACCAACCTGCCGATTGGCGATGCCTGCGAATACTTCGGCGAGTTGAAGATGACCGGCCGTCGCGGCGAAATCGCCGACAAGATCCTCAAGGAAATCCGCGAGCGTCTGCAGTTCCTGGTCAATGTCGGCCTCGACTATCTGTCGCTGGATCGCAGCGCCGACACCCTGTCCGGTGGCGAGGCGCAACGCATTCGTCTGGCGAGCCAGATCGGCGCCGGTCTGGTCGGGGTGCTGTATATCCTCGACGAACCATCCATCGGCCTGCATCAGCGCGATAACGACCGGTTGCTCGGCACCCTCAAGCACCTGCGCGACATCGGCAACACGGTGATCGTGGTCGAGCACGACGAAGACGCGATTCGTCTGGCCGACTATGTGGTGGATATCGGGCCGGGCGCCGGGGTGCACGGCGGGCAGATCGTGGCTGAAGGCACGCCGGCCGAAGTCATGGCGCACCCGGATTCCCTGACCGGTAAATACCTGTCGGGGCGGGTGAAGATCGAAGTGCCGGCCAAACGCACGCCGCGTAACAAGAAGCTGACGCTGTCGCTCAAGGGCGCGCGCGGCAACAACCTGCGCAACGTCGATCTGGAAATCCCGATCGGTCTGCTGACCTGCGTGACCGGCGTTTCCGGCTCGGGCAAATCGACGCTGATCAACAACACGCTGTTCCCGTTGAGCGCTACTGCACTCAATGGTGCGACCACGCTGGAAGCGGCCGCGCACGACAGCATCAAAGGCCTGGAACATCTCGACAAAGTCGTCGATATCGACCAAAGCCCGATCGGCCGTACGCCGCGTTCCAACCCGGCGACCTACACCGGGCTGTTCACACCGATCCGCGAACTGTTTGCCGGCGTGCCTGAGTCGCGCTCCCGTGGTTACGGCCCGGGGCGCTTCTCGTTCAACGTCAAGGGCGGGCGCTGTGAGGCGTGTCAGGGCGACGGTCTGATCAAAGTGGAAATGCACTTCCTGCCGGACATTTACGTGCCGTGCGATGTGTGCAAGAGCAAGCGCTACAACCGCGAAACCCTTGAGATCAAATACAAGGGCAAGAGCATCCACGAAACCCTCGAGATGACCATCGAGGAGGCGCGGGAGTTCTTCGACGCGGTACCGGCGCTTGCACGCAAGCTACAGACGTTGATGGATGTGGGCCTGTCGTACATCAAGCTCGGGCAGTCGGCAACCACGCTGTCCGGTGGTGAAGCGCAGCGGGTCAAGCTGTCACGCGAGCTGTCCAAGCGCGACACCGGCAAGACCCTGTATATCCTCGATGAGCCGACCACCGGCCTGCACTTTGCGGATATCCAGCAACTGCTCGACGTGCTGCATCGCCTGCGCGACCACGGCAATACCGTGGTGGTGATCGAGCACAATCTGGACGTGATCAAGACTGCCGACTGGCTGGTGGATCTGGGGCCGGAGGGCGGCTCCAAGGGTGGTCAGATCATCGCCACCGGTACGCCGGAGGAAGTGGCCGAGATGAAGCAGTCTCACACCGGTCATTACCTCAAGCCATTGCTGATTCGCGATCGGGCTTGATCTCCGGGCATGAAAAAGCCCCTGTCACTTCAACCGTGACAGGGGCTTTTTTGTGTCTGTGCAATCAGGTGTGAGATTGCAGGTAATTCTCGAGACCGATGAGCTTGATCAGGCCCAACTGCTTTTCCAGCCAGTAGGTGTGATCTTCTTCAGTGTCGTTGAGCTGAACACGCAGGATTTCGCGACTGACATAATCCTTGTGCTGCTCGCACAACTCAATGCCTTTGCACAGAGCGGCGCGGACTTTGTACTCGAGACGCAGATCGGCTTCGAGCATCTCCGGGACGGTGGTGCCGACGTCGAGATCGTCCGGGCGCATGCGCGGTGTGCCTTCGAGCATCAGGATCCGGCGCATCAGTGCGTCGGCGTGACCGGCCTCTTCTTCCATCTCGTGGTTGATTCGTTCGTAGAGCTTGGTGAAACCCCAGTCCTCATACATCCGCGAGTGAACAAAATATTGGTCACGCGCGGCCAGTTCGCCGGTCAGCAACGTGTTGAGGTAATCGATTACGTCTGGGTGGCCTTGCATCGCCCTACATCTCCCTGCTTGAAAGTCTGTAGTTTGAACCAAGCTGACCGGAAGGTCACCCCGTTTCGCGCAATAAAAGCGAAGATATTCTGAGAAAACCAGCCTAAATAACGCAAAAACCGCCCCAATGAGGGCGGTTCTGCTTCTCGTTTAGACTTCGTTAAGCTGTACGTCGAGCAGCTTTGCGATTGCTTCTCCATACGCCGGATCGGCCTTATAGAAATGCTGCAACTGACGATCAACCACATCAGGTGAAACACCGCTCATGGCGCCGGCGATATTGCTGACCAGCAAGGCTTTCTGCTCGTCGCTCATCAGACGGAACAGCGCACCGGCGTGGCTGTAGTAATCGGTGTCTTCGCGATGATCGTAACGGTCAGCAGCACCACTCAATGCCAGTGCAGGCTCGGCGTAGTGCGGAGCTTGCTTCGGTGATTCAATGTAGCTGTTCGGTTCGTAGTTAGGTGCTGCACCACCATTGCTGCCGAAGGCCATCGAGCCGTCGCGCTGGTACGTATTCACCGGGCTGCGCGGCGCATTCACCGGTAATTGTTGGTGGTTTGTGCCCACGCGATAGCGATGTGCATCGGCGTAGGCGAACACGCGGCCTTGCAGCATGCGATCCGGCGACAGACCGACACCTGGCACCATGTTGCTCGGACCGAATGCGGCTTGCTCGACCTCGGCAAAGTAGTTCAGCGGGTTGCGGTTCAGCTCCAGTTCGCCGACTTCGATCAGCGGAAACTCCTTTTGCGACCAGGTCTTGGTCACATCGAACGGATTTTCGTAATGCGCTGCGGCTTGCGCCTCGGTCATGATCTGAATGCACACACGCCATTTCGGGAAATCGCCACGCTCGATGGCTTCGAACAGATCACGCTGAGCATAATCCGGATCGGTACCCGCCAGGCGCGCAGCATCGGCTGGTGCCAGGTTCTTGATGCCCTGCTTGGTTTTGTAGTGCCACTTCACCCAGTGACGCTCACCTTTGGCATTGATCAGGCTGTAGGTGTGGCTGCCGAAGCCGTGCATATGGCGATAGCCGTCGGGAATGCCACGATCCGAGAACAGAATGGTCACTTGATGCAGTGCTTCCGGCGAATGCGACCAGAAGTCCCACATCATCTGGGCGCTTTTCAGGTTGCTCTGCGGCAGACGTTTCTGCGTGTGGATAAAGTCGGGAAACTTCAGTGGATCACGAATGAAGAATACAGGGGTGTTGTTGCCAACGATGTCCCAGTTGCCCTCTTCGGTGTAGAACTTGAGGGCGAACCCACGTGGATCACGTTCAGTATCAGCCGAGCCACGTTCGCCGCCTACAGTGGAGAAGCGCAAGAACGTTGGCGTTTGCTTGCCCACGGCCTCAAACAGTTTGGCGCTGGTGTATTCGGTGATATCACGGGTCACGATGAACGTACCGTAAGCACCCGAGCCCTTGGCGTGCACGCGGCGCTCAGGAATGTTTTCACGGTTGAAATGGGCAAGCTTCTCGATCAGATGAAAATCGTCGAGCAGCAGCGGGCCACGGGGGCCGGCGGAGCGAGAATTCTGGTTATCGGCGACAGGTGCGCCACTGGCGGTCGTAAGCGTTTTGATCTGGCTCATACGGTCTTCTTCCTCTGTCAGTCTTGAAACTGCCGGCTAATCGGCTTGCTGGGAAGTATTGATCATCGATGAGACACCTACAAATTCATTAACTTGCAGTCATCGATAGATAATTACTAATTATGTTTCCCTGCACATAGTGGCAACACAACAATGTCAGAAGCTTGTACGAACAGCGCATTTCTTGCGGGCACAAAAAACCGGGCACTAGGCCCGGTTTTTCGTTTCAGACTGACGTCTTACTCGGCGGATACAGCTTCGCCAGCAGTAGCACGATCAACCAACTCGACGTACGCCATAGGCGCGTTGTCGCCAGCGCGGAAGCCGCACTTGAGGATGCGCAGGTAGCCACCCTCACGGGTAGCGTAACGCTTGCCCAGGTCGTTGAAGAGCTTACCAACGATAGCTTTCGAACGAGTACGGTCGAAAGCCAGACGGCGGTTAGCCAGGCTGTCTGTCTTGGCCAGAGTGATCAGCGGCTCGGCAACGCGGCGCAGTTCTTTGGCTTTTGGCAGAGTAGTCTTGATCAGCTCGTGCTCGAACAACGACACCGCCATGTTCTGGAACATGGCCTTGCGGTGCGAGCTGGTGCGGCTCAGGTGACGCCCACTTTTACGATGACGCATGGTTCATTCCTTACCAAACACTACGTTCGGTGATTACGACGATCAGGCAGTCGCCTTGTCGTCCTTCTTAAGACTTGCAGGCGGCCAGTTGTCGAGGCGCATGCCGAGGGACAGACCGCGGGAGGCCAGAACGTCCTTGATTTCAGTCAAGGATTTCTTGCCCAGGTTCGGAGTCTTCAACAGCTCTACTTCGGTACGCTGAATCAGGTCGCCGATGTAGTAGATGTTTTCCGCCTTAAGGCAGTTAGCCGAACGTACAGTCAGTTCCAGATCGTCAACCGGGCGAAGCAGGATCGGATCGATCTCGTCTTCCTGCTCGACAACCACTGGCTCACTGTCACCTTTGAGGTCGACGAACGCAGCCAACTGCTGTTGCAGGATGGTTGCAGCGCGGCGGATAGCCTCTTCAGGATCCAGGGTACCGTTGGTTTCCAGATCAATAACCAGCTTGTCCAGGTTGGTACGCTGCTCGACACGGGCGTTTTCCACCACGTATGCGATACGGCGAACCGGGCTGAACGAAGAGTCGAGCTGCAAGCGACCAATGCTGCGGCTTTCGTCTTCATCGCTCTGACGCGAGTCGGCTGGTTCATAACCACGACCACGAGCTACGGTGAGCTTCATGTTCAGGGCGCCGTTAGACGCCAGGTTAGCGATTACGTGATCGGGGTTAACGATCTCGACATCATGATCCAGCTGAATATCGGCAGCGGTAACCACCCCCGAACCCTTCTTCGACAAGGTCAGCGTAACTTCGTCACGACCGTGCAGCTTGATGGCCAGACCTTTAAGGTTCAACAGGATTTCAATTACGTCTTCCTGTACACCTTCGATGGCGCTGTACTCGTGGAGCACACCGTCAATCTCGGCCTCGACTACTGCGCAGCCGGGCATTGAGGACAACAGGATGCGGCGCAGCGCGTTGCCCAGGGTGTGGCCAAAACCACGCTCGAGAGGCTCGAGAGTGATCTTGGCGCGGGTTGGACTGACAACCTGCACATCAATGTGGCGGGGTGTCAGGAACTCATTTACCGAAATCTGCATGGATGCACCTATTTTCTAGCCCTTACTTGGAGTAGAGCTCGACAATCAGGCTTTCGTTGATGTCGGCGGACAGATCACTGCGAGCAGGAACGTTCTTGAAAACGCCCGACTTCTTCTCAGTGTCTACTTCTACCCATTCTACGCGGCCACGTTGGGCACACAGATCGAGAGCTTGGACAATGCGAAGTTGGTTTTTTGCTTTCTCGCGAACTGCGACCACGTCACCAGCACGAACCTGATACGACGGAACGTTTACGGTCTGACCGTTAACGCTGATCGACTTGTGCGATACCAGCTGACGGGATTCGGCACGAGTCGAACCAAAGCCCATACGGTATACAACGTTGTCCAGACGGCATTCGAGCAGTTGCAGCAGGTTTTCACCGGTTGCACCTTTCTTGCCAGCAGCTTCTTTGTAGTAGCCGCTGAACTGACGCTCGAGAACGCCGTAGATACGACGGACCTTCTGCTTTTCACGCAGTTGGGTGCCGTAGTCGGACTGGCGACCGCGGCGTTGGCCGTGGATACCAGGTGCTGCTTCAATGTTGCACTTCGATTCGATCGCGCGCACGCCGCTCTTCAGGAAGAGATCGGTGCCTTCGCGACGAGCGAGTTTGCATTTTGGACCAATGTAACGAGCCATTCTTTACAATCTCCTGGATTACACGCGGCGCTTCTTCGGCGGACGGCACCCGTTGTGCGGGATTGGCGTCACGTCGGTGATGCTGGCGATCTTGTAGCCACAGCCGTTCAAAGCGCGGACTGCGGATTCACGACCTGGACCTGGACCCTTGACGTTAACGTCGAGGTTTTTCAGGCCGTATTCCAGCGCAGCTTGACCAGCACGCTCAGCAGCTACTTGAGCAGCGAACGGGGTGGACTTGCGGGAACCGCGGAAACCCGAACCACCGGAGGTAGCCCAGGAAAGAGCGTTACCTTGACGGTCGGTAATGGTCACGATGGTGTTGTTAAAAGAAGCATGGATGTGGGCGATGCCATCAACCACTGTCTTTTTAACTTTTTTACGAGGACGAGCAGCAGGTTTTGCCATGATTAAATTCCTGTCGATTCGCTGGGGCGATTACTTGCGGATCGGCTTACGCGGACCTTTACGGGTACGCGCGTTGGTCTTGGTACGCTGACCGCGTACTGGAAGACCGCGACGATGACGCAGACCGCGATAGCAACCGAGGTCCATCAAGCGCTTGATTTTCATGTTGATTTCGCGACGCAGGTCACCTTCAGTGGTGAACTTCGCCACTTCGCCACGCAGCTGTTCAATTTGCTCGTCGCTCAGATCTTTGATCTTTGCTGCTGGGTTTACCCCAGTGTCTGCACAGATTTTCTGTGCAGTAGTGCGACCGACACCATAGATGTAGGTCAGCGAGATAACAGTATGCTTGTTATCTGGAATGTTAACGCCTGCAATACGGGCCATTCAGTGGGACTCCAATTGACAGCTACCTACGCCCCGGAAGCCAAGAAATAGGGCGCGAGATAATATCGCTGTAATAACAAATAATCAACCCGGCAGCGCACTAGCTGCCGGGCTTGAAGCACAATCACACTCAGCCTTGGCGCTGTTTGTGACGCGGTTCCGCGCTGCAAATTACTCGAACAACACCTTCGCGGCGAATAATCTTGCAGTTACGGCACAGCTTTTTCACCGATGCACGAACTTTCATCACCAACTCCTCGAACCTTATGGGTACTCAGCGCAACATGCCGCTGCCGTAACCCTTCAGGTTGGCTTTCTTCATCAGGGATTCGTACTGGTGCGAAACGAGGTGCGATTGTACTTGGGACATGAAGTCCATCACAACCACGACCACGATCAGCAACGAGGTCCCGCCAAGGTAGAACGGAACGTTTGCTGCAACCACCAGGAATTGGGGCAACAGGCACACGGCCGTCATGTAAAGAGCACCGAACATGGTCAAGCGAGTCAGAACGCCATCAATATAGCGTGCAGACTGCTCACCTGGACGGATGCCCGGAATAAAGGCACCGGACTTCTTCAGGTTTTCCGCTACGTCTTTCGGATTGAACATCAACGCCGTATAGAAGAAGCAGAAGAAAATAATCCCTGCACTAAACAGCAGAATATTCAACGGCTGACCAGGAGCGATCGACTGCGAGATGTCCTGCAACCAGCCCATACCTTCAGACTGACCAAACCAGGCACCCAACGAAGCCGGGAACAGCAAAATGCTGCTCGCGAAAATAGCCGGAATAACACCGGCCATGTTCACCTTCAGCGGCAAGTGGCTTGTCTGCGCAGCAAAAACCTTGCGGCCCTGCTGACGCTTGGCGTAGTGAACAGCGATACGACGCTGGCCACGCTCAATGAACACCACGAAACCGATAATCGCTACTGCCAGCAAACCGATGGCAACCAAGGCAAAGATATTGATATCACCCTGACGCGCAGACTCGAAAGACTGCCCGATTGCTCTCGGAAGACCGGCGACGATACCCGAAAAAATCAACATCGAGATACCGTTGCCTACACCACGCTCAGTAATCTGCTCACCCAGCCACATCATGAACATCGCACCAGCCACAAAAGTGGATACCGCGACGAAATGGAAGCCAAAGTCACCAGTGAACGCAACGCCCTGCCCCGCCAGACCAATGGACATGCCAATAGCCTGAACGAGAGCGAGGACGACGGTGCCGTAGCGGGTGTACTGGCTGATCTTGCGACGGCCAGCTTCACCTTCCTTCTTCAACTGCTCCAGCTGCGGGCTGACGGCGGTCATCAGTTGCATGATGATCGATGCCGAAATGTACGGCATGATCCCCAGTGCAAAGATGCTCATCCGTTCCAGCGCGCCGCCGGAGAACATGTTGAACAAGCTAAGAATGGTCCCCTCATTCTGTCGAAACAGGTCTGCGAGTCGGTCCGGGTTGATACCTGGAACCGGGATGTGTGCGCCTATTCGGTAGACGATAATCGCCAGGAACAGAAAACGCAGACGAGCCCAGAGTTCAGACATACCGCCTTTGCCGAGCGCAGAGAGAGCACCTTGCTTAGCCATTTATTCCTCGAACTTGCCGCCAGCTGCTTCGATAGCCGCACGCGCACCTTTGGTGGCGCCGATTCCCTTGCCGATAGTGACAGCGCGAGTCACTTCACCGGACAGCATGATTTTCACACGCTGTACGTTGACGTTGATCACGTTGGCATCTTTCAGGGACTGCACGGTGACGATGTCGCCTTCCACTTTGGCCAGCTCGGACAGACGCACTTCTGCGCGGTCCATGGCTTTCAGGGAAACGAAACCGAACTTCGGCAGGCGACGATGCAGCGGCTGTTGACCGCCTTCAAAGCCTGGAGCAATAGTGCCACCGGAGCGGGAGGTTTGACCTTTGTGGCCACGGCCACCAGTCTTACCCAAACCGCTACCGATACCACGGCCCGGACGATGCTTTTCGCGACGGGAACCCGGCGCTGGACTCAGATCATTGAGTTTCATCGATTAACCCTCGACACGCAGCATGTAGTAAGCCTTGTTGATCATCCCGCGATTCTCGGGAGTATCCTGGACTTCTACAGTGTGACCGATGCGACGCAGACCCAGACCCTTAACGCACAGTTTGTGGTTAGGGATGCGGCCGGTCATGCTTTTGATCAGCGTAACTTTAACGGTAGCCATGATCAGAAGATCTCCTTGACAGTCAGGCCACGCTTGGCAGCGATGGACTCAGGAGATTGCATGGCTTTCAGACCTTTGAAAGTGGCGTGAACCACGTTTACCGGGTTAGTCGAGCCGTAGCACTTGGCCAGAACGTTCTGAACGCCGGCAACTTCGAGGACAGCACGCATAGCGCCGCCAGCGATGATACCGGTACCTTCAGAAGCAGGCTGCATGTACACCTTCGAAGCGCCGTGAGCGGACTTCATTGCGTACTGCAGGGTAGTGCCGTTCAGGTCAACTTGAATCATGTTGCGGCGAGCAGCTTCCATTGCCTTCTGGATCGCAGCAGGCACTTCACGCGACTTGCCACGGCCGAAGCCAACACGCCCTTTACCATCACCAACCACGGTCAACGCGGTGAAAGTGAAGATACGGCCGCCTTTAACGGTTTTGGCTACGCGGTTAACTTGAACCAGCTTCTCAATGTAGCCTTCGTCGCGCTTTTGGTCGTTATTTGACATAACTTAGAACTCCAGCCCAGCTTCACGAGCAGCATCAGCCAGCGCTTTAACGCGGCCATGGTACTTGAAGCCAGAGCGGTCGAAAGCCACTTGCGAGACGCCAGCGGCCTTAGCACGCGTAGCGACCAGCTGGCCAACCTTTGTGGCCGCGTCGATGTTGCCAGTGGCGCCATCACGCAGTTCTTTATCCAAAGTCGAGGCGCTTGCCAGGACTTTGTTGCCGTCGGCCGAGATGACCTGGGCGTAGATGTGCTGCGACGAGCGGAACACGCAGAGACGCACGACTTCGAGTTCGTGCATTTTCAGGCGTGCTTTGCGAGCGCGACGCAGTCGAGTAACTTTTTTGTCGGTCATTTGCTATGCCCTACTTCTTCTTGGCTTCTTTACGACGGACGACTTCGTCCGCGTAGCGCACACCTTTGCCTTTGTACGGCTCTGGTGGACGGAAGTCGCGGATCTCAGCGGCCACTTGACCTACCAGCTGTTTATCGATGCCCTTGATCAGGATATCGGTCTGGCTAGGAGTCTCAGCGGTGATGCCTTGCGGCAGTTCGTAATCCACTGGGTGCGAGAAGCCAAGAGCCAGGTTCAGCACCTGACCTTTTGCTTGCGCTTTGTAACCAACACCGACCAGCTGGAGCTTGCGCTCGAAGCCTTGGCTTACGCCTTGGACCATGTTGTTTACCAACGCACGCGTGGTACCGGCCATTGCGCGAGTCTGTTGATCGCCATTGCGAGCAGCGAAACGCAGCTCACCAGCTTCTTCAACGATCTCAACGGACGAATGGATGTTCAGTTCAAGAGTACCCTTGGCACCCTTCACCGAAAGCTGTTGGCCTGCGAATTTTACTTCGACACCGGCTGGCAGCTTAACGGGGTTCTTAGCGACGCGAGACATGCTTATCCCCCCTTAGAACACAGTGCAAAGAACTTCGCCGCCGACACCGGCAGCGCGCGCAGCACGATCCGTCATCACACCTTTGTTGGTGGAGACGATAGACACGCCAAGACCGCCACGAACTTTCGGCAGATCTTCAACGGACTTGTACTGACGCAGGCCTGGACGACTAACGCGCTTCACTTCCTCGATGACCGGACGGCCTTCGAAGTATTTCAGCGAGATGGACAACGACGGCTTAGCGTCGGTGGTGATCTGAAAATCCGCGATGTAACCTTCGTCCTTCAGGACTTTTGCTACAGCCACCTTCAACGTGGAAGACGGCATGCTTACGACAGACTTTTCAGCCATCTGGGCATTACGGATTCGAGTTAGCATGTCCGCTAACGGGTCCTGCATACTCATGGGCTAGACGCTCCTAATACAGAAAAATTAGCCTTGCGGCTACTACATGTCGCCGAGAAACTCCGGGCATGAAAAACACGGGCTCAGGCGAGCCGGTCATTCTAGACACACCCCAGAAATGAATCAAGCCCCAAAAGGGGCTTGATTCAGATTCAAGGCCACCGATGGTCAGGTTCTTGCGAACCCGACCATCAAGGCTTTGACAGCGATTACCAGCTGGCTTTAACCAGACCTGGAACGTCACCACGCATTGCCGCTTCACGCAGTTTGTTACGGCCCAGGCCGAACTTGCGGTAAACGCCGTGCGGACGACCAGTCAGGCGGCAACGGTTACGCATGCGCGAAGCGCTTGCGTCACGTGGTTGCTTCTGCAGAGCTACGGTAGCTTCCCAACGCGCTTCTGGACTTGCGTTCAGATCAACGATGATAGCTTTCAGCGCTGCACGCTTGGTGGCGTACTTGGCAACAGTGAGCTGACGCTTCAGCTCACGGTTTTTCATGCTCTTCTTGGCCATTTTCCTACTCCAATCAGTTGCGGAACGGGAATTTGAAAGCACGCAGCAGAGCGCGGCCTTCATCATCGTTCTTGGCAGTGGTGGTCAGGGTAATGTCCAGACCGCGGAGAGCATCGATCTTGTCGTAGTCGATTTCCGGGAAAATGATCTGCTCTTTCACGCCCATGCTGTAGTTGCCACGACCATCGAAGGACTTGGCATTCAGGCCGCGGAAGTCGCGAACCCGAGGCAGGGAGATCGACAGCAGACGATCCAGGAACTCGTACATACGCTCACGGCGCAGAGTCACTTTGACGCCGATCGGCCATCCTTCACGGACTTTAAAGCCAGCGATGGATTTACGAGCGTAGGTCACAACGACTTTTTGGCCGGTGATCTTTTCCAGGTCAGCAACAGCGTGCTCGATGACTTTTTTGTCGCCGATCGCTTCGCCCAGACCCATGTTCAGGGTGATTTTGGTAACGCGCGGAACTTCCATCACGTTCGAAAGCTTAAGCTCTTCCTTAAGTTTCGGAGCGATTTCCTTCCGGTAAATCTCTTTTAGTCGTGCCATGGTCTTCTACCTAGCAGTGTTCAAGCATCAACCGCTTTTTGGGTCGACTTGAAGACACGAATTTTCTTACCGTCTTCTACTTTGAAACCAACGCGGTCAGCCTTGTTGGTTTCGCCGTTGAAGATGGCGACGTTGGAAGCGTGCAGTGGCGCTTCTTTCTCGACGATACCGCCCTGTACGCCCGACATCGGGTTAGGCTTGGTATGACGCTTGACCAGGTTCAGACCACCAACAACCAGACGGTTGTCAGCAAGAACCTTCAGCACCTTACCGCGCTTACCTTTGTCTTTGCCGGCGATCACGATGATCTCGTCGTCACGACGAATCTTTTGCATGTCGGATCTCCTTACAGCACTTCTGGGGCGAGCGAGACGATCTTCATGAACTTCTCAGTACGAAGTTCACGGGTCACTGGCCCAAAGATACGGGTGCCGATCGGCTCTTGCTTGTTGTTCAGAAGAACAGCAGCGTTGCCATCAAAGCGGATAATGGAGCCATCAGCACGACGTACGCCGTGACGAGTGCGGACTACAACAGCAGTCATCACTTGGCCTTTTTTCACTTTACCGCGAGGAATTGCTTCCTTGACGGTAACTTTGATGATGTCACCGATACCAGCGTAACGACGATGGGAGCCACCCAGCACCTTGATGCACATAACGCGGCGAGCGCCGCTGTTATCGGCCACATCGAGCATGGATTGAGTCTGAATCATATAATTTCTCCGACCCCTAGCCCTTAGACTTCCACAGCGCGTTCGAGAACATCAACCAGCGCCCAAGACTTGGTCTTGGCCATCGGACGAGTTTCACGAATAGTGACTTTGTCGCCGATGTGGCACTGATTGGTTTCGTCGTGCGCGTGCAGCTTAGTCGAACGCTTAACGTATTTACCGTAGATCGGGTGCTTAACGCGACGCTCGATCAGAACGGTGATGGTTTTGTCCATCTTGTCGCTGACAACACGGCCAGTCAGCGTACGGACAGTTTTTTCGGCTTCAGCCATGATCACTTACCTGCCTGCTGGTTGAGCACAGTCTTCACGCGAGCGATGTCACGCTTAACTTGCGAGAGCAGATGAGACTGCCCCAACTGGCCAGTTGCTTTCTGCATACGCAGATTGAACTGGTCGCGCAGCAAGCCGAGCAGTTGCTCGTTCAGCTGCTGTGCGGATTTTTCACGAAGTTCATTCGCTTTCATCACATCACCGTCCGTTTAACAAAGGAGGTGGCGAGCGGCAGCTTTGCAGCAGCCAGGGCGAAAGCCTCACGCGCCAGCTCTTCAGAAACACCCTCGATTTCATACAGGACTTTGCCTGGCTGAATCTGGGCAACCCAGTACTCCACGTTACCCTTACCTTTACCCATACGAACCTCGAGAGGTTTCTTGGAGATCGGCTTGTCCGGGAATACACGGATCCAGATCTTGCCACCACGTTTTACGTGACGGGTCAGAGCACGACGCGCTGACTCGATCTGACGAGCGGTGAGACGACCACGAGCAACAGACTTCAGCGCGAACTCGCCGAAGCTGACTTTGCTACCGCGCAGTGCCAGACCACGGTTGTGGCCGGTCATCTGCTTGCGGAACTTCGTACGCTTTGGTTGCAACATTTGGCGTACCCCTTACTTAGCAGCTTTTTTACGAGGCGCTGGTGCTTGTGGTTTCAGCTCTTCTTGGCGACCACCAATTACTTCGCCTTTGAAGATCCAAACCTTTACACCGATCACACCGTAGGTGGTGTGAGCTTCGTAGTTGGCATAGTCGATGTCGGCACGCAGGGTGTGCAGTGGCACACGACCTTCGCGATACCATTCAGTACGTGCGATTTCAGCACCGCCGAGACGACCGCTCACTTGGATTTTGATGCCTTTGGCACCAATGCGCATGGCGTTCTGTACTGCGCGCTTCATAGCGCGACGGAACATTACACGACGCTCCAGCTGCTGAGCTACGCTCTGCGCAACCAGCATACCGTCGAGCTCCGGCTTGCGGATCTCTTCGATATTGATGTGCACAGGCACACCCATTTGCTTGGTCAGGTCCTGACGCAGTTTCTCAACATCTTCACCTTTCTTCCCGATAACGATACCTGGACGAGCGGTGTGGATGGTGATGCGTGCAGTTTGGGCCGGACGATGGATATCGATACGGCTTACGGACGCGCTTTTTAGTTTGTCTTGGAGATACTCACGCACTTTCAGATCTGCGAACAAGTAGTCCGCATAAGTCCGACCGTCTGCGTACCAGACGGAGGTGTGCTCCTTGACGATTCCCAGGCGAATGCCAATGGGATGTACTTTCTGACCCATCTCTTCGACTCCGTTACTTGTCAGCAACCTTGACAGTGATATGGCAAGACCGCTTGACGATGCGATCAGCACGGCCTTTGGCACGTGGCATGATGCGCTTCAGCGAACGCCCTTCGTTGACGAAAACAGTGCTGACCTTCAGGTCATCAACGTCTGCGCCTTCGTTATGCTCGGCGTTGGCTACGGCCGACTCCAGCACTTTCTTCATGATCTCGGCGGCTTTCTTACTGCTGAAAGCCAACAGGTTGAGCGCTTCGCCCACCTTCTTCCCGCGGATCTGGTCGGCGACCAAGCGGGCTTTCTGGGCGGAGATTCGAGCGCCCGACAACTTAGCGGCTACTTCCATTTCCTTACCCCTTAACGCTTGGCTTTCTTGTCAGCCACGTGCCCACGATAAGTGCGGGTACCGGCGAACTCGCCCAGTTTATGGCCAACCATGTCTTCGTTCACGAGAACTGGGACGTGCTGACGGCCGTTGTGTACTGCGATGGTCAGACCGACCATTTGTGGCAGGATCATCGAACGACGCGACCAAGTCTTAATTGGTTTGCGATCGTTCTTTTCCGCCGCCACTTCGATCTTCTTCAGTAGGTGAAGATCAATAAAAGGACCTTTTTTCAGAGAACGTGGCACTGTCGTATCCCTCTATTTACTTGCGACGACGGACGATCATTTTGTCGGTACGCTTATTACCACGAGTCTTCGCGCCCTTAGTCGGGAAGCCCCATGGCGATACCGGATGACGACCACCAGAGGTACGACCTTCACCACCACCATGTGGGTGGTCAACCGGGTTCATGGCAACACCACGAACGGTTGGGCGAACGCCACGCCAGCGTTTGGCACCAGCTTTACCCAGCGAACGCAGGCTGTGCTCGGAGTTCGAGACTTCGCCCAGGGTCGCACGGCATTCAGCCAGGACTTTACGCATTTCACCGGAACGCAGACGCAGGGTAACGTACACGCCTTCACGAGCGATCAGCTGAGCCGAAGCACCAGCGGAGCGAGCGATCTGTGCGCCTTTACCTGGCTTCAGTTCGATGCCGTGTACGGTAGAACCGACTGGAATGTTGCGCAGTTGCAGAGCGTTGCCTGGCTTGATTGGAGCCAGAGCGCCTGCGATCAGCTGGTCGCCAGCACTCACGCCTTTAGGGGCGATGATGTAGCGACGCTCGCCGTCTGCGTAGCAGAGCAGTGCGATGTGAGCAGTACGGTTTGGATCGTATTCGATACGCTCGACAGTGGCGACGATGCCATCTTTGTCGTTGCGACGGAAATCGACCATACGGTAATGCTGCTTATGACCACCACCGATGTGACGAGTGGTAATACGGCCATTGTTGTTACGACCACCAGTCTTCGATTTTTTCTCGAGCAGCGGTGCGTGAGGAGCGCCTTTATGCAGCTCCTGGTTGACCACCTTGACCACAAAACGGCGGCCAGGGGAAGTCGGTTTGCATTTAACGATTGCCATGATGCACCCCTTCCTTACTCAGCACTGCTGCTGAAATCGAGATCTTGGCCTGGCTGAAGGGAGATAACTGCCTTCTTCCAGTCATTACGCTTGCCCAGACCGCGAGCAGTGCGCTTGCTCTTACCCAGAACGTTCAGGGTAGTGACGCGCTCTACTTTCACGCTGAACAGGCTTTCGACGGCCTTCTTGATTTCCAGCTTGGTTGCATCAGTAGCAACCTTGAAAACGAACTGGCCTTTCTTGTCTGCCAGAACCGTAGCCTTCTCGGAAACGTGCGGGCCAAGCAGAACTTTAAATACGCGTTCCTGGTTCATCCCAGCAGCTCCTCGAATTTCTTCACGGCCGACACGGTGATCAACACCTTGTCGTATGCGATCAGACTAACTGGATCGGAACCTTGCACGTCACGTACATCTACGTGTGGCAGGTTACGAGCAGCCAGGTACAGGTTCTGATCAACAGCGTCCGACACGATGAGAACATCGGTCAAACTCATGTTGTTCAGCTTGCCCAGCAGATCTTTGGTTTTCGGAGTTTCAACAGCGAAATCCTGAACCACGACCAGACGATCAGTACGCACCAGCTCAGCAAGGATGGAACGCATTGCTGCGCGATACATCTTCTTGTTCAGCTTCTGGGAGTGATCCTGTGGACGAGCTGCGAAAGTGGTACCGCCGCCACGCCAGATTGGGCTACGGATAGTACCGGCACGAGCACGGCCAGTACCTTTCTGACGCCATGGGCGCTTGCCGCCACCACGAACGTCGGAACGGGTCTTTTGCTGCTTGCTACCTTGACGGCCGCCAGCCATGTAGGCCACGACTGCTTGGTGAACCAGCGTCTCGTTGAACTCGCCGCCAAATGTCAGTTCGGAAACTTCGATCGCTTGAGCGTCATTTACATTTAATTGCATGTCAGCTTCCCCTTAACCGCGAGCCTTGGCTGCTGGACGTACAACCAGGTTGCCGCCAGTAGCGCCAGGAACAGCGCCCTTGACCAACAACAGATTGCGTTCAGCGTCCACGCGCACTACTTCCAGGGACTGCACGGTCACGCGCTCAGCGCCCATATGACCGGACATTTTTTTGCCCTTGAATACACGACCAGGAGTCTGGCACTGGCCGATAGAGCCTGGGACGCGGTGGGATACGGAGTTACCGTGGGTGTTATCTTGCCCGCGGAAATTCCAACGCTTGATCGTACCCTGGAAGCCTTTACCCTTGGACTGACCGGTTACATCAACCAGTTGACCAGCGGCGAAGATTTCAGCGTTGATCAGATCGCCAGCCTGGTACTCGCCTTCTTCAAGACGGAATTCCATGGTGGTGCGACCAGCGGCAACGTTCGCTTTAGCGAAGTGACCAGCTTGAGCTGCTGTTACACGCGAAGCACGACGCTCGCCGACAGTGACTTGCACTGCACGATAGCCATCGGTCTCTTCAGTTTTGAACTGGGTGACGCGATTCGGCTCGATCTCAATGACCGTGACCGGAATGGAGACACCTTCTTCGGTGAAAATACGGGTCATACCGCATTTACGACCGACTACACCAATAGTCATGTTGTAAACCTCATGAGTGTACGGGGCTTTCACCCGCTATGGCCGCCCATTTCAGAGCGTTACACGACCAAGACCGAGTCTTAGCCGAGGCTGATCTGCACTTCCACACCGGCCGCAAGATCAAGCTTCATAAGAGCATCAACGGTTTTATCCGTTGGCTGGACGATGTCCAGAACGCGCTTATGAGTGCGGATTTCGTACTGGTCACGCGCGTCTTTGTTGACGTGCGGGGAAACCAGAACGGTGAACCGCTCTTTACGGGTAGGCAGTGGAATTGGACCACGCACTTGAGCACCAGTACGTTTCGCGGTTTCCACGATTTCCTGGGTTGATTGGTCGATCAGGCGATGGTCGAAAGCCTTCAACCTGATACGGATTTGCTGATTTTGCATTGGATTTCAGACTCCGGCTGCTATTCCCACCGGGCGCAATACGCCCGTTAAAAGGAGGCGCAATTCTATAGACGCCCCAGATAGGTGTCAACCCAATAAAAAAGCCCCCGCTGAGCGGGGGCTTTTTCACTTCATCAAGCAGACTCTATAAAAGAGAATTACTCGATGATTTTGGCTACGACGCCAGCGCCGACGGTACGACCGCCTTCACGGATAGCGAAACGCAGACCGTCTTCCATCGCGATGGTTTTGATCAGGGTAACAGTCATCTGAATGTTGTCACCTGGCATTACCATTTCAACGCCTTCTGGCAGCTCGCAGTTACCAGTCACGTCAGTAGTACGGAAGTAGAACTGTGGACGGTAGCCTTTGAAGAACGGAGTGTGACGACCGCCTTCTTCCTTGCTCAGAACGTAAACTTCTGCGGTGAACTTGGTGTGCGGCTTAACCGAACCTGGCTTAACCAGAACCTGACCACGCTCAACGTCGTCACGCTTGGTACCACGCAGCAGAACGCCGCAGTTCTCGCCAGCACGACCTTCGTCGAGCAGCTTGCGGAACATCTCAACACCGGTGCAGGTGGTGGTAGTGGTGTCACGCAGACCAACGATTTCCAGTGCATCTTGAACGCGAACGATACCGC
>NZ_JARVST010000022.1:0-145257 GCF_030209055.1 Pseudomonas sp. lyk4-TYG-107
GCAAACCGTAGGCGCTGCCCCCGGATGAATCCCGGAGCGAAGGAACCCGAGCCTAAGCGAGGGCCGAACGTCAGGGTAAAGCCCTTTGGTTACTTTGGGGCTTTTGCCAAAGTGACCCGCCGTCAGGGCGGAACCCTAGGCGGCCGTTACCGCAGCAACGGATATTCACCCCCCACCCCGTCAAGCCAAAGCAAACACCTCCATCAAGCGCCCAGCAATCAACCCCAGCGCCTCTTCAGCCTCATCAACAATCGCCCCCATCCGCATAAAGTCATGGGTCATGCCCGAGTACACCTGCAAATCCACAACAACCCCCGCCGCCTGCAAATGCCGGGCATACGCCACCCCCTCATCGTGCAACGGATCACACTCGGCCAACACCATCAGCACCGGCGCGACATTGGCCGGGACTTCGCCGAGCAACGGCGAGAAACGCGGATCAAGACGATCGCTGGCATCACGCTGATAGTGCGCGTAGAACCACTGCAGCGAAGCCTTCTCCAGCAGATAACCTTCGGCAAAACGCTCGATCGAAGGCGTAGTGCGACTGGCATCGGTAACCGGATAAATCAGCACCTGCAAACGCGGCTGCACAGCAGCATCCGTCAGTTGCGCAGCCAGCACCGTGGCCAGGCTGCCACCGACGCTGTCGCCGGCAATCGCCAGCCGCGCCGCATCGATGCCCAGATCAGCAGCACTCGCCACCAGCCAGTCCCAGGCATCGCGGGCGTCGTCGGCCGCTGTCGGGAAACGATGTTCCGGCGCCAGCCGATACGCCACCGACAGCACCACACAATCGGCCAGCGCGGCCAACGCGCGGCACAGCGAATCATGCGAGTCGAGGCTGCCGACCACATAGCCGCCGCCATGGAAATACAACAGCGCCGGACGTCCGGCGCCCGCCTGCAACGGATGATTGCTGTAGATCCGTGCGTTCAACAGTGCACCGTCACGCACCGGCAATTGCAGCTCATCGACTACGGCCAGTTCTTCACCGCCGGCGTCCATCAGCAACGATGACTGATCGAATTGTTCACGGGCCTCGGTCGGACTCAACTCGTGCATGCCGACGCGTTTGCCACTGGCCCGGCCGTTGCCGACCAGTTGCAGAAATGCGGCGATATCAGGATTCAATGACATTCAAATCTCCAAACCGATCGGGCGCCATCAGCGCCCGATCGGTTTTGCTTGGGTTTCACAGCAGGTTTCAGGACATGACTACTGATTCAACGATCTGGCCGAGCATTTCTTCAGCCTCGGACAGGAAAGTTTCATCGCGCGGGATCTGGAAGTGCCCGCAATCCAGCCATTCACCGCCCATGCCCGGCTGGTCGAGTTGCGCCGCCAGCTCCAGTGCCTCGGCTTCGCGACCCAAGGTCCACCAGCACGTCGGGTTGACGGTCAACGGCGCACAACGCTCAAGCTTGAGCGACAACTGCTTGAGCCGGCGCGCCACGCTGAACACCTGCGCCAGTTCTTCGGCACCCAGCGCCACATAGGTCGACGCCCCGCGCTCGGCGCTCATGGCACGCTGGAACAGCGCGCGCAGGTTGTGCGGCGTTTCCTCACCGTCGATAGACAAGTCCGAAGCGGCGTCCGGCAGCGTCACCTGCAAGAAATCGCGCAGGTCGGCTTGCCAGTTATCGACAGCCCCGGCGTCGACCGCCGCCGACGGCACGAAGCTGTCGACCAGCCCGACAAACTTGACCTGTTGCCCGGCCTGCTCCAGTTGCGCGGCGATCAACATCGCCAGCGTACCGCCCAGTGACCAGCCCAGCAGGTGATACGGCCCCTGCGGCTGTTTCTGACGAATCTGCGCCAGGTAATCACTGGCCATTTCCTGCAGCGAGGTGTCGTTGAATGCCGGATCCAGCAGCATCCGCGACTGAATCGCCAACACCTGGCGTTGACCGCTCAAGCGCCGCGCCAGCGGCTCGTAGTCGAACACCGTGCCGAAACCGGCGTGCAGGCAGAACAACGGCGCCACGCCCCTGACCTCGGCGTTCATCGCCAGCAACCCGGAGGCTTTTTCCGCCGTGCCCTGAACACTCGCTACCAGTTCACCGATGCTCGGTTTCTGCATCAGGTCGCGCAGTTTCAGGCTCAGGCCCTGAGCCTTGAGCACACGGCTGCGGGCAACCACTTGCAGGCTGAGGATCGAGTCGCCACCCAGTTCGAAGAAGTTGTCGCTGAGCCCGACCCGTTCGACTTTCAGCACCTCCTGCCAGATCTTCGCCAGGGCTTTTTCCAGCTCGGTGCGCGGCTCGACGTAGGCCAGACGCTGTTCGGCGTCCGGATTCGGCAGGGCCTTGCGGTCAAGTTTGCCGTTCGGCGTCAGCGGCATGCGCTCAAGCACCATCAGGTGTGCCGGCACCATGTAATCCGGCAGGCTGGCCTTGAGTTGCTCGCGCAGACGTTCGCCCAAACCGTCGGCCGGCGTCTCGGCAGCGGCCAGTACATAGCCGAGCAGTTGCTTGCCGCTGACGCCCTCGCGGGCCACCACGGCGGCGTCACGCACGCCCGGCTGCTGCTTGAGGCGCGCTTCGATTTCACCCAGCTCGATGCGGAAACCACGGATCTTCACCTGATGGTCGATCCGCCCGAGATAGTCGACAGTGCCGTCGGCACGCTGGCGCACCAGGTCGCCAGTGCGGTAGAGGCGACTGCCATCGGCACTGAACGGGTTGGCAACGAAACGTTCGGCGGTGCCACCGGCACGCCCCAGATAACCGCGAGCCAACGCGCCACCCAAGTACAACTCACCGGCAATGCCGGCCGGCAGCGGGTTGAGATCGCTATCGAGCACATAACAGCTGCGCTCGCCGACCACGCTGCCGATCGGCGCATAGGCCGCGCCGCATTGATCGTCGACCGCGGCCTTCCAGATCAACGGCGTGACCACCGTTTCGGTCGGGCCATAGCCGTTGATGATGTACTGCGGTTGCAGTGCGCGTTTGGCCAGTTCGAAACTCGCCACCGGCACCGCATCCCCGCCGAAGCAGTAGATCCGTACCGGCGGCGGATTGCCGTGCTGCTCAGCGTGTTCAGCCAGTTGTTGCAGATACACCGGCGGGAACGCGGCCACAGTCACGCCATGCTGATGCAGGGCGTCGAAGGTTTGTTCGGCCGTCCACAGGCTGTCGTCACGAATCAGCAAACGGGCGCCGTGCGTCAGGGTGGTCAGCCAGCGCTCATGCGCGCCGTCGAAGGCGAACGACATGAAGTGCAACTCGCAATCGGCTGCGCTCATTTCGTAACGCTGACCGATCGCCTGGCAGTGCATCGCCAGCGGCCCGTGCGCCACGCCGACACCTTTCGGTTGACCGGTGGAACCGGAGGTGTAGATCACGTAGGCCAGGTTGCCCGGCTGCACCGCCACCTGCGGTGCCGACTGCGGCTGAATGCGCAGGTCCAGTTGATCGAGTTCCAGCACATGCAGGTTGGCCTGGGTCGGCAGCACCTGACGCAGACTCGAATCGCTGAGCAGCAAGGCGATGCCCGAATCGTGCATCAGATAACTCAAGCGCTCGCGGGGATAGGTTGCGTCCAGCGGCACATAGGCGCCACCGGCCTTGAGCACCGCCAACAGCGCGACGATCATGTTTTCGCTGCGTGGCAGGGCCACACCGACCCGCACTTCCGGACCGACACCTTCGGCAATCAGCGCATGCGCCAGACGATTGGCCCGCGCTTCGATCTGGCCATAACTGAAGGCTTGCTCATTGAAGATCACTGCGGTTTGTTCGGCACGCTGTGCGGCCCAACCGGCAATGCGCTGGTGCACCAGCGGGGCCTGCGCTTGCGCGACAACCTCCGGCGCGGGCGCGACTTGCCCGGTCGGCAGACCGATGCGTCCCAGCGCCTGCCCGGCGTCCTGAACCATTGCGGTGAGCAGGCCTTCCATGTTGCTGCGGATGCCTTCCACGGTCGCCAGATCAAAATGCTCGCGCAGGAACATGTACTCGATCACCAACCCGTCTTCGAGGGTGACCATCAGGTCCATCGGGAAGTTGGTCAGGCCCGAGTTATTGATCTCGCCAAACTTCAGCGAATCATCGCGCCACTCACGCAGCGCCTGATCGATCGGGTGGTTTTCGAACACGATGATGCTGTCGAACAGCGACTGCCCGGCACGTCCGCCCCAACGCTGGACGTCGGTCAGCGGGGTGTACTCGCGCTCGCGCAGTTCCAGGTTGAAATCCTGCAACTCGCGCAACCAGGCGCCCACGGCCTGCTCGGCCGGCACGTCCTTGATCACCGGCAAGGTGTTGATGAACAGGCCGAGGATCGATTCCGACGCCGGCAGACTCGCCGGACGCCCCGCCACCGTGGCGCCGAACGCCACGCAACGCTGCCCACTGTACCGGCTCAGCAGCACCAGCCACGCGCCCTGCACCAAGGTGTTGAGGGTGACCTGCTGCGACTGGGCAAAGGCTTTCAACTGCTCGGTGCGGGTTGCGCCCAGACGGCTGTACAGCGCCTGGTGACCGCGACCACTGCCGGTGCGCGTCACCGCGTCCGCCAGATAGGTCGGCTCGTCGAGCAGGCTCAGGTGCTGACGCCAGAAACCTTCGCTGGCATTCGCGTCCTGCTGCTGCAGCCAGTTGATGTAACCGCGGTACGGCACCGCGTCGGCCAGTGGTCGTCCGGAATACTGGCTCAGCACTTCACCGATCAACTGCGAACTGCTCCAGCCGTCGATCAGAATGTGATGGTAAGTCCAGATCAGTTGATAGCTGTGCTCGCCGACTTGCACCAGCGTCAGCCGCTGCAGCGGTGGCTGGTCAAGGTCGAAGCCCTTGGCCCGCTCGGCATCCGCCAGGCCTTGCAAGGCTTCGGCCGAATGATCCTGCTCACGCCAGTCGAGCAGACTGAACGGCAACTGCGGATCGGCGAGCACAAATTGCAGCGGCTCGGCCATATCCTGCCAGAGGAAACCGGTGCGCAGAATGTCGTGGCGACGGCTGACGGTTTCCCACGCGGCTTGCAGACGCAGCGGCTCAAGGCCCTGCACCGGAACGCTCAACTGGTTGACGTAGAGATCCGCTTCCGGCGAATTCAGGCCAAGGAACAGCATGCCCTGCTGCATTGGCGACAAGCGATAGAGCCCGTCCAGTTGCCCGGCCGGCAGTGGCAGTTGCGCCACCTGCGCCTCGCTCAAGCCGTGCAGCGGCAGGTCGATCAGCGCCGGCTCCGGCGCCACACGCCCTTCGGCAGCCTGCACGCACAGGGCCAATTGTTGAATGGTCGGTTGCTGGAACAGGTCTTTCGGGCTCAGCTCCAGCCCTTGCTGACGGGCGCGACTGACCACCTGAATCGAGATGATCGAGTCGCCGCCCAAGGCAAAGAAACTGTCGTGGGTGCTGATCTGCTCAAGGCCCAGCACCTCTTTCCAGATCTCCACCAACGCCTGCTCGGTGGCGTTCACCGGTTCGACATGCAGCTGCGCGGCGCTGAGCTCCAGTGCTGGCAGGCGCTTGCGATCGATCTTGCCGTTGGGGGTCAGCGGCAGCTGCGCCAGCCACAGGCGGTGGCTCGGCACCATGTAATCCGGCAAGGTCGCGCCCAGCCAGTTGCCGAGGGTTTTCTGCAGTGCGGCCTGTTGCTCGGCGTTGGCGTCGATGATCGCCGGATCGCTCGGCACCAGATAGGCAATCAGTTGCTGACTGCTCGACACTTCGCTGGCCACGACCACCGCTTCACGCACGGCGGCATGCGCCAGCAGACGCGCTTCAATTTCGCCCAGCTCGATACGCAAGCCGCGAATTTTCACCTGATGGTCGATCCGGCCCATGTACTCCAGCTCGCCCGCTTCACGCTCACGAATCAGGTCGCCGGTGCGGTACATGCGCTCGCCGTTGCCGACGAAAGGATTCGGCACGAAGCGCTCAGCGGTCATCGCCGCACGCCCCAGATAACCGCGCGTGATGCCTGCGCCGGACACGTACAGCTCGGCCGAAACACCCTGCGGAACCGCGTGCAAATCGGCATCCAACAGATGGCTGGCGCTGTGCTCGAGCGCGCGACCAATCCGTGCCTGACCGCCAGCGCTGCGGCGGGTCCAGGTCGAATAAGTGGTGTCTTCCGACGGGCCGTACAGGTCGTAGACGTGCTCGACGGTTGACTGCTGATACAGCGCATCGACCAAGGCTTGCTTCAGCGGCTCACCCGCCAGATTGATGATGCGCACGCTTGGCGGAATCTGCCCGGCACGCTGCAGCGCGGCAATCGCCGACGGCACAGTGTTGATCAGGCGCACCTGATCACGGGCCGGCAGTTGCGCCAGCTCCAAGGCATTACGCGCGATGATCAGCGAACCACCGTTGGCCAGCGTGACAAACAGCTCCCACACCGACAGGTCGAAGCACACCGAGGTCGAGGCCAGTACGCCTTGAATGTCGTCGCGGCTGTAGACCTTGGCCGACCAGTCGATCAGCGCCATGACGTTGCGATGGGCAATCGCCACGCCTTTCGGTTTGCCGGTGGAACCGGAGGTGTAAATCACGTAGGCGAGGTTGTCCGGTTGCACCGCAGTCTGTGGCGCAACAGTCGAATAACCGCTCAACGAAACCTGATCCATCAGCAGCACTTGCGTATCGCCCGGCACGCTCAGGGTCGAGGCAACCGCCTGTTCGGTCAGCAACACCCGCGCCCGGCTGTCCTCCAGCATGTAGGCAACGCGATCCGCCGGGTAATCCGGGTCCAGCGGCACATACGCACCACCAGCCTTGAGCACCGCCAGCAAGGCAATCAGCAACTGCTCGGAACGCGGCATCGCCACGCCCACGCGCACTTCCGGGCCGACACCCAACTCAAGCAGTTTGTGCGCCAGACGATTGGCCTGCGCGTCCAGCTCGACGTAGGTCAGTTGCGTATGGGCGAAGGTCACCGCCAAGGCATCCGGGGTCGCCGCCACTTGGCGGGCGATGGCTTGATGGATGCACAACTCGGTGGCGAAATCGCTGTTTACCGACGGGCTGTGTTCGATCAGATTCAGTTCGCTAAGCGAACGCTCCCCCGACTCGCTCATTTGCCCGAGCAGGCGCTGCAGATACCCGGCCAGTTGCACCACGCTGTGCGCGGCAAAGCTTTCGCACTGGTAGCTGAAGTGCATCGACAATTCGTCGCTCAAGTGCACCAGCAGCGTCAGCGGGTAGTTGGTCTGCTCATGATTGTGGATTTCACCGAAGCGCAGTTCTTGCGGTGCGCCCTGCGCCAGGGCCTCGGACACCGGGTAGTTCTCGAACACCAGAATGTTGTCGAACAGCGCCTCACCGTTGCGCTCGGCCCAGCGCTGAATGTCGAACAGCGGGGTGTGCTCATGCTCTCGCAAGGCCAGGTTCTGCGCCTGCACGCTCTGCAACCATTCGCCAACGCTCGATGGCGACTGCGGACTGGCGATGACCGGCAAGGTGTTGATGAACAGACCAATCTGCTGCTCGACCCCTTTGAGCTCGGCCGGACGCCCCGCTACCGTCGCGCCGAACGCCACGCACGGCTGGCCGGTCAGGCGCTGCAACAGCAGCAGCCATGCCGCTTGAATCAGCGTGTTGAGGGTGACTTTCTGCTGGCGCGCAAACTCGCCCAGACGCCGCGTCTGCTCAGCGTCGAGCACGCAGAAATGCTCGCCGTGGCCGTCGCGCGGTGCATCGCCGCGCTGCGCCTGCAACGCTTGCGCCAGCAAGGTCGGCGCTTGCAGGTCAGCCAGTTGTGCGGTCCAGTAACGCTCGCTGGCCTGCACGTCCTGGCGCTGCAGCCATTCGATGTAATCGCGATAACGCCCGGCCAATGGCGGCTGGGCAACCCCGCTGTAGCGCTGCAGGACTTCACCAAGCAATTGCGAGTTGCTCCAGCCGTCCATCAGGATGTGGTGGTTGGTGTAGATCAAGTGGCAGCGCTGCTCGTCCAGACGCACCACGACCATGCGCAACAGCGGTCCCTGGCTCAGGTCGAAACCTTGCGCCTGTTCGGCGGCCGCCAGTGCATTCAGATCACCCTGGCAATCGTCACGATCGCGCCAGTCGAGGACGCGGAACGGCATGTCCAGTTGCTTGTGCACCACTTGCACTGGACGCGCCAGTTCACCCTGCCAGACAAAGCTGCTGCGCAGGATGTCGTGGTTGTCCACCGCCGCTTGCCAGGCTTGCTGGAAGCGTTGCGGATCGAGGCCTTCGACATCGAGCCGGACCTGGTTGATGTAATCGCCGGTGGCCTGCTCGTAGAGGCTGTGGAACAACATGCCCTGCTGCATCGCCGACAGCGGATACACATCGGCGACCTGCCGTGGCGCCAGCGGGAACTGATCGAGCTGCGTCTGCGTCAGGCCAGCCAGCGGGAAGTCCGACGGGGTCAGGCCTTCGATGCCCGGGGTCAGGCAATGGCCGATCAACGCTGCGAGTTCTGCGGCGTAATCTGCGGCCAGGGCTTCGATCACTGCACTGTCGAAACGCTCGCGGCTGAACGTCCAGCCCACCCGCAGCTCGCCGCCATACACTTGACCGTTGAGGGTCAACCAGTTGCCCAGCGGCGCCTCCGGGCTCTGATCGAGGCCGGCGTTGTCCGGCGACGGCACGAACAGCGCAGCGTCATCGCCGGCGAAACTGCCGTCGAACTGCCCAAGGTAGTTGAAGGTGATGCGCGGGCTCGGCAAGGCCTGCAGGCTCTGCTGCGCTTGCGCATCACCAAGGTAACGCAAGGCGCCGAAACCGATGCCCTTGTTGGGGATCGAGCGCAGTTGTTCCTTGATCTGCTTGATCGACTCGCCAAGCGTCTCTACCGGCGTCAGGCGCACCGGGAACAGGCTGGTGAACCAGCCCACCGTGCGGGTCAGATCGACACCGTCGAACAGTTCTTCGCGACCATGGCCTTCGAGCTGGATCAGCGTCGACGCCTGCCCGCTCCAACGGCCGATGACCCGCGCCAGTGCCGTCAGCAACAGATCGTTGACCTGGGTGCGGTACGCCGCCGGGGCCTCTTGCAGCAGTTGGCGGGTCAGCTCGGTGCCGAGCCGGGTTTGTACGGTCTGGGCCAGACGATTGTCCTGACTGGCGTCAACGCGTTTGCACGGCAGATCGGTACTTACATCGCTCAGGCAGGCCTGCCAATAATCCAGTTCGGCCTGCAACGCCGGGCTGTTAGCGTAACGCTGCAAATGCTCGCCCCAGTCCTTGAAGGCGCTGGTCCGGGACGGCAGGCTCAACGGCTGATCATTCAGCAATTGCTGATAAGCGTTTTGCAGGTCTTCCAGCAGAATCCGCCACGACACGCCGTCCACCGCCAAGTGATGAATCACCAACTGCAGACGCTGCGTGCCATCGGCCAGATTCGCCAGTACCGCACGCAGCAACGGCCCGTGTTGCAGATCGAGACTGCGCTGGGCGCGATTACCCAAGGCCTCAAGGGCGGCGGCATCGGCCACGTCCTCCTGCCAGAGCAGGTGCTGCGGCAGCGCTTCGACCGCGCGGTGCTCGGCCTGCCACACGCCATCGCGCTGGGTGAAGCTCAGGCGTAAGGCATCGTGATGAGCCACCAGTGCGCGCAACACTTGCTCGAGTTTTTCAGCGTCCAGCGCCTGCCGCGGTTGCAGCAGCACCGACTGGTTCCAGTGATGACGCTGCGGAATTTCGTCGGCGAAGAACTGCTGCTGGATCGGCAGCAGCAACGCTGCACCGCTCGCGGCTTGCTGATCAATCGTCGACTCGTCGCCACCCCACTGCGCGACCAGTGCCAGACGCTGCACGGTCTGGTGCTGGAACAGGTCTTTGGGATTGAGGCGAATGCCGGCCTGACGGGCACGGCTGACCACCTGAATCGAGATGATCGAGTCGCCGCCCAATTCGAAGAAGTTATCGTGGATGCCGACTTGCGGCAGCTTCAACACGTCTTGCCAGATCGCCGTCAGACCCTGCTCCATCGCGCTTTGCGGCGCCTGATAGGCCTGCTGTGACTGGCTGGCGTCGGGTGACGGCAAGGCGCTGCGGTTGAGTTTGCCGTTGGCGGTCAACGGCAATTGCGCCAGCAGCAACAGGTGCGCCGGAACCATGTGATCCGGCAGATTGGCCTTGAGTTCGGCACGCACGCTGTCGCGCCACAGCGCCTGTTCGGCCGGGCTTGCGTCGAGCAGCGCGGCGTCGCCTGGCACCAGATACGCCACCAGTTGCTGACCGCTGAGGCCCGGCTGCGCCAGCACCACGGCCTGGCGCACGGCAGCCTGTTCCAGCAGCTGCGCTTCGATCTCGCCGAGTTCGATACGGAAACCGCGAATTTTCACCTGATGGTCGATCCGGCCGATGTATTCGATCACGCCGTCGGCGCAGTAACGCGCCAGGTCACCGGTACGGTACAGACGCCCGCCATCGGCGGCGAACGGGTCGGGAATGAAGCGCAGGCTGGTCAGATCCGCGCGGTTCAGGTAACCGCGAGCCAGGCCGGCGCGACCGACGTACAGCTCACCGATGCAGCCTTTGGCGACCGGATTCAGATCACCGTCGAGCAAGTACCAGGACAGGTCCGGGATCGGCTCGCCGATCGGACTGCTGGCATCACGCTGCAAGTCGGCCAGCGAAATCGGCCGGTAGGTCACGTGCACGGTGGTTTCGGTGATGCCGTACATGTTGATCAGTTGCGGTGCCTGATCGCCGAAACGCTCGAACCACGGACGCAGGCTCTTGACCTCCAGCGCCTCGCCGCCGAACACCACGTAACGCAGCGCCAGTGCTTGCGTCGCGTGTTCGGGGGCACAGGCCACTTGCATCAATTGCTTGAACGCCGACGGCGTCTGGTTCAGAACGGTGACGCCTTCACGGCAGAGCAAGGCGAAGAAATCTTCCGGCGAACGGCTGACCTCGTAAGGCACCACCAGCAGTTTGCCGCCGTACAGCAGCGCCCCGAAAATCTCCCACACCGAGAAATCGAACGCGTAGGAATGGAACAGGCTCCAGACATCCGTGGCGCCGAAATCGAACCACGCATCAGTGGCCTCAAAAAGGCGCAGCACGTTGCGATGGGCCAGCAACGTGCCCTTCGGCTGACCGGTGGAGCCGGAGGTGTAGATCACGTAAGCCAGGTTGTCCGGGCTCATACGCACCTGCGGATTGCTGTCGCTGTAGCCTTCCAGACCGTCACGTTCCTGATCGAGCATCAGGCTGCGCAGCGAATCCGGCACCGGCAGACGCCCCAGCAGATGACTCTGGGTCAGCAGCAAGGCGATGCCGCTGTCGCCGATCATGTAGCTCAGGCGTTCCTCCGGATACGTCGGGTCCAACGGCACATAGGCGCCGCCGGCCTTGAGGATCGCCAGCAGACCGACCAGCATGTCGAGGCTGCGCTCCACCGCCAGACCGACGCGCACGTCCGGGCCGACACCGCTGGCAATCAGCTTGTGGGCCAACTGGTTGGCGCGACTGTTCAGCTCGCCGTAGCTCAAGGACTGCCCGGCACAGCTCACGGCAATCGCTTGCGGGGCGCGGGCGGCTTGTTGTTCGATCCGTTGATGCAGGCACTGCTCGCTCGGGAAATCGCGGATGGCCGGATTCCACTGCTGCAAGGTCGCCGCGCGTTCGGCGGCGTCATGCAGCGGCAGTTCGGCGATGCGCTGAGCGCTGTCGGCGACGATGCCTTGCAGCAGATGGGTCCAGTGTTGCGCCAGGCGTTCGATGGTCTCGACGTCGAACAGGTCGGTGGCATAGGTCAGCTCGGCCCAGACGTTGTCGCTCGATTCAAAAGTGTTCAGGGTCAGGTCGAACTGCGCGGTACTGGACGCCCACGGCAAGCCTTCAATCGCCAGTTTTGGCAGACGCGTGGCGCCCTGCGCCTGACGCACCTGGCTCTGGTGGTTGTGCATCACCTGGAACAATGGGCTGTGGCTGAGGCTGCGCTCCGGTTGCAGCGCGTCGACCAGTTGCTCGAACGGCAGATCCTGATGCGCCTGGGCGCCGAGCACCGTATTTTTCACTTGCTGCAGCAGGCTGCGGAACGTCTGCTGACTGTCGAACTCGGCCTTGAGTACCTGGGTGTTGACGAAGAAACCGATCAGGCCTTCGGTCTCGACCCGGTTGCGGTTGGCCACCGGCACTCCGACGCGGATATCGGCCTGACCGCTGTAGCGATGCAGCAAGGTCTGGAACGACGCCAGCAACAGCGCAAACAGCGTAACGTTCTCGCGCTGCGCCAGTTGCTTGAGCGCGGCGGCCAGTTCGCGGCTCAGCGGGATATCGCGACGGGCGCCACGATAGCTCTGCTCGGCTGGACGCGGCCGGTCGGTCGGCAACTCCAGCAGCGGTTGATCACCATCGCCGAGTTGTGCGGCCCAGTAGCTCAATTGACGCTCGCGTTCACCGGCGTCCATCCACTGTTTCTGCCACACGGCGTAGTCGGCGTATTGCACCGGCAGCGCCGGCAATTGCACGCTCTGGCCCTGGCTGTAGGCGGCATACAGCGCCACCAGCTCATCGACCATGACATTCATCGACCAGCCGTCGGAGACGATGTGATGCAGGGTGATGACCAGCGCGTGGTCATCGGCGGCCAGACGCAGCAGTTTGACCCGCAGCAACGGGCCTTGCTGCAGATTGAACAGGTGCAGGGTTTCGGCGGAGACCAGCGCTTGCAGCGCCGCCTCGTCGAGATCCGCCGCCACGTCCTGCACCTGCAGATCGAGCGTGCCGTGAGCCTGGATCACTTGCAGGGTCTGCCCCTGCTGCTCGACGAAGCAGGTGCGCAGCGATTCGTGGCGCTCGATCAGCGCGTCGAAGCTGCGCTGCAACGCTGGCAGATCCAGCTCACCGCGCAGACGCAGCGCCGCCGGCACGTGATAAGCGGTGCTGGTCGGTTCCAGTTGCCAGAGGAACCATTGACGCTCCTGGGCATAGGACAGCGCCAGCGGCTGCTGGCGTGGCAAGGCAACAATTGGCGGCTCCCGATGCGCCTGATCGACACCCAGCGCGGCGACAAAGTCTTCCAGCGTGCTGTGTTCGAACAACGTGCGCAGCGGCACTTGAACGTTCAGTGCCTGACGTACGCGCGAGACCACTTGCGTGACCAGCAACGAGTGGCCGCCCAGTTCGAAGAAGTTGTCACTCAGGCCTACGCGATCGAGCTTGAGCACCGCTTGCCAGATCTCGGCAACGCTGTGCTGAGTGGCGGTTTGCGGCGCGAGGTAAGTCGATTGCAGCTGGCTGGCGTCGGGTGCCGGCAAGGCTTTGCGGTCGACTTTGCCGTTCGGCGTCAGTGGCAGTTGCGCGAGGAACAACAGGTGCGCCGGCACCATGTATTCCGGCAGCTCGGCCTTGAGGCTGGCTTTCAATGCGGCGCGCAGTTCGCCTTCATCAAAAGCCTCGGCGGTCGGCACCACATAGCCGACCAGTTGCGGGCCGGTCGGGCCGTCCTGAGCGACTACCACGGTTTCGCGCACGCTATCGAGGGCGAGCAAACGCGCTTCGATCTCACCGAGTTCAATCCGGAAACCACGGATTTTCACCTGATGGTCGATTCGCCCGATGTACTCGATCACGCCTTCGGCGCGGTAACGGGTCAGGTCGCCGGTGCGGTACAGACGCGCGCCGGTTTTCGAAAAGGGATCCGGGACAAAACGTTCGGCGGTCAGGCCTGGGCGCTGGAAGTAACCACGCGCCAGGCCGTCGCCGCCGATCAGCAGTTCCCCCGGGGCGCCGAGCGGATTGAGCTCCAGGTCGCTGCCGAGGATGTACAACGCGGTGTTGTCGATCGGCGTGCCGAGGAATGGACGGCTGCTGTCCGCACTCAAGGCGTGCTGCGCCGACCAGATAGTGGTTTCGGTCGGGCCGTAGAGGTTCCACACGCTCGGCGTCAGTGCAAGCATGCGTTGCGCCAGTTCCTGCGGCAGCGCTTCACCGCCACAGAGGAACGTGCGGCCCGCCAGGATTGGCGCCTGTTCATTGTCCAGCAGCATGCGCCAGGTCGAGGGCGTGGCTTGCAGCGCCGTCACGCCATGACGCGCGATCAGTTCGAGCACCGCTTGCGGGTCTTGATGCACATCCTTGCCGGTCAGCACCACACAGGCACCGGCCAGCAATGGGCCGTAGATTTCCAGGCCGAAAATATCGAACGAAAAGGTGGTCAGCGACAGCATGCGATCGGCGGCACAGATGCCCGGCTGCTTGATCATGCTCGCGACAAAGTTGCTCAGCGCCGCGTGGCGCACCATCACGCCTTTCGGTTTGCCGGTAGAACCGGAGGTGTAGATCGTGTAGGCCAGATGCTCGCCATTGACTGCCACGTCCGGCGCGGTCTGTGGATAAGCCGCCAGCCACTCGTGTGGTTGATCCAGCAACAGCGCTTGCACGCCCGGCGGGATCGGCAGCTGCGTCTGCAAATGGCTTTGGGTCAGCAGCAATTGCAGGCCGCTGTCCTCGATCATGTAGGCCAGACGATCCTGCGGATACGCCGGGTCCAGCGGCACATAAGCACCGCCAGCCTTGAGGATCGCCAGCAGGCCGACGATCATTTCCACGCTGCGCTCGACGGCGATACCGACCAGTTGATCCGGGCCGACACCGGCCTCGATCAGCTTGTGCGCCAGTTGACTGGAGCGGGCATCCAGCTCGCCGTAGCTCAGCACGTCTTCGCTGATGATCAGTGCCGTGGCCTGCGGCGTTTGCTGCGCACGCCGGGAGAAATCCTGCTGCACGCATTCGGCTTGCGCAGTGCGGTCGGCGCTGCGCAACCAGTCCTGCAACAGCACGCCGTGTTCGGCGCTTTCCAGCAACGGCAATTCGCCGACGCGCAGGCTCGGTGCGGCGACAATGCCGCGCAGCAGGTTCTGCCAGTGACGCGCAAGACGCTCGACGGTTTCAGCTTTGAACAGGTCAGTGGCGTAGGTCAGCTCGGCGGCAAAACCGTCGCTGGACTCGTAGGTATTCAGCGTCAGGTCGAACTGCGCGGTGCGCCCTTCCCACTGCACATCCTCGACACTCAGCTGCGGCAACTGCGCCGCGTTGCGCCCCTGATCACGGCTGGTCTGATGGTTGAACATCACCTGGAACACCGGGCTGTGGCTCAGGCTGCGCTCCGGCTGCAGGGCTTCGATCAGTTGCTCGAACGGCAGATCCTGATGCGCCTGCGCGGCCATCGCCGCCTGCTTGACCTGAGCCAGCAACTGGTTGAACGGCAGTTGCCCGCTGACCTCGGCACTCAGCACCTGCGTGTTGACGAAGAAGCCGATCAGGCCTTCAGTCTCGACCCGATTGCGGTTGGCGGTCGGCACCCCGACGCGAATCTGCGCCTGTCCGCTATAGCGATGCAGCAACGCCTGGAACGACGCCAGCAGCAGCATGAACAGGCTCGCACCTTCGCGCTGCGCCAGCTGTTTGAGGGCGTCACCGAGGTCAGCCGGCAGGTTCAGTTCCAGCCGCGCACCGCGCAGGCTTTGCACGGCCGGACGCGGGAAATCGATCGGCAGCTCCAGCACCGGCTGCTCGCCGCCCAGGGTCTTGACCCAGTAGGCCAACTGGCGTTCACGCTCGCCCGCTTCCAGCCAGTGCCGCTGCCAGATCGCGTAGTCGGCGTACTGTATTTCCAGCTCTGGCAGGCTCAGCGGCTGCCCGGCGGTGTCGGCGGCGTAATGCTGAATCAACTCGTTGACCAGAACTTTGATCGACCAGCCATCGGAGATGATGTGGTGCTGGATCAGCACCAGCACATGGTCGTCTTCCGCCACTTCGAGCAGCGCCACCCGCAGCAGCGGGCCCTGCTGCAAATTGAACGGGCGTGCGGTTTCGCTCTCGACAAAGGCCTTGATCGCCGCGTCTTCCCCGGCGGCATCGAGGCCCTCCGGCAATGGCGTCAGGCTGATGCTCAGCGGCAGCTGCGGGTGAATCACCTGGCAAAAGCTTTCGCCTTGCTCGGCGAAGGTGGTACGCAAGCTTTCGTGACGCGCCGCCACCGCGTTGAAGCTTCGTTCCAGTGCCGCCACATCCAGCCGACCCTTGAGGCGCAAGGCGCTGGGGATGTGATACGCGGTGCTGTGCGGGTCCATTTGCCAGAGGAACAGTTGACGCTCCTGAGCGTACGACAGAGGAATCGCCGCAAACCCGGAACGTGTTTCCGGGATCGGCAGGTTGGCCGGAGAGACGCCCTCTTCGAGCATCTTTTCCAGGTACAGCTTACGTTTGTCCAGCGGCAGAGTGATAAAGCGCTTGGCTACCCTCAAAGCAACACTCTTGTCCATCAGACTTCCTCCATATCGTCAAGCAGGGCTTCCAGCTTGCTCAGTTTCTGTTCGTTGATTGCCCCGCCTCCTGTATCGAGTCGAGCGACAAAATCGCTCAGGACGGGGTGCTGGAATAACAGTTGCGGGGTCAGCGTCAGGCCCAGTTCAAGGGCCATGCGCGACACCACGTTGACCGCCAGCAGCGAGTGCCCGCCGAGTTCGAAGAAGTGATCGTTCAAGCCGATGCGTTGCACTTCGAGCACTTGCTGCCAGATCGCCGCGACCTGCTGCTCAAGCTCACTGTGCGGCGCGACATACGCGGCCTGCATCTGGCTGGCATCGACCGCCGGCAGGGCCTTGCGGTCGAGTTTGCCGTTGGGGGTCAGTGGCAACTGCTCAAGGAACAGCAGGTGCGCGGGAATCATGTAGTCAGGTAACGAAGACTTGAGGCCAGTCTTTAGTCCCTCGCGCAGTTGGCGCTGCGCGTCCCCGTCGTGCATCTCCAGTGACGGGGCAACCACATACGCCACCAGTTGCGCGCCGGTGTCGCTCTCGACGGCCAGCACCGCGGCCTCAGTGACTGCCGGTTGCGCGAGCAATCGCGCCTCGATCTCCCCCAGTTCGATGCGGAATCCACGAATTTTCACCTGATGGTCGATCCGGCCCATGTACTCCAGCTCGCCCTCCTCGCGCTCTCGAATCAAGTCGCCGGTGCGGTACATGCGCTCGCCGTTGCCGACGAAAGGATTCGGCACGAAGCGCTCGGCGGTCATCGCCGCACGCCCCAGATAACCGCGCGTGATGCCGGCGCCGGACAGGTACAGCTCGGCCGAAACACCCTGCGGAACCGCGTGCAAATCGGCATCCAACAGATGGCTGGCGCTGTGCTCGAGCGCGCGACCAATCCGTGCCTGACCGCCAGCGCTGCGGCGGGTCCAGGTCGAATAAGTGGTGTCTTCCGACGGGCCGTACAGGTCGTAGACGTGCTGGACCGTCGACTGCTGATACAACGCCTCCACCAGCGCTTGTTTCAGCGGTTCACCCGCCAGATTGATGATGCGCACGCTTGGCGGAATCTGCCCCGCACGCAGCAGCGCGGCAATCGCCGACGGCACAGTGTTGATCAGGCGCACCTGATCGCGGGCCGGCAGTTGCGCCAGCTCCAGCGCATTACGCGCGATGATCAGCGAGCCGCCGTTGGCCAGCGTGACAAACAGCTCCCACACCGACAGGTCGAAGCACACCGACGTCGAGGCCAGCACGCCTTGGATGTCGTCGCGGCTGTAGACCCTGGCGGACCAGTCGATCAGCGCCATGACGTTGCGATGGGCAATCGCCACGCCTTTCGGTTTGCCGGTGGAACCGGAGGTGTAGATCACGTAGGCGAGGTTGTCCGGCTGCACCGCAGTCTGTGGTGCAACAGCCGAATAGCTGCCCAGCGACATCTGATCCATCAGTAGCACTTGGGTATCGCCCGGCACGCTCAGGGTCGCGGCAACCGCCTGTTCGGTCAGCAACACCCACGCCCGGCTGTCTTCGAGCATGTAGGCAACGCGATCCGCCGGATAGTCCGGATCCAGCGGCACATACGCACCACCAGCCTTGAGCACCGCAAGCAAGGCAATCAGCAATTGCTCGGAACGCGGCATCGCCACGCCCACGCGCACTTCCGGGCCGACGCCCAGTTCTACCAATTTATGCGCCAGACGGTTGGCGTGGGCATCCAGTTCGGCGTAGCTCAGTTGCTTATGGGCGAAGGTCACCGCCAAGGCATCCGGAGTCGCCGCCACTTGATAGGCGATGGCTTGATGGATGCACTGCTCGGTAACGAAATCGCTGTTCACCGGCAGGTTATGTTCGATCAGGTTCAGCGCGCTGAGCGTACGTTCGCCGCCATCCGCCATCTGGCTCAGCAGACGCTGCAGATGCGCGCCCAACTGCGCTACGCTGGCCGCAGCGAAGCTGTCGCGTTGATAACTGAAATGCACCGACAGTTGCGCGCCCATGTTCACCAGCAGGGTCAGCGGATAGTTGGTCTGCTCCTGATTGGCCACCGCGCCGAAGCGCAGACCCTGCGGCGCACCGCGTTCCAGTGCTTCGCCGATCGGGTAGTTCTCGAACACCATCAGGCTGTCGAACAGCGCGTCACCGCCCTGCCCGGCCCAGCGCTGAATGTCCGCCAGCGGCGTGTGTTCGAACTCGCGCGAGGCGAGGTTCTGCGCCTGCACCGCTTGCAGCCAGGCGATCACGCTCTGCTGCGCGGACGGCGCAGCGATCACCGGCAGCGTGTTGATGAACAGGCCGATCTGCGCTTCGGCCCCCGGCAGATCCGCCGGGCGCCCGGCGACGGTGGCGCCGAACGCCACGCAATCCTTGCCGGTGTAGCGCTGCAACAGCAGCATCCACGCCGCTTGCACCACGGTGTTGACGGTAACTTTCGCGGCCCGGGCAAACTCGCCCAGGCGCTGGCTCAGCTCAGCGTCCAGCACCTGGTAATGATCGCCGTAACCCACGCTCGGCAAACCGGCCTGCGGCCGCGCGATGGCATCGGCCAGGCGCGTCGGTTCCTGCAGATTGCCCAGCGTCGCCCGCCAGTAGGCTTGCGCCGCCGCGCCATCCTGACGTTGCAGCCAAGCGATGTAATCGCGGTAGCGACCTGCGCCACGGGCGACCGCTTCGCCGCTGTAGTGCTGCAACACTTCGCCGAGCAACTGCGCGCTGCTCCAGCCGTCCATCAGGATGTGATGGTTGGTGTAGATCAGGTGATAACGCTCGGCTGCAGTGCGCACCAGCACCAGGCGCATCAGCGGCGCACAGCTCAGGTCCAGACCCAGTGCGCGCTCCTCATCGGCGAGGGTTTGCAGCGCTGCCTCCAGATCAGTCCTGCCGTGCCAGTCGAGCACGCTGAATGGCACCTCGACCTGACGCTGCACCACTTGCACCGGTTGCGGCAGATCGCCTTGCCAGAAGAAACCGCTGCGCAGGATGTCATGCGCATCCACCGCCGCCTGCCACGCCGCGCGGAAGCGTTGCGGATCGACACCGTCGACGTCCAGACGCATCTGGTTTATGTAGTCGCCATTGCCGTGTTCGAGCAAGGTGTGGAACAGCATGCCCTGCTGCATCGGCGACAGCGGATAGATGTCGTCGATGCCTTGCGGCTCCAGCACCAGCGCATCCAGTTGCGCTTGCGACAGTTGCGCCAGCGGGAAGTCCGACGGTGTCACGCCACGGTTGGCACTGTCGCAGCAGTGGCCGATCAGCGTGGTAAGTTCCTGCACATAGTCGTCGGCCAGACGCTGGATGGTGGCGGTGTCGAACATCGCGCCGCTGTAGGTCCAGCTCAGGTCCAGCTCACCGCCGAATACCTTGCTGTTGAGCGCCAGCGGATTGCCCAGCGGCCCTTGCAGATTGACCTCTGCGCCGCCGGACTCGCTGGTCGGCACGAACAGGGCATCGCTGGCAGCGTCGAAGCTGCCGTCGAACTGGCCGAGGTAGTTGAAAGTCAGGCGCGGCGCCGGCAAGGCTTGCAGGGTGGCACGCGCCGGCTCATCACCAAGGTGCGCGAGTGCGCCGAAGCCGATGCCCTTGTGGGGAATCGCCCGCAGCTGCTCCTTGATCTGTTTGAGCGAGGCGCCGAGTTCGGCGGCCGGTGCCAGACGCGCCGGGAATACGCTGGTGAACCAGCCCACGGTGCGGGTCAGATCGATGTGTTCGAACAGGTCTTCGCGACCATGGCCCTCAAGCAATACCAAGGCATTGTCGTCCCCGGTCCAGCGCACCAGCACCCGCGCCAGCGCGGTCAGCAACAGGTCGTTGACCTGGGTGCGATAAGCCGCCGGAGCTTCCTGCAACAGCTGACGGGTCAGGGTCTGATCGAGTTTGCTGCGCAGGGTCAGCGCCTGATCGTGTTGCTGACCACCCTGCGGCCGGTCGTAAGGCAAGGCCGCCGAAGCGCCCTGCAACTGCTGCTGCCAGAAGCCCAGCTCGGCCTGCAACGCAGGGGTTTGGGCGTAGTCCTGCAACGCCGCTGCCCAGGCTTTGAGCGCACTGGTTTTCGCCGGCAATTGCACGGGCTTACCTGCGAGGAGCTGGCGATAGGCGTTTTGCAGATCTTCGAACAGAATCCGCCACGACACGCCATCGACCACCAGGTGATGGACGATCAGCAGCAGGCGCTGACTGCCATCAGCCAGGTTTGCCAGCACCGCGCGGATCAGCGAACCGCCGCTCAGTTGCAAGCTGCGCTGGGCCTTGTTGCCCAGTGCCTCAAGGGCGGCGAGATCAGCGACCTCGACTTGCCAGAGAATGGTTTCCCCCGCTTGCGTGGCGACGTCGCGGTAGTACGCCGACCAACCCGCAGCCTGCTCGACAAAGTCCAGACGCAAACTGTCGTGCTGAACGACCAACGCATCCAGCGCCTGCTCCAGTACCTGAGCGTCCAGTGCCTGCGTCGGCTTGAGCATCACCGACTGGTTCCAGTGGTGACGGTCGGGAATCGCTTCGGCGAAGAATGTCTGATGAATCGGCAGCAGCGCGGTTTCGCCGGTTTGCGCATGCTGATCGATGGGCTGCACGGCTTCGCCGATCTGCGCGACTGTAGCGAGGGCCTGAATGGTCTGGTGCTGGAACAGGTCTTTGGGGCTGAAGCGAATCCCGGCCTGCCGCGCCCGGCTGACCACTTGAATCGAGATGATCGAGTCGCCACCCAGTTCGAAGAAGTTGTCGCTGACGCCGACCTGCTCAAGCTTGAGCACGTCTTGCCAGATCGCCGCCAGTTGCTGCTCCAGCGCCGTCTGTGGCGCGAGGTAGGTCTGTTGCAGTTGGCTGACGTCCGGTTTTGGCAGGTTCTTGCGATCGAGCTTGCCGTTCGGCGTCAGCGGCATGCGCTCAAGACGCAGGACATACGCCGGCACCATGTGCGCCGGCAGGCTGGCCTTGAGCTGCGCGCGCAGGTCTTCGGTGAAGCCGTCACGGGCCGAATCGCCGACCACGTAGGCCACCAGACGCTTGCCACTGCCGGCACTGCCTTCCTGCGCCACGACCACCGCTTCACGCACGCCGTCGAGGGCTTGCAGCGCCGCTTCGACTTCGCCCAGTTCGATACGGAACCCACGAATCTTCACCTGATTGTCGATGCGATCCAGATAGTCGAACGTGCCGTCGACGCGCTGGCGCACCAGGTCACCGGTGCGATACAGCAAGCCGCCATTTGCGCTGAACGGGTCGGCGACAAAACGCTCAGCAGTCAGCCCCGGACGGTTCAGATAACCCCGCGCCAACCCGGTACCACCGAGGTACAGCTCACCGGCCATGCCTTGTGGCAGCAGGTTCAGATCGGCGTCGAGCACGTAGGCGCTGCGGTCGCCGATCCGGCTGCCGATCGGCGCGTAAGCGGCACCGCATGGCTCTTCACGGCCAGCCTTCCAGATCAATGGCGTGACCACGGTTTCCGTCGGGCCGTAGCCGTTGATGATGTAGTCCGGATCGAGCGCGCGTTTGACCCGTTCGAAACTGGCGCTCGGCACCGCATCGCCGCCGAAGCAATAGATCCGCACCTTCGGCGGGCTGCCGACACGCTCGGCGTGTTCGGCCAGTTGTTGCAGGTACACCGGCGGGAACGCAACCACGCTCACGCGGTGTTCGATCATCGCGTTATAGGTCTGCTCCGGCGTCCACAGCGTGTCGTCGCGAATCAGCAGCGAAGCCCCGTGGGTCAGGCTGGTCAGCCAGCGTTCGTGGGCGCCGTCGAAGGCGAACGACATGAAGTGGAATTCGCAGTCGCTGTCGCGCATTTCGTAGCGCTGACCGATGGCTTGGCAATGCATCGCCAGTGGGCCGTGGGCAACGCTGACGCCTTTCGGATTGCCGGTAGAACCGGAGGTGTAGATCACGTACGCGAGGTTATGCGGATCGACTGGCACCTGTGGCGCCGTGATCGGCAATTCGCGCAGGTCGAGACGATCCAGCTCCAGCAATGGCACCGATTCGGCCACCGGCAATTGCGCCGACACCGACGAATCGCTGATCAGCAGCGCCAGCCCCGAATCTTCGATCAGATAGGCCAGGCGTTCACGCGGATAACTGGTGTCCAGCGGCACATACGCACCGCCGGCCTTGAGCACCGCCAGCAGCGCGACGATCACCGCCTCGCTGCGCGGCAGGGCCACGCCGACCCGAGTCTCGGCGCCGACACCACGGGCGATCAGCGCGTGAGCCAGTTGATTGGCACGCTGCTCGATCTCGCCATAGCTGAAGTGCTGACCGTTGAAGATCACCGCGGTGCGCTGCGGACGCTCGACCGCCAGCACGGCAATGCGCTGATGCACAGCGATCTCCACCGGGTAAGGCTGCGGCTGGTTTTCGGCTTGCTGGCGGGCATGCTCTTGCGCGCTGGCCAGAGCGATTTCACCGAGGTTGCGCTCGGCCGACAGCGCAAACTGCTCAAGCAATTGCAGCAGATGGGCACTGATGCCTTCGATCATCTCACTGGCAAACTGGCTGCGGTCGAAGCTGTAGTGCAGCGCCAGTTGCTGACCGAGGGTGACCGCCACGCTCAGGGCGTAGTGGGTCTGCTCCAAGTTGCCGACATCACCGAATGTCAGGCCTTGCCCGGCCTGGCTCAGCGCCTGGGCGACCGGGTAGTTTTCGAACACCAGAATGTTGTCGAACAGCGCTTCCCCGCCCTGCCCGGCCCAGCGCTGGATGTCCGCCAGCGGCGTGTGTTCGAAGTCGCGCAGGCTGAGGTTTTGCGCCTGCACCGCTTGCAGCCATTGGCCAACGCTTTGGTCTGGACGCGGCGCGCCGATCACCGGCAGGGTGTTGATGAACAGGCCGACCTGCTGCTCGATGCCCGGCAAATCCGCCGGGCGCCCGGCCACGGTCGCACCGAACGCCACCGCTTCGTGACCGGTGTAGCGTTGCAGCAACAGCAGCCACGCAGCTTGCACGAGGGTATTGACGGTGACTTTCTGCTGCCGGGCAAACGCTTCCAGCGCCTGAGTGCGCGGCACGTCCAGCGTCAGGTAATGGTCGCCATGGCCGCTGTCGCCTTCGCAGCCGGTGGCGGCGCGAGCCAGTCGGGTCGGCTCTTGCAGCGCGGCCAACTGAACGCTCCAGAAGTCCTGACTGAGTTGCGCGTCCTGACGCTGCAGCCAGGCGATGTAGTCGCGATAACGTCCGCCACCATGGGCCGGGGTGCGACCGCTGTAGCGCTGCAAGACTTCGCCGAGCAACTGCGAGTTGCTCCAGCCGTCCATCAGAATGTGGTGATGGGTGTAGATCAGGTGCCATTGCTCGGCAGCGGTCTGCACCAGCACCAGACGCAGCAACGGTGCCTGGCTCAGATCGAATCCTTGCTGACGTTCGGCATCGGCCAGCGCCGCAAGGGCTGCCGGCTGATCGTCGCGCTCGCGCCAGTCGAGAATGCTGAATGGCAACTGCACCTGCTTATGGACGATCTGCAGCGGTTGCGCCAGTTCGCCTTGCCAGACGAAACCGCTGCGCAGAATGTCCTGCGCAGCGACGGTAGCCTGCCATGCGGCGCGGAAGCGCTCAGGGTCAAGACCTTGCACATCCACGCGCAATTGGTTGATGTACTCACCCGCCGCCTGCTCGTAGAGAGTATGGAACAGCAAACCCTGCTGCATCGGCGACAGCGGATAGACATCATCGAGCTGACCGGCCGGCACCGGCAGCGCATCCAGTTGCGCCTGGGTCACCCGAGCCAGCGGGAAGTCCGACGGCGTCGCTTGCGCGGTTTGCAGTCTGCAGCAGTGTTCGATCAGCGCCTGCAATTCGCTGGCGTATTGATCGACCAGGTGCTGCACCGTGGCGCTGTCGAACATCTCGCGGCTGAAGCCCCAGCTCATCGACAGTTCACCGCCATACACCTGACCTTCGACGGTCAGCCAGTTGCCCAGAGGCGCCGACGGATCCTGCGCCACGCCGCTGGTTTCAACAGCCGGCACGAACAGCGCAGCTTCGTCGAACTGGCGGTCGAACTGGCCGAGGTAGTTGAAGGTGATGCGCGGTTGCGGCAGCGCGGCCAGTTCGGCGCGCACCGACGGTGCGGCCAGATGCCGTAGCACGCCGTAACCCAGACCTTTGTCCGGCACCGCGCGCAGTTGCTCCTTGATCGCCTTGATCGAGCCGTCGAGATCAGCGCTGGCGGTCAGGTTGACCGCGAACAGACTGGTGAACCAACCCACGGTGCGGGTCAGGTCGACGTCATCAAACAGGTCTTCGCGACCGTGGCCTTCCAGTTCGATCAGCGTGCCCGGCTGCTGGCTCCAGCGGCTGATGGTGCGCGCCAGTGCGGTGAGCAAGAGGTCGTTGACCTGCGTGCGATACGCGGCGGGCGCCTGTTGCAGCAACTGGCGGGTGCGCTCGGCGTCGAGGCGCCATTCGATTTTCGCGCCATGCAAATTTTGCAGGCTGCCATCCGGGCGGTCGCACGGCAGATCCTTGGCACCCTGATGCTGGGCTTTCCAATAGCTCAATTGCTCATCGAAGCGCGACGCTTCCTGCGCCAGACGCGCAGTCCAGCTCTGGAACGCGCTGGTCTTCGCTGGCAACTGAATGCCGCCACCCGCCGCCAGTTGCTCGTAAGCCTGCTGCAGATCTTCCAGCAGCACCCGCCAGGAAACGCCATCGACCGCCAGGTGATGAATGATCAGTGCCAGTCGTTGCGAGCCGTCGGCCATCGTCACCAGCAACGCGCGCAGCAACGGGCCGTTTTGCAGGTCGAGGCTGCGCTGCGCTTCGTTGCACAGCGCCTGCAACTGTTCGGCAGATTCGGCATCGCGTTGCCACAGCTCAGCGCTGCTCAGCAACGGGCCGTGGCTTTGCTGCCAGCCTTCGCTGCCTTCGACAAAACGCAGGCGCAAGGCGTCGTGGTGATTGATCAGGTGGGTCAGCGCCGCATCGAGCCATTGCGCGTTCAATGCCTCACGCGGGGTCAGCAGCAACGACTGGTTCCAGTGCTCGCGCACCGGCATCGCCCGACTGAAGAAATCCTGCTGGATCGGCCCGAGCACGGCGTCGCCGGTCACCGGGCCCTGATCCACCGAGGACAGATGATCGTGGCTCGCGACCAGCGCCAGACTGCGCACCGTCTGGTACTGGAACAGGTCACGCGGGCTGATGCGGATCCCGGCCTGCCGCGCACGGCTGACCACTTGAATCGAGATGATCGAATCGCCGCCCAGTTCGAAGAAGTTGTCTTCGAGGCCGACGCGGTCGAGGCCGAGCACAGCTTCCCAGATCGCCGCGAGGGCTTTTTGCATGGCGTCCTGTGGCGCCACGAATGCCTGTTGCGGCGCGGCCTCCGGTTGTGGCAAGGCCTTGCGGTCGAGTTTGCCGTTGGCGGTGACCGGCAATTTGTCGAGGGTGATCAGGTAGGTCGGCACCATGAACTCCGGCAGACTGCCGAGCAGCCACGCCTTGACCTCCTGCTGCCACTGCTCGTCTGCCTGCGGGTTTTCCAGCACCAGATAAGCCACCAGATGCTTGCCGCCCTGCACCAGCACCACCGCCTCACGCACCAGCGAGTGCTGCATCAGGCGGGTTTCGATTTCACCCAGTTCGATGCGCAAACCGCGCAACTTGACCTGATGGTCGAGACGCCCGAGGTATTCGATCACGCCGTCGGCACGCTGCCGCACACGGTCACCGGTGCGGTACAGGCGCGCGCCGTCATGGAACGGGCACGGCACAAAACGTTCGGCCGTCAGCGCCGGGCGCTGGTGGTAACTGCGCGCCAGCCCGGCACCACCCAGATACAGTTCACCGGCGACACCGCTCGGCACCGGCAGCAATTCGGCATCGAGGACATGGGTGCGCAGGTTGGCGATCGGCCGGCCGATCGGCACGCTGTCGGCGCCTTCATCGACACAGGTCCAGTGGGTAACGTCGATGGCCGCTTCGGTCGGGCCATACAAGTTGTAGAGGCTGGCGTTCGGCAGCTTGGCGAAAACCTGCAGCTGCGCATCAAGCGGCAACGCTTCACCGCTGCAGACAATCCGCTTGAGTCCGCTGCAGCTTTCCACGCCCGGTTCATGGATGAACGCTTGCAACATCGACGGCACAAAGTGCAGCGTGCTGATGCCGTGGCGGTTGATGCTATCGATCAGTTGCAGCGGATCACGGTGCGCGCCCGGCGCGGCCACCACCAGCCGTGCGCCGGTCAGCAGCGGCCAGAAGAACTCCCACACCGACACGTCGAAACTGAACGGGGTTTTCTGCAGCACCGAATCACTGGCATCCAGCGCATAGGCTTCCTGCATCCAGCACAAACGGTTGACCAGCGCCGCGTGGCTGTTGCCAGCGCCCTTCGGTTTACCGGTGGAACCCGAGGTGTAAATCACGTACGCCAGGTTCAGCGGATCGACGCTGACCTCCGGACGGCTATCGCGGTAACGGTCGAGCAGCCCCGGCTGATCCAGGGTGATGACGTTTACGCCGTCAGTCGGCAGCGCTGCCAGCAACGCCTGTTGCGTCAGCAGCAAAGTGATGCCGCTGTCCTCGATCATGTAGGCCAGACGCTCCTGCGGGTACTCCGGATCCAGCGGCACGTAGGCGCCGCCGGCCTTGAGAATCGCCAGCAGCGCGACGACCATTTCCACCGAACGCAGGGCACAGACGCCGACCAGGCTGTCCGCTTGCACGCCCTGTTCGCGCAGCAGATGCGCCAGGCGATTAGCTCGGGCATCCAGTTCGGTGTAACTCAGGGTCTGTTCGCCGAACAGCAGTGCCGGTGCCTGCGGCGTACGCGCGACCTGCGCTTCGATCAACTGGTGAATCGGCGTGTTGCTCGGGTACTGCGCATGGACGTTGTTCCAGTCGTGCACCAGGGTGCGCTGCTCGTCAGCCTCCAGCAGCGGCAACTCACCGATGCGCTGCGACGGATCAGCGACCATCGCCGTCAACAAGCGCAGCCAGTGCCGCGCCATGCGTTCGATGGTCGGTGCATCGAACAGGTCGCTGGCGTAGGTCAGTGCGGCGTGGAGCTTGCCGCCCTTCTCCCAGGTGTCCAGCGTCAGGTCGAACTGGGTGGTGCGGCTCTGCCAGTCGAGGCTGTCGAGTTGCAGGCCGGATGCGGTGCTAATGGTGGCGATATCGGCGACGTGCGGCTGATGGTTGTACATCACCTGGAACAGTGGCGTGTGGCTGAGGCTGCGTTCCAGCTTCAGCGCTTCGACCAGTTGCTCGAACGGCAGATCCTGATGCGCCTGGGCACCCAGCGCGGTTTCCTTAACCGCCCGCAACAGTTCGTCGACCCGGGTCTGGCCGTGCAGCTGCGTGCGCAGCACCTGGGTGTTGACGAAGAAGCCGATCAGGCCTTCGATCTCGCCACGATTGCGGTTGGCGATCGGCACGCCGACCCGCAGGTCAGTCTGCCCGGTGTAACGGTGCAGCAGCGCATTGAAGGCGCCGAGCAGGAACATGAATAAAGTGACTTGATGCTGTTGCGCAGTGCTGCGCAGTTGCTCGGCGAGTTGGCCGTCGACCGCAAACTCGTAACGAGTGCCGCGATAGCTCGGCATCGCCGGGCGCGAATGATCCAGTGGCAGCTCCAGCACCGGGTGTTCGTCGCCCAGTTGCGCCTGCCAATAGTCGAGCTGGCGCGCCTGCTCACCGGCCTCCAGCCAGCGGCGTTGCCACAGCGAATAGTCGCTGTACTGGATCGGCAATGGCGGCAATTGCGGCGTCTGACCGGCGTCGAACGCGTCGTAGCAACGGATGAATTCGTCGATCAACACGTTCATCGACCAGCCATCGGACACGATGTGGTGCAGGGTCAGCAGCAGCACGTGTTCCTGCTCGGCAAGCTTGAGCAAGGTCACCCGCAGCAAGGGGCCGACCGCCAGATCAAATGGCAACACCGACTGCTGTTCGGCGGCACGGATCACCGCCTGCTCGCGCTCACTGGCCGGCAGTGCGCTGAAGTCTTCCCGGGTAATCAGCAGCGGCGCGCTGGCTGGCACTTGCAGCAGGCTGTCATCGGCCTGGCGCTGGAACACCGTGCGCAGGGTTTCGTGGCGCTCCACCAGACTGGCGAAAGCTTGCTCCAGCGCCGACTGGTTCAGTCGACCATTGAGTCGCACCGCACCGGGCAGGTTGTAGGCGCCGCTCTGCGGATCGAGTTGCCACAGGAACCACATGCGTCGCTGCGCGTAAGACAGCGCCTGACGATCCTCGGCTGCGATGCCGGCCGGTATCGGGAACCGCGCGAAATCCACGCCCTCCTTGTGCAGGGCCGCGAGGAACATCTGGCGCTTTTCCAGGGGCAACCCGATAAACCGGCGAGCAAGTTTCAAGGAGTCTTCAGCATTCATTTCTCAGCATCCGGATCAGTAGGCAGGAAGCACAAAGGCACGTCGTCCCTATAAAACGAATGCAGACCGGAAAAATTAGCGGATGAGAACAACTGTCAGACAGACAAAACCCTGTGGGAGCGAGCCTGCTCGCGATAGCGACCTGTCAGTCAATGTTGCAGTGACTGATCTATCGCTATCGCGAGCAGGCTCGCTCCCACAGGGTCTCGGATGAATCCGCAGAATCGGTTTACACGACGGCCATCAGGCTGTGCCGACGATGATGGCCCTCCAGCTGATCCTTGATCACCTTGAGCACTTTGGCCTCATGCTCATGAATGAAGAAGTGCCCGCCGGCGAGCATGTCCACCGAAAAGCTGCCACGGGTTTCCTTGCTCCAGCCGATCAGTTGTTCGGTGGTCGCGCGATCCGCCTTGCCGCCCAGCACGTGCACCGGGCAGTTGAGCAACGGCCGCGACAACGGCTCGAATTTGCCGCAGAGCAGAAAGTCGGCGCGCAGGATCGGCAGGGTCAGGCTCATCAGCTCGGCATTGGCCAGCACTTCTTCGCTCGTGCCGTTGAGTGTGCGCAATTGATCGATCAGCTCGGCGTTGGTTTTCGGCTCGGCAAAACCGCGATCGTAATCGGCGCGCATCGTCGGCGCCGCCGTGCCCGAGGCAAACAGCGCCACCGGTTCCGGACAGCCCAATGCGCGCAGCGCGTGAGCGATTTCGCAGGCCAGCAGCGCGCCCAGGCTATGGCCGAACAACGCATACGGCGCTTTGAGATTCGGCCGCAATTCCTTGGCCAGTTGCATCGCCAGCGCACGCATATCCGTGTGCAGCGGCTCGTCAAAACGTGCGCCGCGCCCCGGCAGTTCCACCGGCTGCAGTTGCAGCCATTGCGGCAGTTTTGGCCGCCAGCGGCTGTAGACCATGGCGCTGGCGCCGGAATACGGCAGGCACAGCAGGGTCAGCTTGTTCACCCGGCTTTCCTCGAAAAATTTGTCTGTAGAGAGAAACGGATTACGCCCCCGGCAAATTAGTCGCGCGCCGGTAAATTGCGCCAACAGGCGCTCGTTAACTGTTCAGGCCAAAACCAATAACGAGGATTCACCGTGGACCTGCAGAGCATCCTGGGCAAGTTGTTCGCCAACGCCGGTGCCGTCGGCATCGAAGGCGTTTTCCAATTCGTGTTTGGCCCGCAGCAGGCCTACTGGTCGGAGGTCAAGGCCAGCAGCCGCACCGCGCCCGGACGCCATCCCAGCCCCGACGTGACCATTGAAGTCGCCGAGAGTGATTTTCTCGGGATCATGGGCGGCCGAGTCAATGTCGAAGAACTGTTCGCCAGCGGACGCCTGAAAATCGGCGGTAACATGGGCCTGGCGACGCTGCTGCCGCAGATCATCGAGCATGCGATGCACGGTGGCGCCGTGGCGCAAAAGGTCGACATGAACAAGCGCTACCCGACCCCGCCACGCTTCAGTGAACAACTCACCGCCGGGCTGCCGGTGCAGACCCGCATCGAGCGCCATGCGCGCGATGAATTGTCGGTCAGCGAATTCAAAAGCAGATACTTGCCCAACGGCATCCCGGTGGTGATCAGCAATGCCTTGCAGGACTGGCCGCTGTTCAAGCTCAGTCGCGAGGAATCACTGGTGCATTTCGCCGAACTGCAGGGCATCACCCGCCACGGCGATTACGTGAAGAAAACCTTTTCCACCGAACGTGATTTCCGCTCGACGTCGATGGCCGAGTTCATTGCCTCGCTGGACCAACCGGCAGTCAAACGGGCTGACGGCGAACCGCCAGCCTACATGGGCAACAACATCCTGCCGGCGCAATTGCTGCAGCAGATCAAGTACCCGCCCTACTTCGATGCCTCGCTGTTCATCCCGCCACGCATCTGGATCGGCCCCAAAGGCACGCTGACGCCGCTGCACCGCGACGACACCGACAACCTGTTCGCGCAGGTCTGGGGCCAGAAGCAGTTCACCCTCGCCGCCCCGCATCACCGCGAAGCACTGGGCACCTGGTCGACAGCGCCAAAGGGTGGCCTGGACGGCTGCGACTTCAACCCCGATGCGCCGGACTATGAGCGTTTTCCTGCGGCACGCGATGTGACATTCCTGCGCGTGACGCTGGAGGCCGGGGATCTGCTGTTTTTACCGGAGGGCTGGTTCCATCAGGTGGAATCGGTGTCGACGTCGCTGTCAGTGAATTTCTGGGTGAATTCGGGACGGGGTTGGTAACCCATCCGCTGTCTGTGTGGATAACTCTGTGGCGAGGGGATTTATCCCCGATCGACTGCGCAGCAGTCGCAAACTCACCCGGCACGCTTCTTCTGAAGGAAAGAGCTGGCTGGATTTGGGGCTGCTTCGCGGCCCATCGGGGATAAATCCCCTCACCACAACAGCTCATCAATGCCGGGTTATTTCAGGTGCCGATAACTCTGAAACGCCGACGCCAACACCACCGCCCCCGCCACAATCGCCAGCCAGAATCCGCTGCGTGCACCGAAAGCATCCACCAGAGCGCCCGAGCCGGCGGCGCCGATCGCCACGCCGATGCTCAAACCCGTCACCAGCCAGGTCAGGCCTTCGGTCAGTTTGGCCGGCGGCACGATGCGCTCGATCAACGCCATCGCCACAATCAGCGTCGGCGAGAAGAACAATCCCGCGACAAACACCGCCAGCGACAAACCGAAAATATTGCTCGCCAGCAACAGCGGCAGCGTGGTCACCGCCGTCGCCACGCCGCCGTACAGAAACAGGCGCGGCAACGGCAGTTTCGAACGCATCGCGCCAAACGCGATACCGGCCAGACACGAGCCGATGGCGTACACCGACAACACGATGCTCGCCGCCGCCGGCTGGCCCTGCTGCTGGGCGAAGGCGACGCTGACCACATCGACCACACCGACGATAACGCCCATGGCGAGCATCAACGCCAGCAGCCATTGCACGTCGGTCGAGCGAATGATCGAACCCTGATGCTTTGATTCCTGTGGGTGCACCGCCGGCTCGGTGCTGCGCTGGGCGACAAACGCCGTCACGCCAATCGCCAGCGCCAACAGCGCGGCCAACGGCCCGGCCTCGGGAAACGCCACCACGCACAATCCCACTGACAGTGGCGGGCCAACGATGAAACAGACCTCATCGAGTACCGATTCCAGCGCATAGGCGGTCTGCAATTGCGGCTGGCCGCGATAGATCTCGGTCCAGCGTGCGCGCACCATCGCCGACATGCTCGGCATGCATCCGGCCAGCGCGGCGAAGATGAACAGCGTCCAGGTCGGCGCCTGCAAACGCGTGCACAGCAGCAACATCAACAGCGCCCCGCCACCGATCAATGCCGACAGCGGCAGCACTTTGCCCTGGCCGAAACGATCCACCAGACGCGAGACCTGCGGCGCACAAAACGCCGTGGCCAGGGCAAACGTCGCCGCCACCGCACCGGCCAGCGCGTACCCGCCCTTGAGCTGCGAGAGCATGGTGATCACGCCAATGCCGGTCATGGAAATCGGCATGCGCGCGATCATCCCGGCCAGTACAAAAGCCCGGGCGCCGGGGGCGGTGAATAATTCGCGGTAAGGGTTTGCCATGGATTGCAGCCTCATCAGGGGCCGCCAAGTTGCCATAAAGGTTGATAAGCGTGGAAGCGCACAATTGTTGGTGGAATGTGAAGGCCCCTTCGCGAGCAAGCCCGCTCCCACGGGGCCAGCGCATTCTAACCGTGGGAGCGAGCCTGCTCGCGAAGAGGCCGGCATATTCACCACAACACCGCACCGTCGAATGAACTCTCATGGCTTGCGACCAGTCAGCTAAATAGGCCCTCACTCAAGGCGCGACCCTGCATGCAAATATCCCTCGCCCGCCAAGTAGCACTGGTCACCGGCGCCAGCTCCGGCATCGGCCACGCTGCCGCCAAAGCGCTGGCCGCTGCCGGCGCAGCCGTCGTGATCAATTACAACCGTCAGGCCGAACCCGCCGAAGCGCTGGCCCGGCAGATCATCGCCGATGGCGGTCAGGCACTGGCCATCGGCGCCGATGTGTCGAAGGAAGACGAGGTTGAACGGCTGTTCGCCGAGACCCTTGAGGCCTTTGGCTCGCTGGATATCCTGGTGGCCAACTCCGGCCTGCAAAAGGATGCCGCTGCGGTCGACATGACCCTCGAAGACTGGAACACGGTGATCGGCGTCAACCTCACCGGCCAGTTCCTCTGCGCTCGCGCCGCGCTGCGGATTTTCAATCGCCAGGGTGTGCGTGAAGGCGTGTCCCGCGCGGCCGGCAAGATCATTCACATGAGTTCGGTACATCAACGCATTCCGTGGGCCGGGCACGTCAACTATGCGGCGTCCAAGGGCGGCGTCGATCAGTTGATGCAGACCCTCGCCCAGGAAGTCAGCCAGCAGCGCATCCGTATCAACGGCATCGCGCCGGGGGCGATTCGCACGGCAATCAATCAGGAAGCCACTGAAGGCGCGGCCGGTGAAAAGCTGCTGGAGCTTATCCCCTACGGGCGCATCGGCGATGTCGAGGACATCGCCAACGCGGTGGTGTTTCTCGCTTCCGACGCCGCCGACTACATCGTCGGCACCACCCTGTTCATCGACGGCGGCATGAGTCTTTATCCGGAGTTTCATGGCAATGGCTGAGCATCATCCTGAACGACAAAGCCCGATCGACGCCCACGGCATCATCGGCGACCTGCGCAGTGCCGCACTGGTCAACGACAAGGGCAGCGTGGATTTTTTCTGCTGGCCGGAATTCGACAGCCCGTCGATCTTCTGTTCGCTGCTCGACACGCCCGAGGCAGGGATTTTCCAGCTCGCCCCGGACTTGCCCGATGCCCGGCGCGAGCAGATCTACCTGCCCGACACCAACGTTTTGCAGACGCGCTGGCTCAGCGAACAGGCCGTAGTGGAAATCACCGATCTGCTGCCGATCGGCGACAGCGTCGATGACCTGCCGCTGCTGATGCGCCGGGTACGGGTGGTCAGCGGGGAAGCGACGTTTCACATGCGCTGCGCGGTGCGGCATGACTACGCGCGTGCCAACACCCGGGCGCAAATGGATCAACAATCGGTGATTTTCAGCGCCGAGGGTCAGCCATCGCTGCGGCTGGTGGCGGATCAAGCGTTGCAGATCGATGGCGAATCGGCCGTTGCCGCGTTCAGTTTGAAACAGGATCAGCACGCCGAATTCGTCCTCGGTGGCGCCGACGATCCGCGTTTCAAGGATGACGGCGCGAAAATGTGCCTGGAGCGCACGTTGAAGTTCTGGCGCGACTGGATCGGCCAGTCCAACTACCGCGGGCGTTGGCGGGAGATGGTCAATCGTTCGGCCCTCGCGTTGAAGCTGCTGACCTCGCGCAAGCACGGCGCAATCCTCGCCGCCGCCACCTTCGGCCTGCCGGAAACTCCCGGCGGCGAGCGCAACTGGGATTATCGCTACACCTGGATCCGCGACGCCTCGTTCACCGTCTACGCGTTCATGCGCCTAGGTTTTGTCGATGAGGCCAATGCCTACATGGGCTGGCTGCGTGGTCGGGTCAGCGATTGTCAGGGAAATTCGACCAAACTCAACATCCTCTATGCGATCGACGGTCGCCAGGAGCTGCCGGAAACCGAACTCTCTCACCTCTCCGGTCATGGTGGCGCGCAACCGGTGCGCATCGGCAATGGCGCGTACGATCAGATTCAGCTCGATATCTTTGGCGAACTGATGGACGCGGTGTACCTGGTCAACAAGTACGGCGACGCGATTTCCCACCAAGGCTGGAAACACGTGCGCGAAGTGGTCGATCAGGTGTGTGAGACCTGGCAGACCAAGGATGTAGGCATTTGGGAAATGCGCGGTGAGCAACATCACTTCCTGCACTCGCGACTGATGTGTTGGGTGGCGCTTGACCGGGCCATCCGCCTGGCCTCGAAACGCTCGCTGCCGGCGCCGTTCGTCCAGTGGGATCAGACCCGGCAGGCGATCTACGCCGACATCTGGGACAACTTCTGGGATGAGGAGCGCGGGCATTTCGTCCAGTACAAGGGCGGTACCGCGCTCGACGGTTCGATGCTGCTGATGCCGCTGGTGCGCTTCGTCAGCGCCAAGGACCCGCGCTGGCTGTCGACCCTTGAAGCGATCGAAAAGCATCTGGTGCGCGACGGCATGGTTTATCGCTATCGCAACGACGACGCCAACATCGACGGTCTGACCGGCACCGAAGGCGCGTTTGCCGCCTGCTCGTTCTGGTACGTCGAATGCCTGGCCCGGGCCGGTCAGGTGGAAAAGGCCCATCTGGAGTTCGAGCAATTGCTGCGTTATGCGAACCCGCTGGGCCTGTACGCCGAAGAGTTCGACAGCAAAGGCCGCCATCTGGGCAACACCCCGCAAGCGCTGACGCATCTGGCGCTGATCAGTGCGGCGAGTTTTCTTGATCGGCGTCTGAGTGGGGAGAAGAGTGTTTGGCAGCCGTAATTTCGTCAGTGTCTGTAGGAAATATGCCGCATAAGCGCGCTGCGCCGGGCTAACCCCTACACAGAAATAAACAGAATCAGATCCCCTGTGGTGAGGGGATTTATCTCCGACGGGCTGCGCAGCAGTCCTGATTTTTCCGGTGCATTTCGTCAACAGCACCGCGTTGCTTGGCTTTGCGCCTGCTGCGCAGCCGATCGGGGATAAATCCCCTCACCACAGTTTGGGTAGTTTGTTCCTGCTTCTTCTAAACAACACCCAGGCAAATCCCTCCCCCGCAACCTGCACTTACACCCTGAAATACCCTGTTGCCAGCTGTTACATCCCCCCCTACCATCCACCGCAACGGGCACAGCGGAGCTGTCCAATAAAACCCGAATTCAAGGAACCAGAATGACCCAGCACGTCCACCGCCCCATCGCCACGCCCCTGCGCAGCGGCCTGACCCGCACCCAACTCTGGGAAGCCGCCGACAAAGGCCTGATCAAGTGCTGGGAAATCGGCCGCCAGCGCGCCACCCGCTTCCCCGACCTTGCACAACAATGCCTCGCCGGCGAACTGCCGGTGCTCGGCTGGAAAGGTGGCGTGAGCCGCAGCCTGAAGAAAAACGAGAAATACGGCTCGCTGAAATACCTCGCCCAGTGGCAGGGGTTGCGTGGCGAGGATCTGGATATTGATCTGGGTGAGGAACGTTCGCTGACCTGCTCGCGGACGAAGATGCGGGTGACGTTTACCCCGGATCGGACGAAGTATTTCAATCAGGTGGCGGAAGCCGAGGCTTAAGGAGAAGCAACCCCGGCAAGTGACGCTTCACCGGTGGCGAGGGAGCTTGCTCCCGCCGGGTTGCGAAGCGACCCCATACTTCAATGGACCTGCTGCGCAGGCCTGCGGGAGCAAGCTCCCTCGCCACAAAGGAATGGTCTAGTGTTGCCTGACGCCCAATTGCTGTGGAGTCTGCCGTGTCTGACATTCAATGCGTATTGACACCGAACTTGGCCGTAGCCTTTGAACAGCACGGCCCGTCCAGCGGCGACGCGGTCATATTGCTGCATGGCTTCCCCTACTCGCCTCGGGCGTACGACGAAATCGCCCCGGTCCTCGCCGCCCACGGTTATCGGGTGATCGTCCCGTACCTGCGCGGTTACGGGCCGACTCGCTTCAACTACCCCGAAACACTGCGCTCCGGCCAGCAAGCAGCCCTCGCCCAGGACTTGCTGGAGTTGATGGATGCATTGGGTATCGAACACGCCACGCTTTGCGGTTACGACTGGGGCGGTCGGGCAGCGTGCATCGTTGCGGCGTTGTTTCCCGAGCGGGTACGCGGGCTAGTGACGGGGGATGGTTACAACGTGCAGGACATCGCCAATTCGACCCGGCCACTGGACCCCGAGACCGAGAACCGTTATTGGTACCAGTACTATTTCCACACACCCCGCGGCATCGCAGGCCTGACGCAAAATCGGCGGGCGTTCTGTGAGCTGCTGTGGAAATTGTGGTCACCGACCTGGGCACGCAACGCCGAACGTTATCCGCTGAGCGCACCGGCCTTCGACAACCCTGATTTCGTAGACGTGGTGATTCATTCCTACCGTCATCGCTTCATGTACGCCGCAGGCGATCCGGCGCTGCAATGGCTGGAAGATGCGTTGATCAAACAACCGCCGATCAGCGTGCCGACTATTTCTCTGTGCGGTGCCGATGACGGGGTCGGCCCGGCGCCGGAAATAGATGACGACATTGCGCACTTCACCGGCCCGTACGAAAGGCGCGTCCTGCCCGGTATCGGCCACAACATTCCCGAAGAAGCACCGCAGCAAACCCTCAAGGCATTACTGGATCTGCTCCGGAACTGACCGAAAACCGCTCCCTGTACGCCTGCGGCGTCACCCCGATCGCCCGCAGAAAACTGCGGCGCAACGTTTCTTCACTGCCAAACCCGCAGTTGGCCGCAATCCGTTTCACCGGCAGCCCGGTGTCGCTGAGCAGGCGCCGGGCGGTTTCGACGCGGATCAGTTCGATGGCGCGGGCCGGGGTCTGGCCGGTGTCGGCGCGGTAGTGGCGGACGAAGCTGCGTTCGCTCATGCCGGCCTGTTCGGCCAGGGTCGGCACGCCGAGGTCGCAGGTGAGGTTTTCGGCGATCCAGGCGTGCAGTTCATCAAAGCGATTGCCCTGATTCTGCAGGGCCAGGGTCACGCTGAATTGCGATTGGCCGCCCGGACGTTTGAGGAACACCACCAGATGCCGAGCGACGTCGAGGGCGATGTCGCGGCCCAGATCTTCCTCGACCATCGCCAACGCCAGATCGATGCCGGCGGTGACGCCGGCCGAGGTCCAGACCGGGCCGTCGTTGATGAAAATCGGGTTGGCTTCGACCTGCAGCTTCGGGTGCTGCAGGGCCAGTTGTTCGCAACGAGTCCAGTGGGTGACCACGCGACGTCCGTCGAGCCAGCCGCTCGCCGCCAGTAGAAATGCCCCCGTACACACCGAGGCGACGCGTCGACATTTCGCTGCGTGCTCGCGTACCCAATCCACCAGCGACTCATCTTCAGATGCCGGATAGATCCCCCAACCACCCGCGATAATCAGCGTGTCGCTGGCGTCTTGCGGCAACGGTTCGGCGAGCACCGCCAGCCCCGCCGAGGACATCACCGCCCCGCCCTCGCGAGCAATCACCGACGGTGCATACGGCACCGGCAAGCCGCGCTGGCGAGCGATGTCGTTGGCCGAGGCGAACACTTGCAGTGGGCCGGTGACGTCGAGGATCTGCATGTTGGCGAACGCGAGTACGTGAATGGCTTTGGGCATTTGGCGTAATTCGTGGGGTGATTGGCGTATACGCCAGAACCTACGCGCCTACAGTGAAGCCGTCCACCCCCCAACTGGAGAAACACCCCATGACGTTGCAGATCGGTTTTCTGTTGTTTCCGCAGGTGCAGCAACTCGACCTGACCGGTCCCTATGACGTACTGGCCTCGCTGCCGGACGTGCAGGTGCATCTGATCTGGAAAGATCTGGTGCCGGTCACCGCCAGCACCGGCCTGCTGTTGAAACCGACCACCACCTTCGAGGACTGCCCGGATCTGGATGTGATCTGCGTTCCCGGCGGCGCCGGGGTCGGGCCGCTGATGGAAGATGAGCAGACGCTGGGGTTCATCAAGCGTCAGGCGGCACAGGCCCGATATGTGACGTCGGTATGCACCGGTTCGCTGGTGCTGGGCGCGGCGGGACTGCTGAAAGGCAAACGTGCGACCACCCACTGGGCCTATCACGAACTGCTGCCGAAACTCGGCGCGATTGCGGTGCAGGACCGGGTGGTACGCGACGGTAATCTGTTTACCGGTGGCGGCATTACCGCCGGCATCGACTTTGCGCTGGTGCTGGCTGCCGAACTGGTGGGGGCCGAGGCGGCGCAGCTGATTCAGTTGCAACTGGAATATGCGCCGGCGCCGCCGTTCAATTCGGGCAGCCCTGATACGGCACCGAGCGCGATCGTCGATGAGGCTCGCCTGCGTGCAGCACCGTCGCTGAAACTGCGCAAGGAAATCACCGAGCGCGCGGCGGCGAAGCTCGATCTGCGCTGATTCCTCAGCCACACACAGATCTACTGTGGGAGCGGGCTTGCTCGCGAATGCGGTGTATCCGTCGAGATTTTTATCGCCTGACACACCGCATTCGCGAGCAAGCCCGCTCCCACAATGGGTTTTGTGGATAGCCTCAGGTTGGGAGCCTGTCCCCGCATCCCGCCACAGCTTTACTTGTCCCGACGCCCTCACCCGTGTAGAAAGCCCTTCCACAAAATTCTGCACAAGGACTTTCGATGAAGGCGTTGCCATGGCTCTATCTGGCACTTCTCAGCCTCGGTTATGGATTGGCGTTAAGCTTTGGCCAACTCGGCTGGCTCGCGCTGATCTCCGTGGGACTATTGCTGTTGACCGGTTTCGCCGTGCGCCAACAGCAGGTGCCGGTGGCGCGCCTGTTGGGGCATGCCGTGTTCATCTTCCTCGCCCTGTCGCTGGCGCTGCACTGGTTGCCGGGATTCGCCAACGGCCGGGCCATTGCCCCACTGCGTTTCACCGACGACGCCGTGCCGTTTGCGATGTACCTGAATCTGGACAAACCCTTGATCGGCTTCTGGCTGTTGCTCGCCTGCCCGTGGATTGTCGCGGCACGCTCGCTGCGTCCGACGGTGTACGCCAGCGTCCTCGCCCTGACCTTGAGCGCCGTCCTGGCGCTGGGCGGCGCACTGTTGTTCGGCATGATTGCCTGGGCGCCGAAGTGGCCCGATCAGGCGTGGCTGTGGCTGCTGAACAATCTGCTGTTGGTGACGCTGGTCGAGGAGGCGCTGTTTCGCGGCTATATACAGGGCGGTTTGAGCCGACTGTTCAAACACCAGCCCCACGGCGACAACCTCGCCCTGCTGCTGGCGTCGCTGATCTTTGCCCTGGCGCATGTGGGTGCCGGCTGGCACTGGGTGTTGCTGGCGGGTCTGGCGGGTGTCGGCTATGGTCTGGCCTACCGTTTCGGTGGCCTTGCGGCGGCGATCGCCACGCACTTCGGGCTGAACCTGCTGCATTTTGCGCTGTTCACCTATCCGATGCTGGTCGCTTGAAGCAAGAGCCGTTTTGCGACGCCGTACTTATATCTGAAAAAAAACTTCAATAATTTCCTGACAGCGCCGACAACCTTTCAAAGCCTTGCGGATTGAAAAACCATGCGTAATAACCAGCCCATTACACAACGCGAACGGACTTTCCCGGCTCAGCAGCGGTTGATTTCCACAACCGACGCCAAAGGCGTGATCACCTACTGCAACGACGCTTTCGTCGAAATCAGCGGGTTTTCGCGTGAAGAGCTGATCCGTGCGCCGCACAACCTGGTTCGTCACCCCGACGTCCCGGCTGCGGTGTTTTCGCACATGTGGGGCACACTGAAACAAGGCTTGCCATGGATGGGCATTGTCAAGAACCGCTGCAAATCCGGTGACCACTACTGGGTGAACGCCTACGTGACACCGGTGTTCGACGGCAATCAGGTGGTCGGTTACGAGTCGGTGCGGATCAAACCCACCGCCGAACAGATCCGCCGTGCCGAAGCGCTCTACCAACGCATCAACCAGGGCAAGTCGGCGATCCCTTCCAGCGACAAATGGCTGCCGGTGCTACAGGACTGGCTGCCATTCATTCTGGTCAGCCAGCTGAGCTTCGTGATCGGCGCGACGCTGAACTCGCACTGGGGCTTTGCCCTCGCGGCCGGTTTGTCGGTACCACTGGGCCTGATGGGCCTGCAATGGCAGCAACGCGGACTCAAGCGCCTGCTGCGCCTGGCCGAACAGACCACCTCCGACCCACTGATCGCGCAGATGTACACCGACAGCCGTGGCGCGCAAGCGCGTCTGGAAATGTCGATCCTCAGCCAGGAAGCGCGCCTGAAAACCTGCCTGACCCGTCTACAGGACACCGCCGAGCACCTGACCGATCAGGCCAAACAGTCCGACGCCCTGGCGCACAACAGCTCCAGCGGTCTGGAACGTCAGCGCGTGGAAACCGAACAGGTCGCCACTGCGGTCAACCAGATGGCCGCGACCACCCAGGAAGTGGCCAGTCACGTGCAGCGCACCGCTGACGCCACTCAGGAAGCCAACCGCCTGACCGGTCGCGGCCGCGACATCGCCGGGGAAACCCGCGAAGCCATCCAGCGCCTGTCGGTGGTGGTCGGCGAAACCGGCCTGACCGTCACCCAACTGGCCAAGGACAGCGACGAAATCGGCGGCGTGGTCGACGTGATCAAAGGCATCGCCGACCAGACCAACCTGCTCGCGCTCAACGCCGCCATCGAAGCGGCACGTGCCGGCGAGATGGGCCGTGGCTTCGCCGTGGTAGCTGACGAAGTGCGCCAACTGGCGCAACGTACCAGCGAATCCACCGGCCAGATCCACGCCCTGATCGCCAAGCTGCAACAGACCGCGTCCAGCGCCGTGCAAACCATGGAAGCCGGCCATCGCCAGGCGGAAGAAGGTGTGGCGCGGGTACTGGAAGCGGATCAGGCACTGGTCGGCATCAGCGAAGCAGTGGCCAACATCACCGACATGACCACCCAGATCGCCGCGGCGACCGAAGAGCAAAGTGCGGTGGCTGAAGAGATCAGCCGCAACATCAGCAACATTTCGGAACTGGCGGATCAGACCTCGGAACAGGCGCATAACTCGGCGTTGCTGAGTGAAGAGCTGACCAAGACGGCGAATACTCAGTATTCGTTGGTGGAGCGGTTTAACCGCTAAAAGCAAAAGATCGCAGCCTGCGGCAGCTCCTACACCGATCACCTGTAGGAGCTGCCGCAGGCTGCGATCTTTTGACCTGGAAGCCCGGGCAGCGAAAGCGTCCGGGCTTTTTATTGCCAGTCTGAAAATGATGGTGCTTGGCAGACCGCATTCGCGAGCAGGCTCACTCCCACAGGGAAATGCATTCCAAATGTGGGAGCGAGCCTGCTCGCGAAGAGGCCTTCTCTACCAACGACGATCTCACTCAAGCAACGCAGACACTGCCTACAACTGCGCCAGAATGCGCCGACTGGTGCTTGGTGCAGCCAAGTTCTATCGTTTGCCGGTCGCTACTCAATCACGCAGATCGGCCAGCATGAATCCATACCCCACGCGAAAACCCCACAAACCGAAAGTTCGTGATGAACTGACATTCCTGGATGTTCGGCACGCCGCGCGTGATGGGCAGAAAGTATTCGATAAATATGTGATCTCTGGCAGGCTATCCACCACAAAGTAAATCAAAAGTTCGCAGCCTGCGGCAGCTCACCGATCACCCGTAGGAGCTGCCGAAGGCTGCGATCTTTTGACCTGGAAGCCCGGACAGCGAAAGCGTCCGGGCTTTTTATTGCCAGTCTGAAAGTGATGGTGCTTGGCAGACCGCATTCGCGAGCAAGCTCGCTCCCACATTTAGTCCTGTGTACGCAGAACCAATGTGGGAGCGAGCTTGCTCGCGAAGAGGCCATAACGGCCAGCGGAATTATTGAGGCAACCGCAGTTTGTCCAGCAATCGATTAACCAACAGCTCGTTCAACATGATCAGCTGTTGCAGCGCCAGCAGCGGATTGCCCTCCGGGCCACCGATTGAGTTGGCGATATTGCCAGCCATGACTTTGGCCAACGACAACGATTCGCAAGCCTCGGCGATCGAGAGGAGGTGCAGCGAAGCAAACCGTAGGCGCTGCCCCCCCGGATCGATCCCGGAGCGAAGGAACCCCGAGCTCCAGCGAGCGGGCCGAACGTTGGAACAAGCGTTTTTTTGCTTACTTTTGAGGTATTTGTCAAAAAAGTGAGTCGTCGTAAGGGCGAAACCTTAAGTGGCCGTTACCGCGGCAATGGATATTCACGCAGTCTCGGCAACGTTATTAGCTGACCAGCACATATAAGGCTGGCTGCCTAGCTGTCAGATCTGACAGTAGACGCACACCTGTTCGAGCGCATATCAAGAGAAACCGTAATTGCAGTCGGTTGTAACACCTCCTCTTACTCGAAAAGGCAGGTTTAACAATGACCACTCACGTTATGTTTCTCCCGAAAAAACCGCTCGTCAGTGATGACAGGTTTCAATGGAGATTGGGCGGTAAACGGAAAACAGCGAAATTCAGATCTTTCTATCAGGACGAGTTCTTGGGCGAGCGGTATTGGTCCATCAGTGGAGGAACAGGAAATTTCGACGATGAAAGCTATTTTTCATTCTCCATGACTCTGCCCTACCAATCCGATGAGTCACTCACAGGCGTCTATAACTTCGACAACGGGCTGACATTTGTTCACAGCCATTGGATCCCTGCGCCGCCGGGATTTATCGGAATGGCTTCGGTGGACGCCGACTCGGCGATCCTCAGCGTTAAATATGATGCTGAAACGGATATCGCTACGGGATCATTCGAGGCCGTATTCAAAAGTCATCGCTATCGCCTGAATCCCAAGGGGACTTTCACCATGACGAGACTGAGACCGTCGGATGCTGGCTAGATCTGGCAGGGGTGCTCGCTGCAACTCCGGAGGAGTACCCCTTCAATGTAATTTGAAAGAATGACTCCTTGGAGCTGCCGCAGGCTGCGATCTTTTGATCGTGAAAAACCGGTTAGCGAAAGCCTCCGGGGTTTTATTGCCTGTTAGAAATGGATGGCGCGCGGAAGACAGCTTTCGCGAGCAGGCTCGCTCCCACAGTAGGGCCGGGGACATCAGTAAGAGAATGGTCGGCTGTCAGGCCGCCATCGCCAGCAGTCAGGCTCCACACAAAGGCAAGAGCAGAACGCGCACCGCTCTTGCTCCTCACCACTCAACACGATGAGCGTTAGCTCGAGTACCGCTTTTGATCTTGATCCACAGGCGACATCGGAAGGCTGAGCGGAGGGATTCATCCGGGGGTGGGAGCGCAGCGACCGTTTGGCGAAGCCAAACACAGCGAGAGGAGGTGCAGCGAAGCAAACCGTAGGCGCTGCGCCCGGATGGATCCCGGAGCGAAGGAACTCCGAGCCCCAGCGAGCGGGCCGAACGTAGGAGCAAGCGTTTTTTGGCTTACTTTTTTTAGGCGCTTGTAAAAAAAGTGAGTCGCCGTCAGGGCGAAACCCTAAGTCGCCGTTACCGCAGCAACGGATATACCCCCCAACCAAACCTCAACGAAGAAACCCGGCAACCTTCTCCACCGCCGAAGCCAAATGGTCCGAATGCGTAAACCCGGAAACCTTGAGCGGCTTCAAATCATGATCCCCAGAGGCTAACCAAAACACCTCAATACTCGGCGATAGATCGTAAGCCTCGACAGCGTCCCGATTTCCGAGAGCATCCCGCTCCCCCTGAACAATCAACGTCCGAGTCCGCAAAGAAGCCAAATGCTCAACCCGCGGTTTCTCAGGTTTCCCAACCGCATAAAACGGATAACCGAGACAGACAAGCGCATCAGCGCCCAACTCATCAGCCAAGAGACTGGCCATCCGCCCGCCCATGGACTTACCACCGATGGCCAAAGTCCCAGCGACATGACGTCGCACTTCAGCGAACACTTCGCGCCAGCACTCAAGCAGTTTCGGCGCCGGATTAGGCGGCCGTTTACTGCCATCCACCCGCCGCTGCGCCATATACGGAAACTCAAACCGCAACACATTCACCCCAAGTGCAGCAAGGCGCCCAGCCATATCCGTCATCCACTCACTGTCCATCGGCGCCCCTGCCCCATGCGCCAGGATCAAAGTCGCCGAAGCCTCGCCCGACGCGGCATCCCACAACCACCCATGATCCCGCACGCACTGCGCCCATTGATCCCCGTCAATACTGGCCTTGTGCTGTTTGTCCATGCTTGCCTCGCTTTTAGTCTGCCTATAACTCCAGGCGAAGGATTCGCGGCGTTTTCTGCGCGCGCTCACTTCGGCTGAACCGTGGATGGGGAACCATGAACACTTCTATCAGTACCGCCTACAACTACAAGGTGGTCCGCCAATTCGCCATTATGACGGTGGTGTGGGGCATCGTCGGCATGGGGCTCGGGGTTTTTCTCGCGGCCCAATTGGTCTGGCCTGAACTCAACTTCAATTTGCCCTGGACCAGTTTCGGCCGTCTGCGCCCGCTGCACACCAACGCGGTGATCTTCGCCTTCGGTGGCTGCGCGCTGTTCGCCAGTTCGTTCTACTCGGTGCAGCGCACCTGCCAGACGCAATTGTTCGCGCCGAAAATCGCCGCGTTCTGCTTCTGGGGCTGGCAGCTTGTGATTCTATTGGCGGCGATCAGCCTGCCGCTGGGTTACACCAGTTCCAAGGAATACGCCGAGCTGGAATGGCCGATCGACATCCTGATCACCATCGTCTGGGTCGCCTACGCCATCGTGTTCTTCGGCACGATCATGCAGCGCAAGACCAAGCACATCTACGTCGGCAACTGGTTCTTCGGCGCGTTCATCATCACCGTGGCGATCCTGCACATCGTCAACAACCTTGAGTTGCCGGTGAGCCTGACCAAGTCCTACTCGGTGTACGCCGGTGCAACCGACGCGATGGTGCAATGGTGGTACGGCCACAACGCCGTGGGCTTTTTCCTCACCGCCGGTTTCCTCGGGATGATGTACTACTTCGTGCCGAAACAGGCCGAACGTCCGGTGTATTCGTATCGCCTGTCGATCGTGCACTTCTGGGCGCTGATCACCCTGTACATCTGGGCCGGCCCCCACCACCTGCACTACACCGCGCTGCCGGATTGGGCACAGTCGCTGGGGATGGTGATGTCGCTGATTCTGCTGGCACCGAGCTGGGGCGGCATGATCAACGGCATGATGACCCTCTCGGGCGCCTGGCATAAGTTGCGCAGCGACCCGATCCTGCGCTTCCTCGTGGTGTCGCTGGCGTTCTACGGCATGTCGACCTTCGAAGGTCCGATGATGGCGATCAAGACTGTAAACGCCCTCTCCCACTACACCGACTGGACCATCGGCCACGTACACGCCGGCGCCCTCGGCTGGGTGGCGATGATCTCGATCGGCGCGCTGTACCACATGATCCCGAAAGTCTTCGGCAAAGAGCAGATGCACAGCATCGGCCTGATCAACGCGCACTTCTGGCTCGCGACCATCGGCACCGTGCTCTACATCGCCTCGATGTGGGTCAACGGCATCGCCCAGGGCCTGATGTGGCGCGCAGTCAACGAGGACGGCACGCTGACCTACTCCTTCGTCGAAACCCTGGTGGCCAGCCACCCAGGCTTCATCGTGCGTCTGGTGGGTGGGGCGATCTTCCTCAGCGGCATGTTGCTGATGGCTTACAACACCTGGCGCACCGTGCGGGCCTCGCAGCCTGCTGACGTCGTTGCTGCCGCGCAGATGGCCTGAGGAGTCCGCCATGAAACACGAAACGATTGAAAAGAACGTCGGCCTGCTGATGCTGCTGATGGTGTTCGCCGTGAGCATCGGCGGCCTGACCCAGATCGTCCCGCTGTTCTTCCAGGACGTCACCAACAAACCGGTAGAGGGCATGAAGCCCTATACCGCGCTGCAACTGGAAGGCCGCGACATCTATATCCGCGAAGGCTGCGTCGGTTGCCACTCGCAGATGATCCGGCCGTTCCGCGCCGAAACCGAACGCTACGGGCACTACTCGGTGGCCGGTGAGAGCGTATGGGATCACCCGTTCCTCTGGGGTTCCAAGCGTACCGGGCCAGACCTGGCCCGGGTCGGCGCGCGTTACTCGGACGACTGGCACCGCGCGCACCTGTACAACCCGCGCAACGTGGTACCGGAGTCGAAAATGCCGGCCTACCCGTGGCTGGTGACGCAAGCGGTCGACAGCAGCCACACCGAAACCAAGCTCAAGACCATGCGCACCCTCGGCGTGCCGTACACCGACGATGACATCAGCGGCGCGGTCGCCAGCCTCAAGGGCAAGACCGAAATGGACGCCCTCGTCTCCTACCTGCAAGTGCTTGGCACTGCGATCAAGAGCAAGAGGTGAGCACGATGATCATTGAAATGAGTGCAGGGCTGATTCGCGGCCTCGGCACCGTCGTGGTGTTCGTCGCCTTCGTCGGCCTGACGATCTGGGTGTTCAACCGCAAGCGCACGCCGGAGTTCGCCGAAGCGCGCCTGCTGCCGTTCGCCGACGAGCCGCAACCCGACACCCAACCAGTATCTGAACCAAGGAGTACCCGGCCATGACCACCTTCTGGAGTACGTGGATCTGCGTACTGACCATCGGCAGCCTGATCGGCCTGACCTGGCTACTGATCGGCACGCGTCGGGGTGAGACCAAGGGCAGCGTCGACCAGACCATGGGCCACAGCTTCGACGGCATCGAGGAATACGACAACCCGCTGCCGCAGTGGTGGTTCATGCTGTTCGCCGGCACGCTGGTGTTTTCCGTGGGCTATCTGATCCTGTATCCGGGCCTCGGCAACTGGAAAGGCATCCTGCCCGGCTACGAGGACGGCTGGACCGGCGTCCACGAGTGGGAAAAGGAGATGAACAAGGCTGACGCCAAATTCGGGCCGATCTTCGCCAAATTCGCCGCCATGCCGGTGGAGGAAGTGGCGAAGGATCCGCAGGCGCTGAAAATGGGTGGCCGACTGTTCGCCTCCAACTGCTCGGTGTGCCACGGTTCCGACGCCAAGGGCGCTTTCGGCTTCCCTAACCTGGCCGACAAGGACTGGCGCTGGGGCGGCGACGCCGAAACCATCAAGACCACCATCATGGGTGGCCGCATGGCGGCGATGCCGGCCTGGGGCGAAGTGCTGGGCGAAGCCGGGGTGAAGAACGTCGCGGCGTATGTGCGTCACGAACTCGCCGGCCTGCCGCTGCCTGCCGACAGCAAGGCTGACCTGCAAGCCGGACAGCAAGCGTTCAGCACCACCTGCGTAGCCTGTCATGGGGCAACCGGCCAAGGCACTGAAGCCATGGGTGCGCCGAATCTGACGCACCCGGCCGGATTTATTTATGGCACGAGTCTGACGCAGCTTGAGCAGACCATCCGCCACGGTCGCCAGGGCCACATGCCGGCACAGAACGAACTGTTGGGCAATGATAAAGTGCAATTGCTCGCCGCTTATGTGTACAGCCTTAGCCATGGATTGAATACAGAGAAACTGATTACTGAAGACAACAAACAGTAATCATTGCACACACCTCTGCCGCACCATTCTCGGTGCGGCAGCATCCCGCCCCTTTGCGACGCATTGTCGCACCCCGTCACACCCTCTCCTTTCGGTTCCCCGGATTCGGGTCTACGCTTGCTCGATGCGGACTGGCTTGTGCTGGTTCCAGGTCAACGCTGACTGCTGTGTTCTGCGAACCGGCTGACTGATGTGGCCGCAAACGCCGGTAGATACCGGCTGTCGTGCCATTTACCGTCCGTCACCCGAACTGAGCGTTTGAACACACCCCGTTACAAGCGACCTGATCCCCTCGCTTTTTTCGTCCGCTGCGACATTTTGTCCGAGGCCAATTTTGACCTTACGCGGCGTATGGAAAGGCCGCAGAATCAGCGTTGGAAAGCATTGACCCAGGTCATGGCGCGTTGCAATGACCCCCTGCTCTCTGCATACTTGCGGCCGATTTTAATCCTAATAAAACACCCAAACCGTGGAACCTTAGAATGAGCACAGCAATCAGTCCGACTGCTTATAACTATAAGGTAGTCCGCCAGTTCGCCATCATGACGGTGGTCTGGGGGATCCTTGGCATGGGGCTTGGTGTCTTCATCGCCTCGCAACTGGTCTGGCCGGAGTTGAACTTCGGTCTGCCGTGGACGAGCTTTGGACGCCTGCGCCCGTTGCACACAAACCTGGTGATTTTCGCCTTCGGTGGTTGTGCACTGTTTGCCACTTCCTACTATGTCGTGCAGCGAACCTGTCAGACGCGACTGATCTCCGACAGCCTTGCCGCCTTCACCTTCTGGGGCTGGCAGGCGGTCATCGTCGGCGCCATCATTACCTTGCCGCTGGGTTACACCACCACCAAGGAATACGCCGAACTGGAATGGCCGCTCGCCATTCTGCTGGCCATTGTCTGGGTCTCCTACGGGCTGGTGTTCTTCGGCACCATCACCAAGCGCAAGACCAAACACATCTATGTCGGTAACTGGTTCTACGGCGCGTTCATCGTCGTGACCGCAATGCTGCACATCGTCAACCACGCCTCCCTGCCGGTGAGTTTCTTCAAGTCCTACTCCGCCTATTCGGGCGCGACCGACGCGATGATCCAGTGGTGGTACGGCCACAACGCCGTGGGCTTCTTCCTGACCACCGGCTTCCTCGGGATGATGTACTACTTCGTGCCGAAGCAGGCCGAGCGTCCGATCTACTCGTATCGCCTGTCGATCGTGCACTTCTGGGCGCTGATCACCCTGTACATCTGGGCCGGTCCGCACCACCTGCACTACACCGCACTGCCGGACTGGGCACAGTCGCTGGGCATGGCGATGTCGATCATCCTGCTGGCGCCAAGCTGGGGCGGCATGATCAACGGCATGATGACCCTCTCGGGCGCCTGGCATAAGCTGCGCACCGACCCGATCCTGCGCTTCCTCGTGGTGTCGCTGGCGTTCTACGGCATGTCGACCTTCGAAGGTCCGATGATGGCGATCAAGACCGTCAACTCGCTCTCGCACTACACCGACTGGACCATCGGCCACGTCCACGCCGGCGCTTTGGGTTGGGTGGCAATGATTTCGATCGGCGCGATCTACCACATGATCCCGAAACTGTTCGGTCGTGCGCAGATGCACAGCGTCGGCCTGATCAACGCGCACTTCTGGCTCGCGACCATCGGTACTGTGCTGTACATCGCCTCGATGTGGGTCAACGGCATCACTCAGGGTCTGATGTGGCGTGCAATCAACGATGACGGCACCCTCACCTACTCGTTCGTCGAAGCGCTGCAGGCCAGCCACCCGGGCTACATCGTCCGTGCCCTGGGCGGTGCTTTCTTCGCCAGCGGCATGTTCCTGATGGCTTACAACGTCTGGCGCACCGTGCGCGCCTCGAATGCGGCTGAAGCCGAAGCCGCCGCCCAGATCGCTATCGTTGGAGCTCACTGATGAAGCATGAAGCTGTCGAGAAGAATATTGGCCTGCTGGCCTTCTTCATGGTCATCGCCGTCAGCATTGGCGGCCTGACCCAGATCGTTCCGCTGTTCTTCCAGGACGTCACCAACAAGCCGGTCGAAGGCATGAAGCCGCGTTCGGCGCTGGAACTGGAAGGCCGCGACGTCTATATCGCCAACGGTTGTGTCGGCTGCCACTCGCAGATGATCCGTCCGTTCCGCGCTGAAACCGAACGCTACGGCCACTACTCGGTCGCCGGTGAAAGCGTCTGGGACCACCCGTTCCTGTGGGGTTCCAAACGTACCGGCCCGGATCTGGCTCGCGTGGGCGGTCGTTACTCCGATGACTGGCAACGTGCGCACCTGTACAACCCGCGCAACGTGGTGCCTGAGTCGAAAATGCCGGCTTACCCGTTCCTCGTGGAAAACAAGCTCGACGGCAAAGACACGGCCAAGAAAATGGAAGTGTTGCGCACGCTCGGCGTCCCTTACACCGACGAAGACATCGCCGGTGCAAAAGATGCCGTGAAGGGCAAAACCGAAATGGACGCGCTGGTGGCCTACCTTCAGGGCCTGGGCACCATCATCAAAAGCAAACGGTGATTCTTCATGGATATCGGGATGATTCGCGGCCTGGGCACCGTCGTCGTGATGGTGGCCTTCATCGGTTTGGCGTTGTGGGTATTCAGCCCCAAGCGCAAGTCGGAGTTTGAAGACGCAACCTTGCTGCCTTTTGCGGATGATCCCGAAGCCATCAAGCACGTCGAGCAAGCTTCTAGGAGTAACAAAGAATGACTACATTCTGGAGTCTGTACGTCACAGTCCTCAGTCTCGGTACGATCTTCGCCCTGACCTGGCTGCTGCTGTCGACCCGCAAGGGCCAGCGCAGCGAACAGACGGACGAAACGGTCGGCCACTCCTTCGACGGGATCGAGGAGTACGACAACCCACTGCCGAAATGGTGGTTCATGCTGTTCGTGGGCACCATCGTGTTCGCCCTGGGTTATCTGGTGCTGTACCCGGGCCTGGGCAACTGGAAAGGCCTGCTGCCGGGCTACAACTACCTCGATAACGACAAGCAGACCGCGTTCGCCAACGGCCAGACCGGCTGGACCGGCGTGCATGAATGGGAAAAGGAAATGGCCCGCTCGGACGCCAGGTTCGGTCCGATCTTCGCCAAGTTCGCGGCGATGCCGATCGAGGAAGTGGCCAAGGATCCGCAAGCACTGAAGATGGGCGGCCGTCTGTTCGCCTCCAACTGTTCGGTATGCCACGGTTCCGACGCCAAGGGCGCCTATGGCTTCCCGAACCTGACCGACGCCGACTGGCGCTGGGGCGGCGAGCCGGAAACCATCAAGACCACCATCATGGGCGGTCGACACGCGGTGATGCCGGCCTGGGCCGAAGTCATTGGCGAACAAGGCGTAGCCGATGTCGCAGCCTTCGTGGTGACCCAGCTCGATGGCCGCAAACTGCCGGAAGGCACCAAGGCTGACCCGGCCAACGGCCAGAAACTGTTCGCCGCCAACTGCGTGGCCTGCCACGGTCCGGAAGGCAAAGGCACCCCGGCGATGGGCGCGCCTAACCTGACCCACCCGGCCGCGTTCATCTACGGTTCGAGCTTCGCGCAACTGCAGCAGACCATCCGTTACGGCCGTCAGGGCCAGATGCCGGCGCAGGAACAATTGCAAGGCAACGACAAGGTGCACCTGCTGGCAGCGTACGTGTACAGCCTGTCCCACGGTGAAAAAGCGCCGGAGGCCGAGGCGCAATAAGGCCAGGGCTTGATGTAATGAAGAATCCCCCGCCAGTGCTCTGGCGGGGGATTTTTTATGGGTTACTGGCCCAGATCGACTTCACCGGCACGGTGGCCACCGGCGTACGTTTGCGCCACTGATTGTCCTCGACCAGACTCACCTCCAATTGCTTGCGATCCTTGGAAAAAGTGGCGGTCAGGTACGTCTGCTGAGAAGCTGAACCGCTGAGAAACATCGGCACGCTCCCCATATAGGTCTGGCTACCACCCTCGTCGTGGAAGTGGCCGGCGAACATCGCCGTCACCTGATACTTTTCAATCATTTCGCGAAAGCGCTTCTCTTGATCCCAACTGCCTTTCCACTCATAGGGCTTGTGCATGTTGATAATGATCGCGTAGCCCTGCGCTCGCGCTATTCGCAAATCATTTTCCAGCCAGTCCAACGACGCCGTGATATCGAATGTGGTCGGATTCAACGCGTGAGAAATCTTCACCGCATAAGTGGGTTCATTGTTCAACTGCACCAGATGCACTTCACCCACATTCTTTGAATAAGCCAGACTACCCAGATAGTGTTTATTCACAAAGCTGCCGGTGACTTCCAGATCAAATTCATCGACTTTACCGACATGATGATCACGGTAATCAACAATACTGCCCGCTGCGCAACTTTCACTGAAACAGTCATTCACGTTGTTCTGGTAGTCGTGATTGCCCAATCCGTAGAGCACGTGATCGCCAAAGTGTTTCTTCAGCATCGAACCGATGAAAGAGCGCTGCCAGCCGTGGCCAAACGCGGTCATGTCACCGTTGATCATCAATGGCACCGCAGCCTGCCCGCCCATCTCGGTGCGGAACTGGGCAATGCTCGCGAACTGGGTTTCCACCAGCCATTTCGCGCGTTTTTCGAAATCCGCGCTCGATTCATCCTCGCCACTGTCCGACTTTTCTGTCCACGGGTATTGCGGGTCTGATGCAAATACCATGTGCTGCGGCATACCTTCATTGGCACTGGCGAGAGAAGTCAGTGACACCAGACACAGACAAGCGAAAAGCTTTTTAACTTCCTTGGTTTTCATAACACTCCATTATTCCGTTAAATTTCAAAACATAAACATGCAACTAGCACGCTGCAGAACAGCCACTAAGCTATTCGAAAAAAACAAGAAAGCAAAACCCATTAATTAACTAATGATATTTCTGGAGTATTAAAATCGCCTTCGAAATTAATACTTTGAGACACATGCCTGATGGACTCGATTCGCTATGCTCTGTAGGGTCGTCCACAGCCCGTTGACCCTCATCGGAGCCACTTCAAGGATGAAGCCGCTATGTTGAATGACAGCACAAACCCTCTGCCGGTTGATCAGAAACTCATAGACAACGATCAGGCAATCGATCCATCGAACCACCCCGTGGAATCGATTGCCGTGACACTGGGTAATCCGTTGCAACCCGACTCCAGAAGCACCACAAAGCCCCACAGAAATACCGGCAGTCTCGAGAGCCTGGGCGGCGGCAGACTTCCCTGAGTCTTGACGCCACGTCTGAATCAATCAGAGCCGGCCTGCGCCTTTTGCGAGGCTGGCTCGACTATGCCAGCCACGGACCGACCCACGGACGGCTGAGTTCTGTCTTCCTTGATTGCCGCCCCCAAGGCGAAGTAGTAACGTTGCTACATCTGTATTGCGAGAGGTCAACCATGATGGCAATCACCACCATCTCCAGCCGTGAATTCAATCAGGACACCAGCAGCGCCAAAAAGGCTGCGCGTCTGGGTCCAGTGATCATCACCGACCGTGGCAAGGCCTCTCATGTCCTGTTGAGCATTGAGGAATATCAGAAACTGAGCGGCGCAAACACGAGCATTGTCGATTTGTTGGTCATGCCGGAGGCTGCCGACATCGATTTCGAAACCGAGCGCGCAGTCATCATTCATCGTCCCGTGGATCTGTCCTGATGTATTTACTCGACACCAATGTGATTTCCGAACTTCGCAAGCCGCAGGCCGATGCCAATGTGGTCAGTTGGGCCAAAGGCGTCATCGCCCCGCGCCTGTACATTTCCGCCATTACTTTGAAAGAACTGGAAACCGGAGTACTGCGAATGGAACGGCGTGATCCTGCTCAAGGAAAGCTGTTGCGCAGTTGGCTGACGCGTCACGTTATTCCGGCATTCGAAGCCCGAATCCTGCCGGTCGATGCCGCGGTGGCACTGCGTTGTGCCAGCCTGCATGTACCCGACCAGGCCAATGAAAGCGATGCATTGATAGCTGCCACGGCCCTGGTGCATGGACTCACAGTGGTCACGCGCAATGTCGGTGATTTCCGCTCGAGCGGCGTCGCCCTGATCAACCCGTGGGAACATTGAATTAGCCGCCACTCCAAAACCGTCCATACTCAACAAGTCAATTGATCTGCATCAGGCTTTTCTGCATTCGCTACACCAATAATGCTTTTTCCCCAACGCGACCAAAGGTCGCACCCTTGAGTTAGAGCGACAGGCGTATCATTGCGCCACTGCCACACCCCTTTCTGACCGCGGTCGGCACGTATCGACCGAGGCATTTGTCCACTGCCGTGGGATGCAATGATGAGCAACCAGATTCCGGTACACGACGTCACACCACCGAGCAAAAACGCGAACAACAGCGTCGATCTTTACGCCTCTCGAGAAAAAATCTACACCCGTGCTTTCACCGGCCTGTTCCGCAATCTGCGGATGATCGGCGGCGCTGCGCTGTTCCTGTTGTATTTCGGTACGGTGTGGCTGAACTGGGGCGGGCATCAGGCGGTGTGGTGGAACCTGCCGGAACGCAAGTTCTTCATCTTTGGTGCGACCTTCTGGCCGCAGGACTTCATCCTGCTGTCGGGGCTGCTGATCATTGCGGCGTTCGGCCTGTTCTTCATCACCGTTTACGCCGGCCGCGTCTGGTGCGGCTACACCTGTCCGCAAAGCGTGTGGACGTGGATTTTCATGTGGTGCGAGAAGGTCACCGAAGGCGACCGCAATCAGCGGATCAAGCTCGATAAAGCGCCGATGAGCGGCAACAAATTTCTGCGCAAGCTCGCCAAGCATTCATTATGGCTGCTGATCGGCTTCGTCACCGGCATGACCTTCGTCGGCTACTTCTCGCCAATCCGCGAACTGGTGTTCGAATTCTTCACCGGTCAGGCCGATGGCTGGTCGTATTTCTGGGTCGGTTTCTTCACCCTCGCCACCTACGGCAACGCCGGCTGGCTGCGCGAGCAGGTGTGCATCTATATGTGCCCCTACGCACGTTTCCAGAGCGTGATGTTCGACAAGGACACCCTGATTGTTTCCTACGACCCGCGTCGCGGCGAAAGCCGTGGCCCGCGCAAGAAAGGTGTCGACTACAAGGCCATGGGTCTGGGCGACTGCATCGATTGCACCATGTGCGTTCAGGTGTGCCCGACCGGTATCGACATCCGTGACGGCCTGCAGATCGAGTGCATCGGTTGCGCCGCGTGTATCGACGCCTGCGACGCGATCATGGACAAGATGGACTACCCGCGCGGCCTCATCAGCTACACCACCGAACACAACCTCTCCGGCCAGAAAACCCATAAACTGCGGCCACGCCTGATTGGCTACGCGGTGGTGCTGCTGGCGATGATCAGCCTGCTGGTGACCGCGTTCTTCATGCGCTCGCTGGTCGGTTTCGACGTCAGCAAGGACCGCGTGCTGTACCGCGAAAACGCCGAAGGCCGGATCGAAAACGTCTACAGCCTGAAGATCATGAACAAGGATCAGCGCGACCACACCTACGTGCTGGAAGCCGCCGGTCTGCCGGATCTGCGCCTGCAAGGCAAACGCGAGATCAAGGTGCCGGCCGGCGAAATCTTCAGCATGCCGGTGGAGTTGTCGAGCGCACCGGAACAATTGCCGTCGAGCACCAACGAGGTGAAATTCATCCTCAAGGATGCCGACGATGATAGCGTCCACGTTGAAGCCAAGAGCCGATTCATCGGCCCACAAACCCGTTGAGAGAACTGAACATGCCCGCAGCAAACGCCGCCAGTCCTTGGTACAAGCACCTTTGGCCATGGATCATCATCGGGATTCTGGCCTGTTCGGTGACCTTGACCCTGTCGATGGTGACCATCGCGGTGAACAACCCGGACAACCTGGTCAACGACAACTATTACGAGGCCGGCAAAGGCATCAACCGCTCGCTGGATCGCGAGCTGCTGGCGCAGGAGCTGAAGATGCGCGCCAGCGTGCATCTGGATGACCTGACCGGCGAAGTTGACCTGCGCCTGAGCGGCGACAGCCAGCCGAAAACCCTGGAACTGAACCTGATCTCGCCGACCCAACCGGAGAAGGATCGCAAGATCGTCCTGACCCGCAGCGAAACCGAAACCGGCCGTTACATCGGTCAGTTGGGCGACAAGGTCGAAGGCCGGCGTTTTGTCGAATTGCTGGGCACGCAGGACGACCACGTGTGGCGCATGTTCGAAGAGGAACAGGTCAGCCACGACAAGGATCTGTTGCTCGGTGACGAACCGCTGCAGGGCGCCGAAGACCTGGATAAATAAATAAACTGCAGAAGCCCCTCACCCTAACCCTCTCCCGGAGGGAGAGGGGACTGATTTCGGCCGCTCGCATACCTTGTGTATGGCAGTGACGATATCCGTGGATGCACCTCTTTTCCGGCCTCCATCAATCGGCTCCCTCTCCCTCCGGGAGAGGGCTGGGGTGAGGGCAAGCGGACAACCCCAATGCAAGGGCTTACCCCCTCAACGATGCCATGACCACCCCACTCCCCTGCTACCACTGCGCTCTGCCCGTCCCGTCGGGCAGCCGCTTCACCGCCGTCGTGCTCGGGGAGTCCCGCGAGTTCTGCTGCCCCGGCTGTCAGGCCGTGGCCGAAGCCATCGTCGCCGGTGGTCTGGAAAGCTATTACCAGCATCGCAGCGAAGCCTCGGCCAACCCCGAAGCCTTGCCGGTGCAATTGACCGATGAACTGGCGCTGTACGACCGCGCCGACGTGCAAAAACCCTTCGTCCGTCACGAGGGCGAACTCGCCGAAACCACGCTGTTGATGGAAGGCATCAGTTGCGCCGCCTGCGGCTGGCTGATCGAGAAACATCTGCGCACCCTGCCGGCAGTGGCCGAAGCGCGGCTCAATCTGTCCAACCATCGCTTGCATGTGCAATGGGCCGACGCGCAATTGCCGCTGAGCCAGATCCTCGCCGAGCTGCGCCACATCGGTTACGCCGCCCACCCCTATCAGGCCGACCGCGCCAGCGAGCAACTGGCCAGCGAAAACCGTCTCGCGTTGCGTCAGCTCGGTGTCGCCGGGCTGCTGTGGTTTCAGGCAATGATGGCGACCATGGCGACCTGGCCGGAATTCAACATCGACCTCAGCCCCGAACTGCACACGATCCTACGTTGGGTCGCGCTGTTCCTGACCACACCGATCGTGTTCTACAGCTGCGCGCCGTTCTTCAAGGGCGCCATGCGCGATCTGCGCACCCGCCACCTGACCATGGACGTCTCGGTGTCACTGGCGATCGGCAGCGCCTACATCGCCGGGATCTGGACCTCGATCACCGGGGTCGGTGAGCTGTATTTCGATGCGGTCGGGATGTTCGCGCTGTTCCTGCTCGCCGGCCGCTATCTGGAACGCCGTGCCCGCGAGCGCACCGCCGCTGCCACCGCACAGCTTGTGAACCTGCTGCCGGCCTCGTGCCTGCGCCTCGACGCCGACGGCCAGAGCGAACGCATCCTGCTCAGCGAATTGCTCCTGGGTGACCGGGTGCTGGTGCAACCGGGTTCGATCCTGCCGGCGGATGGCAGGATCCTCGACGGCCAGTCGAGCATCGACGAATCGCTGCTGACCGGCGAATACCTGCCGCAACCGCGCACGCTGGGTGATGCGGTCACCGCTGGCACGCTGAATGTCGAAGGCGCACTCACTGTCGAGGTACTGGCGCTGGGTCAGGACACACGCCTGTCGGCCATTGTCCGCCTGCTCGATCGCGCCCAGGCCGAGAAACCCCGATTGGCGGAAATCGCCGACCGCGCCGCGCAATGGTTCCTGCTGTTGTCGCTGATTGCGGCCGCAGCGATCGGCCTGTTGTGGTGGCAGCTGGACTCGTCGCGGGCGTTCTGGATCGTGCTGGCGATGCTGGTCGCGACCTGCCCTTGCGCGCTGTCGCTGGCAACCCCGACGGCGTTGACCGCCGCCACTGGCACCCTGCACAAACTCGGTCTGTTGCTGACGCGCGGCCATGTGCTGGAAGGCCTGAACCAGATCGACACGGTGATCTTCGACAAGACCGGCACCCTCACCGAGGGGCGGCTGGTTTTGCGTTCGATCCGTCCACTGGGCACGCTGAACAGCGACCAGTGCCTGAGCCTTGCCGCCGCATTGGAAAATCGTTCGGAACACCCGATTGCCCGCGCCTTCGGTCGTGCGCCACTGGCGGCTGAAGAAGTGCACAGCACGCCGGGACTGGGTCTCGAAGGGCTGGTGGGTGCGCAGCGTTTGCGCATCGGTCAGGCAGAATTCGTCTGCGCCCTCAGCGGTTCGCCGTTGCCGGCGATGCCGGATGAACCGGGTCAGTGGCTGCTACTGGGGGATGATCAAGGGCCGTTGGCGTGGTTCGTTCTCGACGACCGTTTGCGCGACGATGCGCCCGCTCTGCTCGCCGCGTGCAAGGCCCGTGGCTGGCGCACATTGCTGCTGTCCGGCGACAGCTCGCCGATGGTCGCCAGCGTCGCCGCCGAACTGGGCATCGACGAAGCCCGTGGCGGTCTGCGCCCCGACGACAAACTGCAAGTGCTGCAACAACTGCACGCACAAGGACGCAAAGTGCTGATGCTCGGCGATGGGGTGAACGACGTACCGGTGCTGGCAGCGGCCGACATCAGCGTGGCCATGGGTTCGGCCACCGATCTGGCGAAAACCAGCGCCGACGCGGTGCTGCTGTCCAACCGCCTCAACGCGCTGGTGCAAGCCTTCACATTAGCGCGCAGAACCCGTCGGGTAATCATCGAGAACCTGCTGTGGGCGGCGCTGTACAATGGCCTCATGTTGCCGTTTGCCGCCCTCGGCTGGATCACCCCGGTGTGGGCTGCGGTCGGCATGTCGATCAGTTCGTTGACCGTGGTGCTCAACGCCCTGCGCTTGACTCGCCTGCCGAGCGCGCCGGTCGCCGGCACCCGTTCAGAAACCCGTCCGTTGCCGGCCTGAGCCGCGCGGGCTTGGAGTACCGATGCCAGCTCTTTACGTGATGATCCCGGCCGCCCTGCTGATCGTGGCCATCGCCGTGTACATCTTTTTCTGGGCGGTGGACAGCGGACAGTACGACGATCTTGATGGTCCGGCCCACAGCATCCTGTTCGACGATCAGGACCCGAACCACACCGCCGCCGTGGACGAAGCCAAAGCCGACAAACCGCAGGACAAGGCGCCACCCCATGCTTGAGCTGGCGCCGCTGCTGGTTTCCGCGCTGATCCTCGGCCTGCTCGGTGGCGGGCATTGCCTGGGGATGTGCGGCGGCCTGATGGGCGCGCTGACCCTGGCGATCCCCAAGGAGCAGCGCAGCCGACGCTTTCGTCTGCTGCTGGCCTATAACCTCGGGCGGATTCTCAGCTATGCCACGGCCGGTCTACTGACCGGGTTGGCGGGATGGGCGGTGGCCAACAGTCCTGCGGCGTTGTTCATGCGCGTGCTTGCGGGTTTGCTGCTGATCGCCATGGGCCTGTATCTGGCGGGCTGGTGGAGCGGCCTGACACGCATCGAAAGCCTGGGCCGTGGTCTCTGGCGCTACATTCAACCTGTCGCCAATCGGCTGTTGCCGGTGTCGAGCCTGCCCCGCGCTTTATTGCTCGGCGCGCTTTGGGGCTGGCTGCCGTGCGGGCTGGTTTACAGCACATTGCTGTGGTCGGCCAGCCAGGGCAATGCACTCGACAGCGCGTTGCTGATGCTCGCCTTCGGGCTCGGTACCTGGCCGGTGTTGCTGGCCACCGGCCTCGCCGCCGAGCGGGTCACGGCGCTGCTGCGCAAACGCAGCGTGCGCATGGCCGGCGGTCTGCTGGTGATCCTGTTCGGCATCTGGACCCTGCCGGGGCCGCACCAGCACTGGCTGATGGGCCACTGACCGGCGGCGCGGCCTTCGCGAGCAGGCTCGCTCCCACAGGTTTTGTGTACGCCACAAATCTCCTGTGGGAGCGAGCCTGCTCGCGATGGGGCCGCGTGACTTATACGAATCCTCCCCGTTGATACAAATCAAGATGCCCCGCCGCGCCCTCCCCTAGACTAGCCACACTGCCAGCCTATCCGGGGGAATGCCCGCATGCTCGACGCCATTCGTTGGGACACTGATCTGATCCGCCGCTACGACCTGGCGGGGCCGCGCTACACCTCGTATCCGACCGCCGTGCAATTCAACAGCCAGGTCGGCACCTTCGACCTGTTCCATGCCCTGCGCGACAGCCGCAAGGCGTTGCGCCCCTTGTCGCTGTACGTGCACGTGCCGTTCTGCGCGAACATTTGCTACTACTGCGCCTGCAACAAGGTCATCACCAAGGATCGCGGGCGAGCGCAGCCGTATCTGCAACGGCTGGAGCAGGAAATCCAGTTGATCGCCTGCCACCTGGAACCGGCGCAGAAAGTCGAGCAACTGCACTTCGGCGGCGGCACCCCGACCTTTCTCAGCCACGACGAACTGCGCCAGTTGATGGCGCACCTGCGCAAACACTTCAATCTGCTGGATGACGATTCCGGCGATTACGGCATCGAGATCGACCCGCGCGAGGCCGACTGGTCGACCATGGGTCTGTTGCGCGAACTCGGCTTCAACCGGGTCAGCATCGGCCTGCAAGACCTCGATCCGGCGGTGCAACGGGCGGTCAATCGCCTGCAAAGCCTGGAAGAAACCCGCGCGGTGATCGATGCGGCGCGCACCCTGCAATTTCGCTCGATCAACATCGACCTGATCTACGGCCTGCCCAAACAGACACCGGAGAACTTTGCGCGCACCGTCGAGGAAGTCATCAGCCTGCAACCGGATCGACTCTCGGTGTTCAACTATGCACACCTGCCGGAGCGCTTCATGCCGCAGCGGCGGATCAACAGCCACGAACTGCCAAGCCCTGCGCAGAAACTCGACATGCTCCAGCGCACCATCGAACAACTGACCGCCGCCGGCTACCGTTACATCGGCATGGATCACTTCGCCCTGCCCGACGATGAGCTGGCGATTGCCCAGGAAGAACAGACCCTGCAGCGCAACTTTCAGGGCTACACCACTCACGGCCATTGCGACCTGATTGGTCTTGGGGTGTCGGCGATCAGCCAGATCGGCGACCTCTACTGCCAGAACAACAGCGATCTGAACCAGTACCAGAACACCCTCGCCGCCGCGCAACTGGCAACCAGCCGTGGCCTGGTGTGCAATGCCGACGATCGCCTGCGCCGCGCGGTGATCCAGCAACTGATCTGCAATTTCAGCCTGGAATTCGCCGAAATCGAGCAGGCGTTCAACATCGATTTTCAGGGTTACTTCGGCGCGCTGTGGCCGCAACTGCAAGGCATGGCCAACGATGGATTGATCACGCTGGAACGCGAGCGCATCGAGGTGTTGCCGGTCGGGCGTCTGCTGGTGCGTTCGGTGTGCATGGTGTTCGACGCGTATCTGGAACAGCAGAACCGCCAGCGCTTCTCGCGGGTGATCTAGTTTTTCGTCAGCAGTGAGCCGAGTTTGAGGTTCTGCTCGGAGGTGAGGCCGGACTGATCCATGACTTTGGACAGGGCCAGATTGGCGCTGATCAGCCCGGTATTCAGGGCGGCGATGGCACCGCGCAGCGCGGCGAGCATATTGACCTTGGCTTCGTTGGTCAGTGTTCTGTCGGACATGACGGCCGCCATCCGGGCTTTCTTCTCGGCGATCTCTTTTTGCAGTTTGCGGATCATCTTCAGCAACTGCTGGACGTTCTCGGGCAAGCCGCTGTCTTCGATGTCGCTGTTCTCACCACCGACGCTGAAGGATTTTTCGATCGAGGCGCCGGACAGCGACACTTTGACGCCCTCGACCAAGGTCGGGATTGCCAACGGCGCAGAGGCGGCATTCTGCTCGCTGTCGGTGCCTGTCCTGGCGGTGCTCGGCACAGACGCAACGCCGCTGCTACCGGGGTTCAGCGTGTCAATGGCGGCCATCGAAGCGATTCCTTGCATGCGTGGTGATACCCCTTTATCGGCCACTTGCCCTGCGGCTTAACGCCCGTGGGACAAACTCGCCGCAGACTGGCCTGAATGTCCTCCCGTGGGTTACCCTTACGGCTTATGTGTGTTTTCCCACAAGGATTTAAGAAATGTCCGAGCCAGTCAAACTGCGCGCTCACAACCAGGCCCATTGCAAGGATTGCAGCCTGGCCCCTCTCTGCCTGCCACTTTCTCTGAATCTGGAAGACATGGATGCGCTGGACGAAATCGTTAAACGTGGCCGCCCGTTGAAAAAGGGTGAGTTCCTGTTCCGCCAGGGCGACACCTTCGATTCCGTTTATGCAGTACGCTCCGGCGCCCTGAAGACCTTCAGCCTGAGCGACAGCGGCGAAGAACAACTGACCGGTTTCCACCTGCCGAGCGAGCTGGTCGGCCTGTCCGGCATGGACACCGAGAAACACCCGGTGTCGGCCCAAGCCCTGGAGACCACCTCGGTCTGTGAAATTCCTTTCGAACGCCTTGATGAACTGGCCCTGCAACTGCCGCAGCTGCGCCGTCAGTTGATGCGGGTGATGAGCCGCGAGATCCGTGACGACCAGCAAATGATGCTGTTGCTGTCGAAAAAAACCGCCGATGAGCGCATCGCCACGTTCCTGGTCAACCTGTCGGCCCGCTTCCGTGCTCGCGGGTTCTCGGCCAACCAGTTCCGTCTGAGCATGTCGCGCAATGAAATCGGCAATTATCTGGGCCTGGCGGTGGAAACCGTGTCGCGGGTGTTCACCCGCTTCCAGCAAAACGAGCTGATCGCCGCCGAGGGCAAAGAGATCCACATCCTCGACCCGATCCAGCTCTGCGCCCTGGCCGGCGGCTCCCTCGAAGGCTGATCTCGATCCGCGGTTGAGCGAAGCGTTTCAGCCGCGGGTATACTGCGCCGTTTGCAGCCCTGCCAGGACACCTCGACGATGGTCTTCGACTCCTTCGACATCAAATCCCTGATCCGCCCCGTGATCGGCTTCCCGAAACCGGGCGTGATCTTTCGCGACATTACCCCGCTGTTTCAGTCGCCCAAGGCCCTGCGCCTGGTGATGGACAGCTTCGCCCACCGTTATGTGGAAGCCGATTTCACCCACATCGGCGCGATGGATGCGCGCGGCTTCCTGATCGGTTCGGTGCTGGCCTACCAGCTGAACAAGCCGCTGGTGCTGTTCCGCAAGCAAGGCAAACTGCCGGCGGACGTGCTGGCCGAAGGTTACGCGACCGAGTACGGCGAAGCGTTCCTCGAAGTCCACGCCGACAGCCTGTGCGAAGGCGATTCGGTGGTGATGTTCGATGACCTGATTGCCACCGGTGGCACGCTGATCGCCGCGGCCAACCTGATCCGCCGCATGGGCGCGCGGGTGCATGAGGCGGCGGCGATTATCGATCTGCCGGAGCTGGGGGGTTCGCAGCGTCTGGAAGATATGGGCATCCCTACCTTCTGCCTGACGCAGTTTGCCCTGACTGATAAGTAAGTAGCGCCTGTCAGACCGCTTTCGCGAGCAGGCTCGCTCCCACATTTGGAATGCATTCTCCTGTGGGAGCGAGCCTGCTCGCGAAGGCGTCGGCCGCCTCAACGCAGAACCTAAAGCCCCATCTGCTTGCTGATGATCTCGTTCATCACCTCCCGCGTCCCGCCGCCAATCGACAGAATGCGGTTATCCCGATACAGCCGCTCCACCAGGCTTTCGCGCATGTAACCCAGGCCGCCAAGAATCTGCACTGCCTCGCTGGTAATCCGGTCCGAGGTGTCCGTGGCGACGTTCTTGGCCATGGAAATCTCCTTGATCACGCTCTGCCCCGCCGCCATTTTCGCCGCCTGGCGGTAGGTGAACTCGCGCGATACTTCCAGCGCCGTGGCCATCTCGGCCAGCCGGTGCTTGATCACCTGAAACTTGCCGATGGGTTTGCCGAACGCCTCACGCTCACGCGCCCACTTCAGCGCCTCTTCGAGCGCGAGCTGCGAGGTCATGTTGGCCATCAGCGCCAGCGCCAGCCGTTCACTCTGGAAATTGCCCATGATGCAGGCGAAACCCATGTTCTCGGCGCCGACCAGATTGCCCACAGGCACCCTGCAATCGTCGAAGAACAGCTCAGCGGTGTCCGAGGCCCACCAGCCCATTTTCTTCAACTGGCGGCCTACGGTGAAGCCTGGAGTGCCCTTCTCGATCAGCAACAGGCTGATGCCGCCGAAACCCGGCGCTCCGGTGCGCACCGCGACGGTGTAGAAATCGGCACGCACGCCGCTGGTGATAAAGGTTTTGCTGCCGCTGACCCGGTAGAATTCGCCGTCACGCACGGCGCGGGTTTGCAGGTTGGCGACGTCGGAACCGCCGCCGGGCTCGGTGACCGCCAGCGCGCTGATTTTCTCGCCACTGAGCACTGCCGGCACCACGCGCTCGCGCACCTCGGGCCGGGCCCATTTGACGATCGGTGGCAGGCCGATATCCAGCGATCCAAGGCCGGCGACCAGACCACCGGAACCGCAGCGCATCAGTTCTTCGCTGGCGGCGATCTTGGCGAACACATCACTTTCGTGGCTACCACCCAGCGCTTCGGGATAACCGATACCGAGAATCCCCGCTGCCCCGGCCTTCAGGTACAGCTCACGGGGAAAGCTTTCGGCTTCTTCCCACGCATCGATGTCCGGCAGGATCTCGCGCTCGACGAAACGTCTGACGCTGTCGCGGACCATTTGGTGGCTGGGGTCGAAGTAATCCTGGAAGGCAGGCATCGGCGAACTCCACTGAAGGGTTGACCGACGTTAACCGAGCGCTTGCTTGGGTTTCAATAAGTTTGTGTGAATCAGTCATACCGAGGTGCGCCCATCGCTGGCAAGCCAGCTCCCACAGGTTTTTTTGGTGTGCACAACATTTGTGAACGACCGAAGTCACTGTGGGAGCTGGCTTGCCAGCGATGGGGCCAGTTCAGGCAACACACCTGTCAGAGGGAAATCGGCTTACGCCCGGCAAACGAATGCGCCAGTGTCCCGCCATCCACCAACTCCAGCTCCCCACCCAACGGCACACCGTGGGCAATCCGCGAGGCGATCAGGCCTTTGTTGGCCAGAAGTTGAGCGATGTAATGCGCAGTAGCTTCACCTTCCACCGTCGGGTTGGTGGCGAGGATGACTTCGGTAAACGTGCCCGCCTCTTCAATACGCGCCATCAGCTGCGGAATACCGATAGCTTCCGGCCCCAGACCGTCGAGCGGCGACAGGTGGCCCTTGAGCACAAAGTAGCGCCCGCGGAAACCCGTTTGCTCCACCGCGTAGACGTCCATCGGCCCTTCCACCACGCACAGCAGCGTGTCGTCGCGGCGCGTGTCGGCGCATTGCGGGCACAGATCGTCTTCGGTCAGCGTGCGGCACTGACGACAGTGACCCACCCCTTCCATGGCCTGGCTCAGGGCCTGGGCCAGGCGCGTGCCGCCGCTGCGATCACGCTCGAGCAACTGCAACGCCATGCGCTGGGCGGTTTTCTGACCCACGCCCGGCAAAGTGCGCAGGGCGTCGATCAGTTGGCGAATCAAAGGGCTGAAGCTCATGGGTAAAAAGTCCGACAAAACAACGAGACGCGGTTTATACCCGCGCCTCTGGCCAGCGTCAAATGCTCAGTCCTGGGCGACCTTCACCACCAGTTTGCCGAAGTTGCGCCCCTCCAACAGACCGATAAACGCCTCGGGCGCCTGCTCCAGGCCTTCCACGACGTCTTCACGGAATTTGACCTTGCCGTCGCGCACCCACGGCACCATGTGGCTGATGAATTCCGGCTGACGGTCGCCGTAGTCATCAAACACGATGAAGCCCTGAATCCGCACGCGCTTGGTCAGCAACGTACGCTGCAGCATTGGCAGACGATCCGGGCCTTGCGGCACTTCAGTGGCGTTGTAACCGGCAATCAGCCCGCACAGCGGGATCCGCGCCTTGGGGTTGAGCAACGGCACCACGGCATCGAACACATGCCCGCCGACGTTTTCGTAATAGATGTCGATGCCTTTCGGGCAAGCCTTGGCCAGTTGTTCGGCAAAGTCCGGCGCCTTGTGATCGATGCAGGCATCAAACCCCAGTTCCTCGACCACGTATTTGCATTTGTCGGCACCACCGGCCACACCCACGGCGCGCAGGCCCTTGATCTTCGCCACCTGACCGACCACTGAACCGACCGCACCTGACGCTGCAGCCACCACCAGGGTCTCGCCTTCTTTCGGCTGACCGATGTCGATCAGCCCCATGTACGCGGTCATCCCCGGCATGCCCAGTACACCGAGGGCCATCGACGGGCTCGGCAGACCGGACGGAATCGGCATGATGTTGCGCCCGTCGCTGATGCTGTGGCTTTGCCAGCCGGTGAGGCCGACCACCAGATCGCCCTGGTGGAATTTCGGATGACGGGAATTCTCGACACGGCTGACAGCGCCACCGGTCATCACTTCGCCGATTTGTACCGGCGCGGCGTAGGACGGCGCGTCACTCATGCGTCCGCGCATGTACGGGTCCAGTGACAGGTACAGGGTCTTGAGCAGCACCTGGCCGTCTTCGAGATCCGGCAACGCTTCGCGCTCCAGACGGAAGTTTTCCGGAGTCGGCGCGCCGACCGGGCGCGAGGCGAGGACGAAGCGTTGATTGAGGGTCAGAGGGTCGGACATGTCAGCGTCTCCTGTGAATGGGGAATTCGGGGGTATAGGGAGCAGACCTTTGTGGCATTGGGGCGTTCGATGTTTATTCAGTTGTACCGAGGTGAGTTCATTCGCGAGCAGGCTCGCTCCCACAGGGAAATGCATTCCAAATGTGGGAGCGAGCCTGCTCGCGAAGGCGGCATCAAAGACACCGCACCTCCAGGAGCCAGAAACAAAAATGCCAGGCGCGATGCCTGGCATTTTGTGTAGCTCATCCGACCCGCAAAGGCGAATCAGAATGGCAGTTTCATACCTGCTGGCAGGTTCATGCCGGCGGTCATGCTGCCCATTTTTTCCTGGCTGTTGGCTTCGATCTTGCGCACGGCGTCGTTGACGGCGGCAGCGACCACGGCTTCGAGCATTTCCTTGTCGTCTTCGCTCAGGCCTTCAACCAAGCTTGGGTCGATGCTGACGCTTTTCACGTCGTGACGACCGGTCATGACCACGGTGACCATATCGCCACCGGCCTTGCCGGTGACTTCGGCGTTGGCCAGTTCTTCCTGCATCTTGGCCATTTTTTCCTGCATCTGCTGTGCCTGCTTCATCAGGCCGGCCATGCCACCTTTCATCATGGGAATCACCTCAAAAGTACTTGGATCAAAACAGCGCCCGGCCAGCGAGGCCGGACGCCCTCAGTTATTAGCCTTGGGCGACCAAGGCGTCGACAGGTTCAATAGTATCGTGTCGAACCACTGCACCGAACTGCTGGACCATCTGCTGGATGAACGGATCACCATGGATCGATTCTTCCGCCTCGCGCTGACGGTTGGCCCGGCGACGGGACGCGGCCTGCGCCGGGGTTTCCTGCTCGGGCTTGATCAGTTCGATGGTCAGGGTCAGCGTGCGACCGTGGAACTGGTTCAACGCATCGTTCAGGCGCCGCTGTTGCGTGGCGTTGAACAGCGCGCTGTGCGCCGGGTCCAGGTGCATCAGCCAATGGTCGCCATCGACCGCGATCAGCGTGCAGTTGGCGGCGATGCTGCCGGTCATGCCGGAGATCGGCAATTGCGGGAACAGCTCCAGCCATTGCAACGCCAGACCGGTGGCCGGCGCGGCGGCAGGCTCCGGCTCGGGTTCCGGGGCTGGCTCGGCGGTGTGTTCGCTGGCCAGATCGTCGAGGTAGCTGTAGGCCGAATCCATGTCCGGCTCGATGTAGTCTTCGTCCAGCGGCGGCTCATCGTCGAGATCCATGCCCGGTGTGGCGGCATCGACGTCGGCGACCGACGGCTCGGGAATCGGCGCAGCCGCCCACTCCGGTGCATCCGGCACCACGCTGTCCGGGGTCGGCAGCGGCATCGGCGGCAACTCGGGCTGCTCGCTGGCGGTTTCCAGCACCGGCTCGACGGCTGGTTGCTGCACTGGCTCGGGTTCCGGCTCGGGTTCGACCGGGTCGTTCCACGGCAGGTCGACCAGCGCTTCGGCGACGACCGGTTCAGGTTCTGCTTCTGGCGCAGGTGCCGGCGCAGCCACCACCACAGGCGCTGGAGCCGGCGCTGGCGCAACCACCGGTGCAGGCGCAACAGCCGCAGCGACTACCGGCGCAGGCTTGGGCGCGGCAGCCACTGAGTTTACGGAATCAACTGTGGCCTGGCTGATCCCCACTGGCTTTAGCGGTTGCCTCGGGGCGTCCGCCGTATCCGCCGGCCGGAAGGCCAGCATCCGCAGCAGGACCATCTCGAAACCACCACGCGGGTCCGGCGCCAGCGGCAAGTCGCGGCGACCGATCAGGCCCATCTGGTAATAGAACTGCACGTCTTCGGCCGGCAGCGCCTGCGCCAGCGCCAACACCCGATCACGGTCGCCATGGCCGTTATCTACACCTTCCGGCAAGGCCTGGGCGATGGCGACGCGGTGCAGCACGTTGAGAATTTCCGAGAGCACGCCGTTCCAGTCCGGGCCTTGCTCGGCCAGGTGGCGCACGGCTTCGAGCAACGCCTTGGCGTCACCCTCGATCAGCGCGTGCAGCACGTCGAAGACCTGGCCGTGATCCAGCGTGCCGAGCATCGCTCGCACATCGGCGGCCAATACCTTGCCTTCACCGAAGGCGATGGCCTGGTCGGTCAGACTCATGGCGTCACGCATCGAGCCGTCAGCGGCACGGCCCAGCAACCACAGCGCGTCGTCCTCGAACGGCACGTTTTCGGCGCCGAGCACGTGGGTCAAATGCTCAACCACGCGCTCGGGCGTCATGTTCTTCAGCGAGAACTGCAGGCAGCGCGACAAAATCGTTGCCGGAAGTTTCTGCGGGTCGGTGGTCGCCAGGATGAACTTGACGTACGGCGGCGGCTCTTCAAGGGTTTTCAACAGCGCATTGAAGGAATGGCTGGAGAGCATGTGCACTTCGTCGATCAGATAGACCTTGAAGCGCCCGCGGCTCGGCGCGTACTGCACGTTGTCGAGCAGCTCGCGGGTGTCTTCGACCTTGGTCCGGCTCGCGGCGTCGATCTCGATCAGGTCGACGAAGCGGCCTTCGTCGATCTCGCGGCACACCGAACACTCGCCGCAAGGGCTGGAAGTGATACCTGTCTCACAGTTCAGGCATTTGGCAATGATCCGCGCAATGGTGGTCTTACCGACCCCGCGCGTACCGGTGAACAGGTACGCATGGTGCAGCCGCTGGCTGTCCAAGGCATTGATCAGAGCCTTGAGCACATGGGTCTGGCCGACCATTTCGCGGAACGAGCGCGGACGCCATTTACGTGCAAGAACCTGATAACTCATCGAAAACCGTCGCAACGAAGGAAGCTGAAGCGGCTAATGCTAGCGGAGCAAGGGCAAAATTGCATCCGGTGTGCTCGTCTAATCTGGCTAAGCTGCTGTTGGCGGGGAAATTTCGCTCGTGATCGGGACTCATCGGAGCATGTATGCGTTGGGCCTTGGGAGCTTTGTTGGGGATCAGTCTGAGCGTGAGCGCGGCCGAACCGCCGCTGCGCTTCGTCGTGGCCGACAGCTGGGCGATGCCGATGGTGCAGATCGACCATGGCCGCCCGACCCAGGGCATCCTCCACGACATCATGCTCAGCCTTGCGACGCAGGTCGGCGTGCCGGCCGAATTCCACGTCCTGCCGCGCGCCCGGGTGCAGAACGCCATGGAGCACGGTGAAGTCGACGTGCGCTGCTATGCCGCACAATCGTGGCTGCCGAATCAGTCCGGGGACTATATCTGGAGCCTTCCGCTGCTGTTCCAGCGCGATTTGCTGATCAGCCGCGATGCTCAGCCGCCCCGCGTCGACCCTGCCGACCTGCCCCGCCAATCGATCGGCACCGTGCTCGGCTATACCTATCCGACCCTGCAACCGCTGTTCGACGCCGATCGCCTGCAACGCGAGGACGCGCGTAATCAGGAACAAGTGCTGGAAAAACTCCTGGCCGGCCGCTACCGCTATGCGGTGAGCAATCAATGGACACTGGACTGGTTCAATCAGCGCCTGCTGCCCGGGCAGCAACTGCACGGCGTCGCGGTGCTGCAGGAGCAGCATGTGGGCTGCTACGTGAGGAATGACCCTCAGGTGCCGGTGCAGCGGATCTTGCGCACGTTGTTGCGGATGAAAATGTCGGGGGAGATTGATGACATCATCCGGTTGTATACCGGGTCCGCTGAAGCCACCCCATAACCCATTGTGGGAGCGGGCTTGCTCGCGAAGGCGGTGTGTCAGTCATCAGATTCGTTAACTGGCACACCGCCTTCGCGAGCAAGCCCGCTCCCACAGGGGGACATTTCCGACAGAGAATTATTCAGTAGCCGTGCGACTCACGGAACTTCTGGTAGTCGTGAAACTCGATCCACTCGACCACGTCGTACGGCAGATAAAGCTGCTGCCGGGCGCGGGAGATGGCGATGTATACGGCGCAGATCCGCTGATCGAACGCGTAGGCGTCCTTGAACTGCACGTTGGTCAGCAGCTCGGGCGTCAGCAGAACGCGGTCGAACTCCATGCCGCCCGCCTCTTGCGCCAGCATCAGCAGGCAGCTTTTGCCGGGGCCGCCGATCATCCGGTTGAGCCGGGTCAGGTCAGCGACCTTGAAGCCCTTCTCCAGCTCGGCCTCGACCCACAGAAACGCCTCGTCGAACTGGTTGGCATCGCGCACCTGCTGCCACTTCGGCAGATCGCTGAAATAGCGATGCGGGCCCTTCTCGCTGTGCGTGGAACTGTAGTAATCCACCCTGAACAACTCGATGGCGCTGGTCATGAAGTGCTCAAGGTCGCGCTGCGCTGTCATGTCGGCAAAGCTGAACAGGCAATTGGCATCGTGCAGTTGCATGGCCCACTTCATGGTGTCCCAAGGGGACGCCGTCAGCACCACGCAACCTTCGGGCGGGACAAAGCCCTGTGGATAAAACTCGATGCCGACGTCCGCCTCACGCGCACCTTCGAAGGGCACCTTGCTCTTTTCCGAGTGCCGGGAAATCAGCGGATTGACCAGACGCTCGACGTTTCGTCCCGAGCGTACCGAGTAGGTGATATCGCTCTGGCGCACCTCACGCTTTCTCTTCACCAGATCACGCTCGGCGTGCTGGTACTCATCGCCCAGCGTGATCAGCACCTGTCGGCCACGCTCGATAATCTGCAGCAGCGAAGCGGGAATGTCCTGACTCTCGTCGATCAGCACGTGGGTATAACGCGGCGGCACCACGCAGCCCGCAAGGCTTGCACGCTTGATCAGCAACAAGGCTTCAAAGCCGCTCTGCCGGCCCCACGCCGGGTTGGCCTCAAGGTAAGTCCAGACGCGGCTCGAATACTCCAGCAACACTTTGGACTCAAGGCCGGACAAGGACAGTTTGAAATACGGCAGATGATGCGCCGACAGGCTGTAGTCCCGGGAGTGGCAATAGCGCTCGAGGGTTTCCAGGCAGACGTTCAGGGTGCGTTGCGCGTCATGCTCGCGAAAGCCGAGGATGTTCAGCTCCTGCGCCAGACTCTGTTTACTCGCGACTCGGCCGGCGGCGCTTGCCGGCTGTGGCTTGCGCCCATAAATCAGCCCGCGGGCGAACGCCTCAAAGGTGATGCCGGGCTTGCGCTCACTGGCAACGCCCATGCGCTGGCACAGGGTCGCAAGTTTTTCCGGGGTACGTGCCAGCAACAGGGTTTTCCCGGGGTCCAGGCACTCGGTCAAGGCACCGACCAGGTGGCTCTTGCCGATCCCGGCATAGCCTTGCACGTGCAGGTCTTCATCGAGGTTGGCGCGGAAGGTTCTGACCAGTTTGTCCTGCGCGGCGCTGAGCCAGCGCTCGCGGTGTGCCGGGCTGATCATCTGCTGGCTGAACGGATTGTTGATCGCGTGGTGGCGCGTCTTGAACTCGTCATCCCACTTGCCATCGGGCAGCAGGTAATCCTGCGCCGCCACCTCTTCGGCCAACAGCAATCGCAGGTTCAATCCCCTGATGGCGTTCAGGCCGAAGTACAACTGGCGCGGGTCGAACAGCCGTTGCGCCTCAGACAGCAGCCCTGCCCCGCCATCGACCGCCCAGGCGATCAGGCGCGCCAGCACCTTCTCCGCCGCTGCGGCGGTGAGATCCTTTTCGGTGGCCTGAGCCAGATTCTGGATGACCAGCACGGCGGCCAGCTGCGCATCCGTCAACTCGCCGAGGTTTTTTGCGCCATCGGGCTGCAACAGGCTGGCGCAGGTCTCATCCGTCACGGGCAAGTACACGGCGGTGGATAAATCGTGATGTTCCGGGTGCATACAACCTCGTAGCCAGGGCGCGAACTTGTCAACGACGCGCGCAGCAAGACGGTGGAGTATGCCACTGTTCAACCTTGGTGACTGAACAGGCATCGGGGGGCAGCCTTCGCGAGCAGGCTCGCTCCCACAGGGGCTGGCGTGAAAGCCCAAATCGCGGGCATAAAAAAACCGCAGTGGGCGAAACCCATGCAGTTCTGTTGAAGCGTTCTTCGTTCGTCAAGGTGGTAACCCCACCAGCCACACCCCGGCACACAATGTTCCCGCTGTGGCTGCTGCCTTCCGGCTCTGACCAGGTTCACGGGTAATCGTTGCGGGGGGACCGATGGGGTCACCATAACGACACTCACCTGTCGGCGAGCCGCGCCATTGTACCTATCTGAAGCGAAGTTACAACCGTTGGTTTCAGATTAAAAATATGAAGGGCTTCAAGCACTTGCTATTGCGCCTGCAACACCTCGTCCGCCTTGCCGCCCGCCTGCTGGATCACCAGATGGATGAAGTGCAACTTGGCAATCGCCGCCGCCGGCAGCACGAACGGGTAGAAATCCGGCTGCCCCATGCTGCGTGACAGCTCGTTGAGCATGCCCGCCAGTTCGATCCACGCATTGACGAACGACAGGAACGCCGCGCCGCCGGGGTGCTCCGGGTCGTACAGCGTGCTGGACGGGAACGGCTGGTAGTCGAAGTCCATTTCCCGCGCGCTCATGCCGAAACCCAGCGCGGTATCCACCGCATCCATCATGTGCAGGTAATGCGCCCAGGTTTCGGCCCAATCTTCCCATGGGTGCATGGTCGCGTAGGCGCTGACGTAGTGTTGCGGCCAGTCCAGCGGTGCGCCTTGCTGGTAGTGACGGTCGAGCGCTTCGGCGTAACTGGCGCGCTCGTCGCCGAACAGGTTGCGGAAAGGTTCAAGCCACGGCCCATTGGCGATCAGACGATCCCAATAATAATGCCCGACCTCATGCCGGAAATGCCCGAGCAGCGTGCGATAGGGTTCATGCATTGCCGCCCGCACCTGCTCGCGATGGGCGTCGTCGGCTTCTTTGATATCGAGGGTGATCAGACCGTTGGCGTGGCCGGTCATTGGCGCGTTGCCTTCGAGGTCGACGCCGATGAAGTCGAAGGCCAGACCGGTGGCCTCATCCACGGTTTTCGGGATGACCGGCAGGCCGAGGGTGATCAGTTGCGCCACCAGCCGGCGCTTGGCGATTTCGACTTTGCGCCAGCGTTCGGGGTTTTCCGGCACTGAGAGGTCGGGGATGGTGCGGTTGAGGCTGCAGGCGATGCACAGGCTGTCGTGGCCGTTATCCGGCAGCAGCCAGTTGCACGCGGCGGGCGTGTCGAGGTTGGCGCAGCGACGAAACAGTCCGGCGTCGGGATCGGCATCGAGTGTCCAACTGCCGTCCTGTGGCCCGGGCTGCAACGAGGTCAGGCGACTTTCTTCAGGCTGATAGCCCAACATGGCGCTGCAAGCCAGACATTGACTGTTGCGAAAGAACAGCGACTGGCCGCAGCGGCACGGCCAGATTTTGCTGTTGCGTGAAGATTCGCCCATGAACGGCGCGACGATGCGAGAACTGAGCTGCTCGAAAAAGCGGTACATGGCGATCTCTCCCTGGGGCTTGCCAAGACTAGATCATCCTGAAGTCAACAATGTTCCCGAATACAACGCAGCTACTGAGTGACACTGCCGATGTGGCGAGGGAGCTTGCTCCCGCTGGGTTGCGAAGCAGCCCCCAAAACCATGCGACCTCATTTACCCTGAAATACCGAGGATGGTGGTTTTGCGACGACTTCGTCGCCGAGCGGGAGCAAGCTCCCTCGCCACAAAAGCAGACTGCCGAACAAAACTGTATCAGGCAGAAATGCCATGGGTTTTGAGGAACGCGATAAACGCCTCTTCGTCCATCACCTTCACCCCCAGCTCATTGGCCTTGGTCAGTTTCGAGCCGGCACCGGGCCCTGCGACCACACAATGCGTTTTCGCCGAGACCGAGCCAGCAACCTTGGCGCCGAGGCTTTCCAGGTGTTCTTTGGCCACATCGCGGCTCATCAATTCGACCTTGCCGGTCAGCACCCAGGTTTCGCCGGACAGCGGCAGGCCCTCAACGACTTTCTTCTCGCTCAGCCAGTGCATGCCGAAATCCCGCAGCTGTTTCTCGGCGGCCTCGGCGATCTGCCGATGCTCGGGCACAGCAAAAAACTCGCGCACCGAATTGGCCTGCTTCTCCGGTAGCGCCTGACGCATGTCCAGCCAGTCGGCATTCATCACTGCTTCCAGCGAACCGAATTTGTCCGCCAGTTTCTGCGCGCCGCCCGGGCCGACAAAGGGAATGTGCAGCTTGTCGAGCAGACCACCGAGGGTGGTGCTGGCAGCAAATTCGGCGCCGAGTTCACCCTGATCCTGAATCTGCAGGCCATGCCCCAACAACTCGGTGATCACCTGCTGGTTGTGTGCATCTTCGAAGAAGCTGTGAATCTCGTGGGCCACTTCCAGGCCGATGTCCGGCAGATAGGTCAGCACTTGCGGCAGCGCCTGCTGCACGCGTTCCAGCGAACCGAGCGAGCGCGCCAACACCTTGGCCGTTTCCTCACCGACATCGGGAATGCCCAGCGCATAAATGAACCGCGACAGTCCCGGTTGCTTGCTGTCTTCGATGGCCGCCAGCAGCTTGTTGCTGGAGACCTCGGCAAAGCCTTCCAGATCGACAATGTCGTCGAACTTCAGCGCATACAGATCCGCCGGTGAACTGACCAGACCTTCATCGACCAGTTGCTCGACGCTTTTGTCACCAAGGCCTTCGATGTCCATCGCCCGGCGCGAGACGAAATGAATGATCGCCTGCTTCAGTTGCGCACCGCAGGCCAGACGGCCAACGCAGCGGTACACCGCGCCTTCGCTGATGGTCTCCTTGCCCTTGCTGCGCTTGACCAGTTGCGTGCGCTCGACATGGGAGCCGCAGACCGGACAATTCTCTGGAATCGCTACAGGACGAGCATTCTCCGGGCGACGTTCGGTGACCACTTGCACCACCTGCGGGATCACATCACCGGCACGGCGGATGATCACGGTGTCACCAATCATAAGGCCCAGGCGCGCCACTTCGTCCATGTTGTGCAGGGTCGCGTTGGCGACGGTGACGCCGGCGACCTTGACCGGTTTCAACCGCGCCACCGGAGTGACCGCGCCGGTGCGACCGACCTGGAATTCCACGTCGAGCAGTTCGGTGAGTTCTTCCATCGCCGGGAATTTGTGCGCGATCGCCCAGCGCGGTTCGCGGGCCCGGAAGCCCAACTCGCGCTGATCGGCGATGCTGTTGACCTTGAACACCACACCGTCGATTTCGTAGGCCAGCGCGTTACGCCGCTCACCGATGTCGCGGTAGTAATCCAGGCACTCGCCGATGCCTTTGGCCAGCTTCAGCTCGTGGCTGATCGGCATGCCCCACTTCTGCAATTGCTTGAGGTTGCCGATGTGGGTGTCGGAGATATCGTGGGAGACCTGACCGATGCCGTAGCAGCAGAATTCCAGCGGGCGATTGGCGGTGATCTTCGAATCCAGCTGACGCAGGCTGCCGGCAGCGGCGTTGCGCGGGTTGGCGAAGGTCTTGCCGCCGACTTCCAGTTGCGAGGCGTTGAGGCGCTCGAAACCGGCCTTGGACATGAACACTTCCCCACGCACTTCCAGAGTCGCCGGCCAGCCTGTGCCATGCAGCTTCAACGGAATGTTGCGCACGGTGCGCACGTTGACGCTGATGTCCTCACCGGTGGTGCCATCGCCACGGGTGGCGCCGCGCACCAGCACGCCGTCCTGATACAGCAGGCTGACCGCCAGGCCATCGAGTTTCGGCTCGCAGCTGTATTCCACCGCCGCACCGCCACCGAACAGATCGCCGGCCGGCAGATCCAGACCCTCGGTCACCCGACGGTCGAACTCGCGCATGTCGTTTTCTTCGAAGGCGTTGCCGAGGCTGAGCATCGGTACTTCGTGACGCACCTGGGTGAACGCGGTCAATGCCACGCTGCCGACACGCTGGGTCGGCGAGTCGCTGGTGATCAATTCCGGATTGGCCGCTTCCAGCGCCTTGAGCTCGTGGAACAACCGGTCGTACTCGGCGTCCGGAATGCTCGGCTCGTCGAGGACGTGGTAACGGTAGTTGTGCTGATCGAGTTCAGCGCGCAGCTCTAGAATGCGGTTTTTGGCGGCGGTCATGGGTGTTCTCTCATAAAGCAAAAGAGCAGCCGAGGCTGCTCCAGTTTCATCATTCAAAGATCGCAGCCTCGTTGCACTCGACAGCTCCTACAGGGATCGCGTTCCTCTGTAGGAGCGGCCGAAGGCTGCGATCTTTTGATCTTGGCCTTAGCGCTTCTGGGTCAGGGCGCGGCGTTCGAATTCGACGATGCGCTGACGGTAATGCTCGATGGTTTGCGCGGTCAGCACGCTGCGCTGGTCGTCTTTCAGCTCGCCGTTCAGTTCCTGCGACAGCTTGCGTGCTGCCGCCACCATCACGTCGAAGGCCTGCTTCGGATGACGCGGGCCTGGCAGGCCGAGGAAGAAGCTCACCGCCGGGGTGCTGAAATGGTCGATGTCGTCCAGATCGAAGATACCCGGCTTGACCGCGTTGGCCATGGAGAACAGCACTTCACCGTTGCCGGCCATGCTTTCGTGACGGTGGAAAATATCCATCTCGCCAAAACGCAGACCGCTTTCCAGAATATTCTGCAACAGCGCCGGGCCTTTGAAGCCGGCGGCGTCGCGGCAGATCACGCTGATCACCAGGACTTCTTCGGCTTGCGGCTGATCCTTGTCGGCCACCGCTGGCGCAGGCTTGCTGTCGTCGACGAAGTCATCATCACGGCTGCTGAAGCTCGGGCCGCCGTCCAGGTCCAGGTCGAGGTTCAGGTCGCCCTGGGCCGGACCGTTGCTGCCGCGCTTGCCACGTTTCGAACCGGATTCGCGAGGCTCGCGTGCTTCGCGGGCCGGCATGCTCACCGACGGCAGATCGTGTTCGTCCAGTTGCGGCTCTTTATGTGTGTCCAGCACGCGGGCCGGGCCCAACAGCTCAGCACTGGTGTCCTCGTCCGGCAGGTTGGACAGACTTCGGTCAAGACGGAATTTCAGTTTTCCCTTGCCGCCGCGCATACGGCGCCAGCCATCGAAAAGAATACCGGCTATCACAATGATGCCGATGACGATCAGCCACTCGCGCAGACCGATTTCCATGTAATCCCGTGCCTCTATAAAAAATGCTGAAAAATAAGGGGTTTACATTGTGCAAACCGCTTTAAAACGTGGCGCCAACTCTATGTTCTGACAGGCGTTTTGCCCACGTATACGAAAAATTGACATTAAACTAGCACGACCAAAGACAACTTTACACCGTCTGTCACATTGGCTTGCGCGAATATGTCGATTGGCCAGCAAGTCGAAGTCGGTAAAAAAGTCCTACAGACTACTCATACCCTTCCGACACCACGCTGACTCAGGCGTCCACCATCGCCATCGCCTCCTCGACATCCACTGCAACCAGTCGCGAACAACCCGGCTCGTGCATCGTCACACCCATGAGTTGATCGGCCATTTCCATGGCGATCTTGTTGTGGGTGATATAGATGAACTGCACGGTCTGCGACATCTCTTTAACCAATCGTGCGTAGCGTCCAACGTTAGCGTCATCCAGTGGCGCGTCAACTTCATCGAGCATGCAGAACGGCGCCGGATTCAATTTGAAGATCGCAAAAACCAGTGCCAGCGCGGTCAGGGCTTTTTCCCCGCCAGAGAGCAAATGGATGGTGCTGTTCTTCTTTCCTGGCGGCCGCGCCATGATCGTCACCCCTGTATCGAGTAGATCTTCGCCCGTCAGTTCCAAATACGCGCTGCCACCACCGAAAACTTTCGGGAAAAGCGCCTGTAATCCGCCATTGATCTGATCAAAGGTATCCTTGAAGCGGTTACGGGTTTCCTTGTCGATCTTGCGAATGACGTTTTCCAGGGTCTCCAGTGCTTCGACCAGATCGGCGTCCTGCGCATCCAGATAACGTTTACGCTCGGATTGTTGCGTGTATTCGTCGATGGCCGCGAGGTTGATCGCACCCAGGCGCTGAATCCGCGCATTGATCCGTTCGAGTTCTTCTTCGGCGGCGCGTTCACTGGCCTCAGGCGTCAAGGTCGCGAGCACGCCATTGAGATCGTAGCCGTCTTCGAGCAATTGATCCTGCAACGCCTTGCGCCGCACGGTCAGCGCTTGCCATTCCATGCGCTGTTGTTCGAGCTGGCCACGGATCAGTTGCGATTGCTGCTCGGCCTGGGTCCGGCGCTTTTCCGCCTCGCGCAGTTCGCGGTCGGCGTCTTCCAGCGCAATCTGCGCAGTCTTCAGTTCTTCGTCGACGGTCATGCGTTTGTCGAGCAGCTCTTCGAGTTTCAGGCGCAGCTCTTCCAGCGGTGCCTCGCCCTCCTCCAGATTCAGACTCAACTGCTCACGCTTTTCGGTCAGGCGCTCGGCCTGCATCTCCAGACGTTCCAACGCCTGACGCGTGGAATCGTGCTGCGCGCGCAACGAACCGAGACGCACCGCCAGTTGATGGGCGTGATCCTTGTGCTGACGGGCTTCCTGGCGCACGCGATCAAGGCGTTCGCGCAGGCTGTCACGCTGAGCCAGCAGCAATTCGCGCTGCTCGGTGTCCAGCGCCATGGCATCGAGCGCTTCCTGCAATTGCATGCGCGCTTCGCCGATCTGTTCGTGTTCCAGTTCGCGTTGCTCGCCGAGTTCGATCAGCTCCTCATCGAGTCGGGTGCGGCGCAGCGTCAGCTGTTCAGCCTTGGCTTTACCGGCGGACAACTGGGCTTTCAATTCACCTTGGGAGCGGGCTTCGTCCTGCAGCAAACGGCGCAAATGCTCACGACCGTTTTCCTGCTGCCGCTGTTGCGCACGCAGGGTTTGCAGACGGGTTTCCATGGCTTCGACCGTGGCTTCGCGCTCTTCGCGTTCGACCTGCAGCGTCTCGATTTCCTGGCCACGGGCAAGCATGCCGCTCTCGGCTTCACTGGCGCGACGCACCCGCAGGAAGTGTCGGCCAACCCAGTAACCGTCGCGACTGATCAGGCTCTGCCCTGCACTCAACTGGCCGCGCAAGGCCAAGGCCTGCTCAAGGCTGTCGACCGGTTTGACCTGGCCGAGCCACGGCGACAGATCGATCTGTGCCTCGACCTTGTCCAGCAGACTGCCCGCTATCCGCACACCATCGCTGGCAGGGCTGAGCAGGCGCAGATCGCCTTGGGTGAAACCGGACAGATCGAAACCGTTGAAGTCGTCCACCAGCACCGCTTGCAGATCGGCGCCGAGCACGGTTTCCACCGCCAGCTCCCAACCAGCCTCGACCTTCAAGCCTTCGGCGAGACGCGGCCGTTCGGCGAGGTGGTGTTCCTTCAGCCATTCGGCGGTGCCGGTGCCCGGGTCGAGCGCGGCTTGTTGCAAGGCTTCCAGCGACGCCAGTCGTCCGTTCAGGCGCTGCAAATCGCCCTGCGCCTGCTGCTGCGCGGTCAGTGCCTGCTGCAATTCCTGACGCAGTTGTTCAAGTTTTTCGACCTGCGCTTCTTCGCTGGTCTGCAAATCTTCGAGGGTCGCCTCGGATTCGGCGAGCTGCTCGTTGAGCGCCATGATCGCCGCGTCTTCCGGGTCGGCGGAAAGCAGATCGCGCTCTTCGGCGAGACGCTTTTGCCGATCGGCCAGACGCTCCATGCTGGTTTCCAGCTGCTGGATCCGCGACTGCTGCACTTCGGCCTGGCGCCGTGGTTCGGCAGCGGTCAGGTTGAAAGTGTCCCACTGCTCCTGCCAGCCGTGCATGACGCTTTCGGAATCTTCCAACGCAGCGGCGGCTTCTTCGGCAGCGGCGCTGGTGACTTCCTGCTCGGGGGTGAGCATGTCCAGCTCTTCGCCGAGGGTCAGCAGCAGCGTGCGGTCGTGGCCCAGGTGCGATTCGGTTTCCAGACGCGCGCGCTCGGCTTCTTTCAGATCGTCCTGCAACTGGCGCAAGCGCTGCTGGCCGTGCTGGATGCTCTGCTCGACCCGGGCGATGTCGCCGCCGACCGAATAGAAGCGGCCCTGCACCAGATTGAAGCGCTCGGACAGTTCATGGTGCCCGTCGCGCAGCCGCTCGATAGCCGCATCGGCATTGCGCTGCTCGGCGACCAGCGCTTCGAAACTGACTTCCTGGTTGCCGATGATCGATTCGCGTTGGCCGACTTGATCGTTCAGATCCTGCCAGCGCAGGGCCGACAGTTGCGCCTTGAGCTGACGCTCTTCGGATTTGTATTCCTGATACTTCTTCGCGGACTCGGCCTGCCGGTGCAAACGTTCGAGCTGACGCTCAAGCTCTTCGCGCAGGTCGGTCAGACGCGCCAGGTTTTCGTGGGTGCGGCGGATGCGGTTTTCGGTCTCGCGCCGACGCTCCTTGTACTTGGAGATCCCCGCCGCCTCTTCGATGAAGTTGCGCAGGTCTTCCGGTTTGGCTTCGATCAGCTTGGAGATCATCCCCTGCTCGATGATCGAGTAGCTGCGCGGGCCGAGGCCGGTGCCGAGGAAGATGTCGGTAATGTCGCGACGACGGCACTTGGCGCCGTTGAGGAAATAGCTGTTCTGGCTGTCGCGGGTGACTTTGCGGCGAATGGAGATCTCGGCGTAAGCCGCGTACTCGCCGACCAGGGTGCCGTCGGAGTTGTCGAACACCAGTTCGATGCTCGCCTGGCTCACCGGTTTGCGGCTGGTCGAGCCGTTGAAGATGACGTCGGTCATCGACTCGCCACGCAGGTTCTTCGCCGAACTCTCGCCCATCACCCAGCGTACGGCGTCGATGATGTTCGACTTGCCGCAACCGTTCGGCCCGACGACCGCCGCCATGTTACTGGGGAAGTTCACCGTGGTCGGGTCGACGAAGGACTTAAACCCCGCCAGTTTGATGCACTTCAGCCGCACGCTCAGGCAACCGTCAGGGCGGAGACCACCAGATCGCAGCTGCGCTGGGCGTAAGCCGTCAGCACGATGCGGATCTGCGGCAAATCACGGGCGAGCACAGCGGCCAGCAGGCGTTCGAACAGCTCGAGGAACTCGCTCATTTCGGCCTTGCGCTGTTCGAGGGCGAGGAAATACGCACGGCTCATGGCCGGCTGCAGGTTCTCGACGGTCTCTTGCAGGTACGGGTTGTTGGCAAACGGGTACGCAGCGCGCATCACGGCGAAGCTGTCGTCGACGAAGGTGCGGATGTCCTGACGCTCGTAGCTGGCGGTCAGGCGCTGCTGGATCTGCACGAACGGCGCCATGTCGGCCTGGGTCTGCCAGCCATTGGCGACCGCATTGCCGAGCAGGATGTACAGCTCGCTCATCAGCGTGCACAGGCTCTGCACCTTGTGTGCGGTGAGTTCGGTGACATGGGCGCCACGTCGCGGCAGGATCGCGATCAGGTGACGGCGTTCGAGGATCAGCAGGGCTTCGCGGACCGATCCGCGGCTGACATTGAGGGCCAGCGTGACCTTCTGTTCCTGAATGCGCTCTCCCGGCTTCATTTCGCCGCGAATGATGCGTTCGGCGAGGTGGTGAGCGATTTGCTCGGCGAGGCTGTCCGGCGCCTTGAACGTCATGGTTGTCCTTCAAACTCTTCGATCTGCACAAGCGGCGCAGTGTAGCGCAAATGCAGGTGCATGGCGGAGTGCCCGCACGGCGCTTTTTGGCACGATTCAAGCAAAAAGGCAGTGAATCCGCTCAGGGTCAATACTCAATAGAGCACGCGTTAATCGACAAAACCGTTTTTCCTGACCTTTAAGTCAGAAAACCATTGACCGAAAAGTCAGACCTGCTAAATTCGGCTCAAGTCGGTTAACAACAATAATGAGTCTGCGAGGCCTTCCGTGATCCAGTTTTTACTTAACCAGGAACTCCGTAGCGAGCACGCCCTGGACCCGAATCTGACCGTGCTCAATTACCTGCGCGAACACGTGGGCAAATCCGGCACCAAAGAAGGCTGCGCCAGCGGCGACTGTGGCGCCTGCACCGTGGTGGTCGGCGAGTTGCAAACGGATGACGCCGGCCGCGAACACATTCGCTATCGCAGCCTCAACTCGTGCCTGACCTTTGTGTCGTCGCTGCATGGCAAACAACTGATCAGCGTCGAAGACCTCAAGCACCAGGGCGAACTGCACAGCGTGCAGAAAGCCATGGTCGAGTGCCACGGCTCGCAGTGCGGCTTCTGCACCCCCGGCTTCGTCATGTCGCTGTTCGCCCTGCAAAAGAACAGCGATGCACCGGATCCGGCCAAGGCGCACGAAGCGCTGGCCGGCAACCTCTGCCGCTGCACCGGCTACCGGCCGATCCTCGCCGCCGCCGAACAATCCTGCTGTGGCAAGCAACCGGATCAGTTTGATGCCCGCGAAGCCGAGACCATCGCCCGCCTCAAAGCCATCGCCCCGACCGATATCGGTGAACTCAACAGTGGCGACAAGCGTTGCCTGGTGCCGCTGACCGTCGCCGATCTGGCCGATCTGTATGACGCTTACCCACAAGCGCGGCTGCTGGCCGGCGGCACTGATCTGGCGCTGGAAGTCACCCAGTTCCACCGCACCCTGCCGGTGATGATCTACGTCGGCAACGTCGCCGAAATGAAGCGCATCGAAACCTTCGATGACCGCATCGAAATCGGCGCCGCCACCTCCCTCTCCGACTGCTATGAAGCGCTGACCGCCGAATACCCGGACTTCGGCGAGCTGCTGCACCGCTTCGCCTCGCTGCAGATCCGCAACCAGGGCACCCTCGGCGGCAACATCGGCAACGCCTCGCCGATCGGTGACTCGCCACCGCTGCTGATCGCCCTCGGCGCGCAAGTGGTGCTGTGCAAAGGCGAAACCCGGCGCACGCTGAACCTGGAAGATTACTTCATCGACTACAAGGTCACCGCGCGTCAGGAAAGCGAGTTCATCGAAAAAATCGTCGTCCCGCGCGCCACGGCCGAGCAGCGTTTCCGCGCCTACAAGGTTTCCAAGCGTCTGGACGATGACATCTCCGCCGTCTGCGCCGCATTCAATCTGCGCGTGGAAAACGACGTGATCAGCGATGCGCGCATGGCGTTCGGCGGCATGGCCGCGATTCCGAAACGCGCCGCCCATTGCGAAGCCGTGCTGCTCGGCCAGCCGTTCAACAACGCTGTGATCGAACGCGCCTGCGCTGCGCTGGCCGAAGACTTCACGCCGCTCTCGGACTTCCGCGCCAGCAAGGAATATCGCCTGCTCAGCGCGCAGAACCTGCTGCGCAAATACTTCATCGAACTGCAAACACCGCACATCGAGACTCGGGTGACCGCTTATGTCTAACCATCACGCCGTAGAGAAGACTCAAGCCGAACTGGCGGAACTGTTCGCCAGGGACCTGACCACCGGTGTCGGCCGCAGCGTCAAGCACGACAGCGCCGCCAAGCATGTGTCCGGTGAAGCGCAGTACATCGATGATCGCCTGGAGTTTCCCAATCAGCTGCACGTTTACGCACGGCTGTCAGACCGCGCCCACGCGAAAATTATCAGCATCGACACCAAGCCCTGCTACGCCTTCGAAGGCGTGCGCATTGCGATCACCCATGAAGACGTGCCGGGCCTGAAAGACATCGGACCGCTGCTGCCGGGCGATCCGCTGCTGGCCATTGACGACGTGCAGTTCGTCGGGCAACCGGTGCTGGCCGTGGCCGCCAAAGACCTGGAAACCGCGCGTAAAGCGGCAATGGCGGCGATCATCGAGTACGAAGATCTCGAGCCGGTGCTGGACGTGGTCGAAGCCTTGCGCAAACGGCACTTCGTGCTCGACAGCCACACCCATCAGCGCGGCGATTCGGCTTCGGCATTGGCCACCGCCGAACATCGCATCCAGGGCACGCTGCACATCGGCGGCCAGGAACACTTTTATCTGGAGACGCAGATCTCCTCGGTGATGCCCACCGAAGACGGCGGCATGATCGTCTACTGCTCGACGCAGAACCCCACCGAAGTGCAGAAGCTGGTGGCCGAAGTGCTCGACGTGTCGATGAACAAGATCGTCGTCGACATGCGCCGCATGGGCGGTGGTTTCGGCGGCAAGGAAACCCAGGCCGCCAGCCCGGCGTGCCTGTGCGCGGTGATCGCGCACCTCACCGGGCAGCCGACCAAGATGCGTCTGCCACGGGTCGAAGACATGCTGATGACCGGCAAGCGCCACCCGTTCTATGTCGAGTACGACGTCGGCTTCGACAGCACCGGGCGCCTGCACGGGATCAATATGGACCTGGCTGGCAACTGCGGCTGTTCGCCGGACCTGTCGGCGTCGATCGTTGACCGGGCGATGTTCCACTCGGACAACTCGTACTACCTTGGGGACGCGACCATCAATGGTCACCGCTGCAAGACCAACACCGCGTCGAACACTGCCTACCGTGGTTTCGGCGGCCCGCAAGGGATGGTCGCCATCGAAGAAGTGATGGACGCGATTGCCCGTCACCTCAACCTCGATCCATTGGCCGTGCGCAAGGCCAACTACTATGGCAAGACCGAGCGCAACGTCACTCACTACTACCAGACCGTCGAGCACAACATGCTCGAAGAGATGACCGCCGAACTGGAAGAAAGCAGCCAGTACGCCGAGCGCCGCGAAGCGATCCGTCGCTACAACGCCAACAGCCCGATCCTGAAAAAAGGCCTGGCGCTGACCCCGGTGAAATTCGGCATTTCCTTCACCGCCAGTTTCCTCAATCAGGCCGGCGCGCTGATCCACGTCTACACCGACGGCAGCATCCACCTGAACCACGGCGGCACGGAAATGGGCCAGGGTCTCAACACCAAAGTCGCGCAGGTGGTGGCCGAAGTGTTCCAGGTGGAAATGGATCGGGTGCAGATCACCGCGACCAACACCGACAAAGTGCCGAACACCTCGCCGACTGCGGCCTCCAGCGGCGCTGACCTCAACGGCAAGGCCGCGCAGAACGCCGCCGAGATCATCAAGCAGCGTCTGGTGGAATTCGCCGCGCGGCACTACAAGGTCAGCGAAGAAGACGTGGAATTCCACAACGGCCATGTGCGCGTGCGTGACCACATCATGACCTTCGAGGCGCTGATTCAACTGGCGTATTTCAATCAGGTCTCGCTGTCGAGCACCGGCTTCTACAAGACCCCGAAAATCTACTACGACCGCAGCCAGGCCCGTGGTCGGCCGTTCTACTACTTCGCCTTCGGCGCGGCGTGCTGCGAAGTGATCGTCGACACCCTGACCGGCGAGTACAAGATGCTCCGTACCGACATCCTCCACGACGTCGGTGCCTCGTTGAACCCGGCGATCGACATCGGTCAGGTCGAGGGTGGTTTCGTCCAGGGCATGGGCTGGCTGACCATGGAGGAGCTGGTCTGGAACAACAAGGGCAAGCTGATGACCAACGGCCCGGCCAGCTACAAGATCCCGGCCGTGGCGGACATGCCGCTGGACCTGCGGGTGAAACTGGTGGAGAACCGCAAGAACCCGGAAGACACGGTGTTCCATTCCAAGGCTGTGGGTGAGCCGCCGTTCATGCTCGGGATTGCCGCGTGGTGCGCGATCAAGGACGCGGTGGCGAGCCTCGGTGACTACAAGCATCAGCCGCAGATCGACGCACCGGCGACCCCGGAGCGGGTGTTGTGGGGCTGTGAGCAGATGCGCCAGCTCAAGACTGTAAAAGCGGTCGAAGCTGAAACCGAGTTGGCTCCGCTCTAGACCGAGGCGCGGCTAATCGCTGGCAAGCCAGCTCCCACAGTGATCTGTGGTGATTTCAGGATTTGCGGTACACCACAAACCTGTGGGAGCTGGCTTGCCAGCGATGAGGCCTGAACAGACAACGATGTTGTAGGGGTGACATATGTACAACTGGATCGACGCCCTCGCCGACCTGCAGAACCATGGCGAACCCTGTGTTCTGGTGACGATCATTGAAGAACTCGGCTCGACCCCGCGCAACGCCGGCTCGAAGATGGTCGTCAGCGCGAAACAGACCTTCGACACCATCGGTGGCGGGCATCTGGAATACAAAGCCATGCAGATCGCCCGCGAGATGCTCGCCAGCGGCAAGCAGGACACCCATCTGGAGCGCTTCAGCCTCGGCGCCAGCCTCGGCCAGTGCTGCGGTGGCGCCACCGTGTTGCTGTTCGAACCGATGGGCCAGGTGCAGGCGCAGATCGCGGTGTTCGGCGCCGGGCACGTCGGCCGTGCGCTGGTACCGTTGCTCGCCAGCCTGCCGTGCCGGGTGCGCTGGATCGATTCGCGGGAAGAAGAATTCCCCGAACAGATCCCCCACGGCGTGCGTAAAATCGTCGCCGAAGAGCCTGTGGATGAAATCGACGACCTGCCCGCCGGCAGCTACTGCATCGTCATGACCCACAACCATCAGCTCGACCTGGAACTCACTGCCGCGATCCTCCAGCGCAACGACTTCGCTTACTTCGGCCTGATCGGTTCGAAGACCAAACGGGCCAAGTTCGAACATCGCCTGCGTGATCGCGGCTTCGACAGCGGCGTCGTGCAACGCATGCGGTGCCCGATGGGCATTGGCGACGTCAAAGGCAAACTGCCTGTGGAAATCGCCATCTCCATTGCCGGCGAAATCATCGCCACCTATAACGCCAATTTCGGCCAGCACAGCGCCAGCGCCGAACCGATTGCCAGACTGCTGCCGGTTTCGCGGCGCAGTCAGGCCGCCAAACTCAAAGCCTCAAACTGATTAGAGAACCCTCATGCCTCTGACTCGCAAAGCCTACCGCGCCGCCATCCTGCACAGCATCGCCGACCCCGCCGAAGTCGGGATCGAAGCCTCCTACGAATATTTCGAGGACGGCCTGCTGGTGGTCGATGGCGGCAAGATCAGCGCCCTCGGCCACGCCAGCGAACTGCTGCCGACCCTGCCGGCGGACATCGAGATCACCCAATATCAGGACGCGCTGATCACCCCGGGCTTCATCGACACCCACATCCACCTGCCGCAAACCGGCATGGTCGGGGCCTACGGCGAGCAACTGCTGGACTGGCTCAACACCTACACCTTCCCGTGCGAAAGCCAGTTCGGTGACAAGGCCCACGCCGACGACGTCGCCGATATCTTCATCAAGGAACTGCTGCGCAACGGCACCACCACCGCGCTGGTATTCGGCAGCGTGCACCCGCAGTCGGTGAATTCGTTCTTCGAAGCCGCCGAGAAGCTCGACCTGCGGATGATCGCCGGCAAGGTGATGATGGATCGCAACGCGCCGGACTACCTGACCGACACCGCCGAATCGAGCTACGTCGAGAGCAAGGCGCTGATCGAACGCTGGCACGGCAAGGGCCGCCTGCACTACGCGGTCACCCCGCGTTTCGCTCCGACCAGCACCCCGGAGCAACTGACCCTCGCCGGCCAACTGTTGACCGAATACCCGGATCTGTACATGCAGACCCACATCAGCGAAAACCTCAAGGAAATCGAGTGGGTCAAGGAACTGTTCCCGGAGCGCAAGGGTTACCTCGACGTTTACGATCACTACAAGCTGCTCGGCGAACGCTCGGTGTTCGCCCACGGCGTGCACCTGTGCGACGACGAATGTGCGCGACTGGCGGAAACCGGCTCGGCGATCTCGTTCTGCCCGACCTCGAACTTCTTCCTCGGCAGCGGCCTGTTCAACCTGCCGATGGCCGAGAAGCACAAACTGAACGTCGGCCTCGGTACTGACGTCGGCGGCGGCACCAGCTTCTCGCTGCTGCAAACCCTGAACGAAGCCTACAAAGTCATGCAGTTGCAAGGCGCGCGGTTGAGTCCGTTCAAGTCGCTGTACCTGGCGACGCTGGGCGGTGCGCGGGCGCTGCGTCTGGAAGACAAGATCGGCAACCTGCAGCCGGGTTCCGATGCGGACTTCCTGGTGCTGGATTACAACGCCACGCCACTGCTGAGCTATCGCCTGAAACAGGCTAACAACATTGCCGAAACGTTGTTTGTGCTGATGACACTGGGCGATGACCGCACGGTGCAGCAGACTTATGCGGCGGGGGCTTTGGTGCATCAGCGCTGAGTTTTCTCCAGGCATAAAAAATCCCCCGGCGGTGTTAGCCCCGGGGGATTTTTGTTGCCTATCAAAAAGCTATCGCGAGCAGGCTCACTCCTACAAGTGAACGCATTTCAAGTGTAGGAGTGAGCCTGCTCGCGATGGGTTCGACTCGGTGTCAGCTCAAAGCTTGGCCGCCGGGCGCCCAGTTTTTTTGGTCTGCAACAAATGCGAGAACACCGCATGCAGATCATCCGACGCACTTTCCTCATCGAGGTTGAGCTTGCTGTCGATGTGATCCATGTGATGCATCATCAGGTCCACCGCCAGCTCACCGTTGCGCGCTTCGATGGCGTCGATCAATTGGGTGTGCTCGTCGTAGGAGCAATGCGAGCGGTTGCCGCTTTCGTACTGGGCGATGATCAGCGAGGTCTGCGAGACCAGGCTGCGCTGGAAGCTGATCAGTGGCGCGTTCTTCGCCGCTTCGGCGAGCTTCAGGTGGAATTCGCCCGACAGACGGATACCGGCGCCGCGATCTCCACGGGAGAAGCTGTCGCGCTCGTCGTTGACCATCTGACGCAATTCGGCGATCTGCTCGGCGGTGGCGTGCTGCACGGCCAGCTCGGTGATCGCGCGCTCCACCAGACGGCGGGCCATGAACACTTGACGCGCTTCTTCAACGCTCGGGCTGGCGACAACGGCGCCACGATTCGGCCGCAACAGGACCACGCCTTCATGGGCCAGACGCGACAGCGCGCGGCGAATGATGGTGCGGCTGACCCCGAAGATTTCCCCCAGCGCTTCTTCGCTCAATTTTGTACCGGGCGCCAGACGCTGTTCGAGGATGGCCTCGAAGATATGCGCATAGACAATATCGTCCTGGGTTCCGCTGCGGCCGGCTTTGCCTGCTCGCGGTTGTTTCTTGAGGGGTTGCAACTGTTCGTTCATGGGCACTCGAGTCGGGAGAACTGCGGCGAATAGACCGTGACTGTAATACGGCACAGTAGGTCGCTGGCAAGTATCGCGTAAAAAACAGCGCGATTGTACACAATGAATGGTGGCAACACGACTGTACGGCTGTTTGTGACCACGGCTGTATTGCAACGATCCGTCAGGTTTGAGTTTAGGCTTGATCGCAGAATCCGCAGCCAGAACACAACTCTCCTGTGGGAGCGGGCTTGCTCGCGAAGGCAGTGTGTCAGGCGACATCTGCTTTTACTGGCCCAGCGCTTTCGCGAGCAAGCCCGCTCCCACAGGGATTCAGGGTAATTGCGGACATCTCCATCTGTATAAGGAACACCGCCGTCATGAACGACGCCACCTACACTCGCCTGCGCCCTCTCGCCGACACTTCGCCCTCGGCGATCGTCGCCGGTTTCATTGCGATGATGACCGGCTACACCAGTTCCCTGGTGCTGATGTTTCAGGCCGGACAAGCGGCGGGCCTGAGCAGCGGGCAGATTTCCTCATGGATCTGGGCGATTTCCATCGGCATGGCGGTGTGTTCGATCGGCCTGTCGCTGCGCTATCGCACACCGATCACCATCGCCTGGTCGACACCGGGTGCAGCCCTGCTGATCACCAGCCTCGGTGGCGTCAGCTACGGCGAGGCCATCGGTGCCTACATCACCTGCGCGGTGCTGGTAACGATTTGTGGCCTGACCGGCAGCTTCGAACGCTTGGTGAAGAAGATCCCGGCGTCGCTGGCGGCAGCGTTGCTGGCGGGGATTCTGTTCAAGATCGGCAGCGAAATCTTCGTCGCCGCACAACACCGTACCGGGCTGGTGCTGGGGATGTTTTTCACCTATCTGCTGGTCAAACGCCTGTCACCGCGTTACGCGGTACTGGCTGCGCTACTGATCGGCACTGCGCTGTCAGGTTTCATGGGTCTGCTGGATTTCAGCGGTTTCCATCTGGAACTGGCGACGCCGGTGTGGACCACGCCGCACTTCTCGCTGGCCGCGACCATCAGCATCGGCATTCCGTTGTTCGTGGTGGCGATGACCTCGCAGAACATGCCCGGCATCGCCGTGCTGCGCGCCGACGGCTACAACGTCCCGGCTTCACCGCTGATCACCAGCACCGGCATCGCCTCGCTGTTGCTGGCGCCATTCGGCTCCCACGGCATCAACCTCGCGGCGATCAGCGCGGCGATCTGCACCGGGCCGCACGCCCATGAAGATCGCAACAAACGCTACACCGCCGCCGTCTGGTGCGGGATTTTTTACGGGATTGCCGGGGTGTTCGGCGCCACATTGGCGGCGCTGTTTGCCGCGTTGCCAAAAGAACTGGTGCTGTCGATTGCCGCGCTGGCGCTGTTCGGTTCGATCATCAACGGCCTGAGCATTGCCATGACCGAAGTGAAGGAACGCGAGGCAGCGCTGATTACCTTTATGGTCACGGCGTCGGGGTTGACGCTGTTTTCCATTGGTTCGGCGTTCTGGGGGATTGTCGCGGGGGTTTTGACATTACTGATTTTGAATTGGCGTAAAGCCCAGGCATAAAAAAACGGCGACCCTCAGGTCGCCGTTTTTTTCAGTATCACTTGGCCGCGTTGATCGGCTTTTCCGGATACCAGACGTCCAGCAGCGGGCTGACGGTCATGCCGGTCAGTTCGCTACGGTTTTTCAGCCAGGCTTCAACGGCAGCGCGCTGCTCTTCGTTGACCGAGCCACGCTTCTGCAGGCAAACCAGACCGAAGTCATCGCCGCCAACATAACCCAGACCGTTGGCTTCCATGGCTTCTTTGATGAATGCTTCGAGGAAAGCGTCAATGGCTTCTTCGGACAAGTCTTCTTTGAAGTCCAGGTTCAGTTCGAAACCCAGCTCTTGGAATTCATCAACGCACAGTTTTTTGCGCAGACGCTGGGAACGGTTAGTCGCCATTGGAACAATCCTCTTAAGTAATAACGGCCGGCACTTTACCAGTTTAAGCGGTCAATTGCCCGACTCTCTGGGCGCGATGGTCGACCGCCTGTAAAAAAAATAACGAAATGGCCGCCCCGGGCAAGGCACAAGCTGTTACACCTTGGGGCATAATGCCGACACTTTCATGACCACTGAGGGCTTTTTCATCCATGCCCTCGTTATTTTTCCCCTCTTCTGCAGGGTTTTATTTCATATGATCAAATCGTTGCGTCCTCTCTTTCTCGCCGGCCTTCTTCTGCCCCTGGCCCTGCCGGTTGCCGCTGCCACCATCAACACCGCCCTCACCCCTAACGTCGAAAAAGCCCTCAAGGCCAGCAAGCTGCAGCCCACCGCACTGTCACTGGTGATGATCCCGCTCGACGGCCCGGGCAATCCGACCGTGTATAACGCCGACGTCTCGGTCAACCCGGCTTCGACCATGAAACTGGTCACCACCTACGCCTCGCTGGAAATGCTCGGCCCCAATCATCAGTGGAAAACCGAGTTCTACACCGACGGCGACCTCAGTGGCGGCATTCTCAACGGCAACCTGTACCTCAAGGGTGGCGGCGATCCGAAGCTCAACATGGAAAAACTCTGGCTGCTGATGCGCGACCTGCGCGCCAACGGCGTGACCCAGGTCACCGGCGATCTGATCCTCGACCGCGGCTTCTTCATCCAGCCGCAACTGCCGGAATTCAACGACGACGGCAACGACGAGAACAAGCCGTTCCTGGTCAAACCGGACTCGCTGCTGGTCAACCTCAAGGCCCTGCGCTTCGTCGCGCGCAATGACGGTGGCCGGGTGCTGATCTCGGTGGAGCCGCCGATTGCCAGCGTGCGCATCGAAAACACGGTCAAGGCGCTCAACTCCAAGCAGTGCACCGGTGGCGTGCGCTACAACCCGGTGACCCAGGCGGACGGCAGCGTCACTGTGACCGTCGCCGGCCAGTTGGGCGAAGGCTGCAGCTCGCAGACTTATCTGTCGCTGCTCGACCACGCGACCTACACCGCCGGTGCCGTGCGCGCGATCTGGAAAGAACTGGGCGGCAGCATTCAGGGCAAGGATCGCCTCGCCGCGACCCCGAGTGGCGCCAAGCTGCTGGCCCGCGCCTACTCGCCGGATCTGGCGGAAATCATCCGCGACATCAACAAATACAGTAACAACACCATGGCCCAGCAGCTGTTCCTGAGCCTCGGTCAGAAGTACCGCAACGAAGCCGACGGTGACGACGCCAAGGCCGCACAACGCGTAGTCCGCCAGTGGCTGGCGAAGAAAGGCATCACCGCGCCGCACCTGGTGATGGAGAACGGTTCCGGGCTGTCGCGCGCCGAACGCGTCAGCGCCCGCGAGATGGCCAACATGCTGCAAGCCGCCTGGCACAGCCCATACGCCGCCGAGTACATCAGCTCGCTGCCGATTGCCGGCACCGACGGCACCATGCGCAAACGCCTGAAGACCACCGCAATGCGCGGCGAGGCCCACGTCAAGACCGGTACCCTGAACACCGTGCGCGCCATCGCCGGCTTCAGCCGCGACGTCAACGGCAATACCTGGGCGGTGGTGGCGATCCTCAACGACAAGGCGCCGTTCGGCGCGTCGTCGGTGCTGGATCAGGTGCTGCTGGATCTGTACAAGCAGCCGCGCCTGCCGCAGACCGCTTCGGCCCTGTAAAAACACAGCCGCTCTAATGTGGGAGTGGGCTTGCTCGCGAAGGCGTCAGATCAGTCAGTATTTTTGCTGGCTGACACACCGCTTTCGCGAGCAAGCCCGCTCCCACAGGTAGATCGTGCCAAGGCTCAGCTCATCTGCTCCACCCGATCACGCCCGCCCTGCTTCGCCGCATACACCCCCGAATCCGCGCGCAGCAGCAGCGCATCCGCGCCCTCCCCCGGGCGCCAGCTGGCGATGCCGAAACTGGCCGTCACCACCCCGACCACATCCACCGGCGCACTGCGCAGGCCTTGCCACAACTCCACCGCCAGCATGTACGCATGCTCGCCGTCGATGTCCGGGCACAGCACCATGAACTCTTCACCACCGAGACGACAGAACACATCGGTACGCCGCAAGCGATGGCCGATGCGCTCGCACACCGCCTGCAGCACCCGATCACCGACGGCATGACCGTACTGGTCGTTGATGCGTTTGAAGTGGTCGATGTCGAGCATGATCACCGACAGCTCACCGCCGCCGCGCTCCACCCGGGCCATTTCGGTGGTCAGGCGTTCCTGGAAGTAGCGGCGGTTGTGGATACCGGTCAGCGAGTCGGTGACCGATAGCGCCCGCAATTCCTCTTCCACCCGTTTCAAGTCGGAAATGTCCGAGATGTAGCCGTGCCACAGCACGCCGCCGCCCGGCAGCTCTTCCGGCGTCGCCTCGCCGCGCACCCAGCGCAGGCCGCGCTCGGGCAACTGCACACGGTATTCCTCGCGCCATGGGCTGAGGCTGTCTGCCGAAGCACGGATCGAGCTGCGCACTCGCGAGACGTCTTGTGGATGGATGCGGGTGAAAATCGCCTCGGCATTGAGCAGCAACACGTCCGGCTCCAGCTCGTAGATCTCGCGGATGCCATCGCTGGCGTAGATCACGCTGAAGCGCCCGTCGAACTCCATCTTGAATTGGTAGATGCCGCCGGGCACGTGCGCGCTGAGCTTTTTCAGCAATACATCCCGCGCCGCCAGCGCTTCGTGCACGCGCTTGCGCTCGGTGATGTCGATGCAGATCGCCAGATGCCCGACCCACAAACCCTGCTCATCGAGCACCGGGGTGGCGAGCATGTTCACCGGCAGATGACTGCCGTCGCTGCGCACCAGCGTCCATTCGCGCGCCTCATGACCGCCGACCTCGCCGCCCTCGACCAGCATCGCGTGGCAGGTCGGAATGCTCTTGCCGTAACGCGCACTCAACTCCGCCGAACGCGCCGCCAGCTCTCGCGGCAGATGCAGGTTTTCCAGGGTCATGTGCCCGACCACATCGGCGCTGCTGTAGCCGAGCATCTGTTCGGCGCCAGGGTTGAAGGTGTTGATCACCCCGCGCAGGTCGGTGGCGATGATTGCCACCTGGGTTGCGGCATTCAGCACGCCACGCAACTGACCGTGGGTGCCGCGCAATTCCTGCTCGCGGGCGTGCAGTTCCTGGGTGCGCAGTTCGACCATGCGCAAGGCGCGCTGGCGTTGACTGACCAGCACGTATAGCAGTGCGCTGAGCAACAGACTCAGCAGCGCCCCCAGCACCACCAGGCTGCTGATCGACGAATGGTTGGCCTGCAGAAAGGCTTCACTGGGCTGCATGTCCACTTGATAGTCATGGTCGGCCATGCGCAACAGACGTGTGGCGGACAGATCACTGGCCCCGGCCTGGTTGGCGGACTCGTAGAGCACTTCATGCTGTTCATCGGTGGACAGGTCGAGAATGCGTACATTTAGGAAATCCTGGTGCTCCTCCGGCAGTCCGTCGGCCAGCAACTGCTGCATGCTGATCACCGCCATCACATAGCCTTGCGGCGGCCCTTTCGGCGCCCCTTCACGAGTGACCGGCGCCAGCAGCAAGACGCCCCGGGCATACGCCGGATCAATCCCCACTAGATGCAATGGTTGCGACACCACCATGTGCCCGGTGCGGTCGGCGCGTTCCAGCGTCGCCCGGCGCAGCGGCTGCGCCAGCAAGTCGTAACCCAGCGGTGTGGGCAAGCGGCTGAGGCTCTGGGTGTAGATCACCGGTACGTATTCGGGGCGATCAGCGGCGGTCTGCAACTGATCGTCAGCGTTCAGTTCACGAAAGGTGAAGGTACTGAAGCCTTCGTTACGCACGGCCTGTTCGACCGCCGGGCGTTCGGCACGGCTAATCCGTGGCGCATAGGAATAGGCCTGGGTGCGTAATAGAAGCGGTTTGGCATAGCCGTCGAATTCGTTGCGTGAGACCGAATCGGAGTTGGCGAAGAAACGGCGCAGGCCATCGAGACGCTGTTCCTGATCCTGGAAACGTTCTTCGATGCGGCTGTAACGCTCATTGGCCAGCAGCTGGAAGCGTTGGCGCAGTTGATGGTGAAACTGATTGAGGGTAGCCCAGGCGAGCAGCCCCGTGAGAATCCCGCCGGCGAGCAATACCAGCAGCGCGACCAGCCAGGCCGAGACGTCTTCGCTGATAAAACCCAGAATCTTTGGGCGCACGGGGTGCAACGACATAGGGGCAACTCACGACGCCATTGTTTCGGGGGGAAAACCCCATTGGCCATGAGTTGAGTTATAGCTATTAGCCATTAATTTGGCTAGCGCTGATCGGATCCAAGAGCCTTTAAAAATCAAGGCTCTGTGGATCCAACCCGCCCAAGCGTCAACGAGCCGTGATTTTCCAGGCGCGGTGGATCTTGGTGTTACGCGCAAAATCCGGATCGATGGTCTGCGCGCTGATTTCCTCGACCGCGTAACGTTCGGCCAGGTTCTCCTCCAGCTGGAACTTGCGGAAGTTGTTGGAGAAATACAGCACGCCACCCGGCGCCAGACGTGCCATGGCCAGGTCGATCAACTGCACCTGATCACGCTGCACGTCGAAGATGCCTTCCATGCGCTTGGAGTTGGAGAAGGTCGGCGGGTCGATGAAGATCAGGTCGTACTCGTCGCGGCTGCTTTCCAGCCACGCCATCACGTCGCCCTGCTCCAGACGGTTCTTGTCGGAGAAGCCGTTCAGCGACAGGTTGCGCCGCGCCCAGTCGAGGTAAGTCTTCGACAGGTCGACGCTGGTGGTGCTGCGCGCGCCGCCCTTGGCCGCGTGCACACTGGCGGTCGCGGTGTAGCAGAACAGATTGAGGAAGCGCTTGCCGGCGGCCTCTTTCTGAATGCGCATGCGCATTGGCCGGTGATCGAGGAACAGCCCGGTGTCGAGGTAGTCGGTGAGGTTCACCAGCAGCTTGACGCCGCCTTCGCTGACCTCATTGAACTTGCCCTGCGCCGCCTGACGCTCGTATTGCTTGGTGCCGCTCTGCCGCTCGCGGCGTTTGACCACCACGCGGCTCTTGTCGACGTTCAGCGCCTGCGGGATCGCCGCCAGGGCATCGAACATGCGCGCCGAGGCCTTTTCCGGATCGATCGACTTCGGCGCGGCGTATTCCTGCACGTGCACCCAGTCGTGATACAGGTCGATGGCCATGGCATATTCCGGCATGTCGGCATCGTAGACGCGGTAGCAGTCGATGCCTTCGCGCTTGACCCACTTGCTCATCGCCTTGAGGTTTTTCTGTAGGCGGTTGGCAAACATCTGCCCGCCTTCGCTCAGGCGCGGCTGCTCGACCACTGGCGCCGGGGCTGACGTCGGTTTGATCGGGTTGCCGTTCTTGTTGTACTTGCGCTCTTGCGGCTCGTTCGGGGTTTGATCGTAAGCGGCTTGCTCACGCTCGGCCTGACGCTGTTCCGGGGTCCGCCGCTCGCCGGTGACGAACTGATCCGGCAGCACTTTGATCAACAGCAGTTTGCACGGCAGCGCGCCGTTCCAGAACGAATACTGTTTGTGGCTGCGAATGCCCATGCGCTTGCCCAGATCCGGGGCGCCGGTGAATACCGCCGCTTCCCAGTTCAGGCAGGCCTGCCGCAGGCGCTCGCCAAGGTTCTGATAGAGGTAAAGCAGGCTGGCTTCGTCACCCAGACGCTCACCGTACGGCGGGTTGCAGATCACCAGACCTTTCTGGTTCTGGTCCGGACGCGGCTCGAAGGTCGCGACTTCGCCCTGATAGATCTTGATCCACTCGCTCAGACCGGCGCGCTCGACGTTATTGCGGCCCGGCTGAATCAGGCGCGGGTCGGCTTCGTAACCGCGAATCCACAGCGGCGGCTTGGCCAGACCGGCAGCGGCGCGTTCGACCGCTTCTTCATGGAGTTTTTTCCACAGCGCCGGAACGTGACCGAGCCATGCGGTAAAGCCCCACTGCTCGCGGCGCAGGTTCGGCGCCATGTCGGCGGCGATCATCCCGGCTTCGACGAGGAACGTACCGACACCGCACATCGGGTCAGCCAGCGCGCCGCCTTCGGCCGCAATGCGCGGCCAGCCGGAACGGATCAGGATCGCTGCCGCGAGGTTTTCCTTCAGCGGCGCCGCGCCCTGCTGCAGGCGGTAACCGCGCTGATGCAGGCTGTGGCCGGAAAGGTCGAGGGACAGGATCGCTTCGCCGCGATCCAGGCGCAGGTGAATACGCAGATCCGGGTTGAGCTTGTCGATCGACGGACGGTCGCCTTGCGGGGTACGCAGTTTGTCGACGATGGCGTCTTTGACTTTCAGCGCACCGAAGTGGGTGTTGTCGATGCCCGAGCCGTGGCCGCTGAATTCAACGGCCAGGGTGCCGTCGGCGAGCATGTGATCCTGCCACTCGACGTCAAGCACGCCGTGGTACAAGTCTTCAGCATCTTTCATCGGGAAGCGCTTGAGCACCAGCAACACCCGGTTGGCCAGACGCGACCACAGGCACAGGCGATAAGCGGTTTCCATGGTCGCCATGCCACGCACGGCGGAGGTGTGCTCGCGGGCGTCTTCAAGGCCAAGCCCGACGGCTTCCTCGATGAGCAGGCCTTCAAGGCCTTTGGGGCAAGTGAGGAAGAGTTCGAAACGGTCGGACATGGTATTTCCAGAGCCTTTGGCTAGTGAACCGGCAACGCATTGCCGATCCGGTTTTCAATCAGGCGCTTTTCTAAAAGAGCGCCCGCGTGGCACGAAGGTGTGCCGTTCCATCCCCGCTGCTCGGGTTAAAAGAGCTTAGATGCCGGGACAGAGAAAATAGTTGATGAAACAAAAAGTCTTAAAGCGACCCTTCGTCGCTTAGTAACCGAGCGTAAACGTGGGTCATTCTCACTAAAGGATTAACCCCATCATCCAGCGCGGGGCCGATCATACCGGGGTTTGCTGAAAAAACGTTCATGAAACCCGTCGTTACTTATGGCTGTAGCACTATTTTCGTTACGTCCTTATGACAAAACGATCATTCCCTCGGTGTGACTCATTGGTTAGAACTGACCACAGGTTGACGTCGCAACGGCGTCAACACCTTGGCTCGCCACGCCGGCAGCGAGCCGCCCAACGGCAGAGTTTTTTCTGCCAGACCTCGGTTGAGGTCAACGCGACGAAAACAGTCAACAAGTGAGGGAAACACCCTATGAGAAGACTTAAGCGTGATCCGTTGGAAAGAGCATTTTTGCGCGGATATCAATATGGCGTTGGTGGCAAATCCCGCGAGCTTTGCCCATTTACTCTACCGTCGGTACGCCAAGCCTGGATCAACGGCTGGCGAGAAGGACGCGGCGACAACTGGGACGGTATGACCGGCACTGCGGGGATCCACAGACTCAACGAACTTCACGCCGTCGGCTGACACAGGGCACTTATTGCAACACGACAATCTGAATTTCTAGCGACTTACCATGCACGTCCTTCCCGGACGGCGGGCTTCGGCCCAGGGGCTCCTTCGAGGAGCCCTTTTTTATGCCTGAAAATGCAATCCCCTGTGGCGAGGGAGCTTGCTCCCGCTCGGCTGCGCAGCAGTCGTAAATCCTGAATCCTCGCTATACCTGACAAACTTGGGGCTGCTTCGCAACCCAGCGGGAGCAAGCTCCCTCGCCACAAAAGCCCTCAGAAAACCTCAGCGCAGCGCGGCGATCGCGTCGACCGATTCGCGAATCAGCGCCGGGCCCTTATAGATGAAGCCCGAGTAAATCTGCACCAGGCTCGCACCCGCCATGATCTTCTCGGCCGCATGCTTGCCCTCAGTGATGCCACCGGCCGCGATGATCGGCAACCGACCACCCAGCTCAGCCGCCAACACCTTCACGGTATGCGTGCTCTTGTCACGCACCGGAGCGCCGGACAGACCACCCGCCTCGTCACCGTGCTCCATGCCTTCGACGCCGACGCGACTCAGGGTGGTGTTGGTGGCGATCACTGCGTCCATTCCGGTTTCGATCAGTGCCTGAGCCACCTGCGCCGTTTCTTCGTCGGTCATGTCCGGGGCGATCTTGATCGCCAGCGGCACATGTTTGCCGTGACGCAGGGCCAGTTCGGCGCGGCGCGTGGCCAGATCCGCCAGCAACTGCTTGAGCGAATCACCGAACTGCAGACTGCGCAGGCCCGGGGTGTTCGGCGAGCTGACGTTGACCGTGACATAGCTGGCGTGGGCATACACCTTGTCCAGGCAAATCAGATAGTCGTCCACCGCGCGCTCGACCGGAGTGTCGAAGTTCTTGCCGATGTTGATCCCCAGCACGCCCTTGTATTTGGCCGCCGCGACCCGCGCCAGCAGGTTATCCACACCGAGGTTGTTGAAGCCCATGCGATTGATGATCGCCTCGGCTTCCGGCAGACGGAAGATCCGTGGTTTCGGGTTGCCCGGCTGCGGACGCGGGGTCACGGTGCCGATTTCGACGAAACCGAAACCCAGTTGCGAGAAACCGTCGATGGCCGCGCCATTCTTGTCCAGACCGGCCGCCAGACCCACCGGGTTCGGGAAGTCCAGGCCCATGACCGTCACCGGCACATTCGCCGGCTTCTTGCACAGCATGCCGTTGAGGCCCAAACGCCCACCCGCGCCGATCAGATCCAGCGACAGATCGTGGGAGGTTTCCGGGGAAAGTTTGAACAACAGCTGACGGGCCAGGGTGTACATGGGCGGCGATGACTCGGGCGGCGAAAAGAGGCGGCGATTATAGCCGGGCAACGTCCCCCGGCGCGAGGCACACAGGTAAATCAGCCTGACTGGCATATGCCTTGCACTTTCAGGGTATCAGCCCACAGGCCAATGGCGGCGTGCGGGCACGGACAATGGCGTCGTTCGGAGGTTTTGCCTTAGCAAAGCCTGGGACGGCGTTTTTTTTGAGGGTGGCTTTATATGAGTGATTCGTCCGTCGGGCCGCTGGCCTGGGTCAACGGCAGTGATGCTCCAGAAAAAAGCGTGATCAACCTCGGCTTCATGGCCCTGAGCGATTGCGCTTCGGTAGTCGTGGCCGCGACACAGGGCTTCGCCCAGCCCTACGGCCTGACGATCAACCTCAAGCGCCAGGCGTCCTGGGCGACCTTGCGCGACAAACTGGTCAGCGGTGAGCTGGATGTGGCCCACAGCCTGTACGGGCTGATTTACGCGGTGCACCTGGGCATCGGCGGCGTCGCCCCGAGCGACATGGCGGTGCTGATGGGCCTGAACCAGAACGGCCAGAGCCTCAACCTGTCTCACGGCTTGCAGCAACTGGGCGTGACCAGTCCTGAAGCACTCGATCGGCAGGCGCACCAAACCCGCGCAAAACTGACCTTCGCCCAGACCTTCCCCACCGGCACCCATGCGATGTGGCTTTATTACTGGCTGGCGAGTCAGGGCATTCACCCGTTGCAGGACGTCGACAGCGTAGTGGTACCGCCGCCGCAAATGGTTGCGCATCTGCAAGCCGGGCGTATCGATGGCTTCTGCGTCGGTGAGCCGTGGGCGGCCAGCGCCGTGCAACAGGATCTGGGGTTCACCCTCGCTACCAGCCAGAGCATCTGGCCTGACCACCCGGAAAAAGTCCTTGGCTGCACCCGCGCGTTCGTCGAGCAATACCCCAACACCGCCCGGGCGCTGGTGATGGCGATCCTCGAGGCCAGCCGCTTCATCGAGCAAAACCCGGAAAACCGCCGCAGCACCGCGCAGCTGCTGAGCGCCCCGGAATACCTCGACGCCCCGCTGTCCTGCATCGAACCGCGTTTTCTCGGGGATTACGCCGATGGCCTCGGCAACCGCTGGCAGGACCCGCACGCCTTGCGTTTTCACGGCAACGGCGAGGTGAATCTGCCGTACCTGTCCGACGGCATGTGGTTCATGACCCAATTCCGCCGTTGGGGCCTGTTACGCGAGGATCCCGACTACCTCGCGGTGGCCCGCCAGGTTCAGCAACTGGACATTTACCGCGAAGCAGCCACCGCCGTCGGTGTCGCCGCGTGGGGCAAGGAGATGCGCAGCAGCCAGTTGCTCGATGGCAAAGTCTGGGACGGCAGCGATCCGGCTGGTTACGCCCGCAGTTTCAAGCTGCACGCCCTGAGCGGCAGCGCTGCCCTTCTCGCCCGCCGCTGACAGGAGACCGCCAATATGCTGCGCATTCTGCTGATCAACGACACCGCGAAAAAAGTCGGGCGCCTGAAGGCCGCGCTGACCGAGGCCGGTTTCGAGGTCATCGATGAGTCCGGCCTGACCATCGACCTGCCGGCCCGCGTCGAAACAGTGCGCCCGGACGTGATCCTGATCGATACCGAGTCACCGAGCCGCGATGTCATGGAGCAAGTGGTGCTGGTCAGCCGCGACCAGCCCCGGCCGATCGTGATGTTCACCGACGAACATGACCCGGGGGTGATGCGCCAGGCGATCAAATCCGGGGTCAGTGCCTACATCGTCGAGGGCATTCACGCCCAGCGCCTGCAGCCGATTCTCGATGTGGCCATGGCGCGCTTCGAAAGCGATCAGGCCTTGCGCGCGCAACTGCTGGCCCGCGACCAGCAACTGGCGGAGCGCAAACGCATCGAACTGGCCAAAGGGCTGCTGATGAAAATGAAGGATTGCAACGAAGAAGAGGCCTACACCCTGATGCGCCGCCAGGCCATGAGCCGCCAGCAGAAGCTGATTCAGGTGGCGGAGCAGATCATTGCCATGAGTGAGTTGCTGGGCTGAAGGCCTGCGCTGGCTTTCCCGGCCCCTTCGCGAGCAAGCCCGCTCCCACATTTGGAACGCATTCCCCTGTGAAGCAGGTCGGGGTTCCACTTTGAAATGCATTCCCTGTGGGAGCGGGCTTGCTCGCGAAGGCCGCGACGCCGTTTCACTCATTGGCACAAATCTGGCTAAGTATTCCGCACAGGTAACCAACGGCGGTTGCCCCACCCACGACAAAGACGTCGCTCACCCCGCTCGCCCACATCGGCGAACCAGGTAGCGGCGTTTTTGCGTTTTGGCCCCACAGCCCGGGGCCGGTGGTGCGGCCGTGGCGGCGCGCCACCTGCTGTGACTCCTTTCGAGACTCTTTTCAGCTGAGGTGCGCGATGAATTCAAGCTTCTGGAAATCCGGCCACACCCCGACCCTGTTCGCAGCGTTCCTGTATTTCGACCTGAGCTTCATGGTCTGGTACCTGCTCGGTCCGTTGGCGGTGCAGATCGCCGCCGACCTGCACCTGACCACGCAACAACGTGGTCTGGTGGTGGCGACACCGATTCTCGCCGGCGCGGTGCTGCGCTTTGTGATGGGCATGCTGGCCGATCGTCTGTCGCCGAAAACCGCTGGCCTGATCGGTCAGGTGATCGTGATCTGCGCGCTGTTCGGCGCGTGGAAACTCGGCATCCACAGTTATGAACAGGCGCTGATTCTGGGACTGTTCCTCGGCATGGCCGGTGCTTCGTTTGCTGTGGCCCTGCCGCTGGCCTCGCAATGGTATCCGCCGCAGCATCAGGGCAAGGCCATGGGCATCGCCGGCGCCGGTAACTCCGGCACCGTGTTTGCCGCACTGATTGCCCCGGTGCTGGCTGCGGCGTTCGGCTGGAGCAACGTCTTCGGTTTCGCCCTGATTCCATTGATCCTGACGCTGGTGCTGTTCGCCTGGCTGGCAAAAAACGCCCCGCAGCGGCCCAAGGCCAAAGCCATGGCCGACTACTTCAAAGCCCTCGGCGACCGCGACAGTTGGTGGTTCATGTTTTTCTACAGCGTGACCTTCGGCGGCTTCATCGGCCTGGCCAGCGCCCTGCCCGGCTACTTCAACGACCAATACGGCCTGAGTCCTGTCACGGCGGGTTACTACACCGCTGCCTGCGTGTTCGGTGGCAGCCTGATGCGTCCGCTGGGTGGCGCGTTGGCAGATCGCTTCGGTGGCATCCGCACCTTGTTGGCGATGTACACCGTAGCGGCAATCTGCATCGCCGCCGTCGGTTTCAACCTGCCCAGCTCCTACGCCGCACTGGCGCTGTTCGTCTGCACCATGCTCGGTCTCGGTGCCGGCAACGGCGCGGTGTTCCAGTTGGTGCCGCAACGTTTTCGCCTGGAGATCGGCGTGATGACCGGGCTGATCGGCATGGCCGGCGGCATCGGCGGCTTTGCCCTGGCGGCCGGCATGGGCGCGATCAAGCAAAGCACCGGCAGCTATCAACTGGCGCTGTGGTTGTTCGCCAGCCTCGGCGTGTTGGCGTGGTTCGGTCTGCACGGGGTCAAACGTCGCTGGAGAACCACCTGGGGTTCGGCCGCAGTGACCGCTGCGCGGGTCTGAAGCCTCCATGCCCCTGCAACTGAGCTTTGCCCAGGCCAGCGCCACCGGCCCGCGCGCGGAAAATCAGGACGCAATGCGCCTGGTGACGCCCGCCCCGGCGCTGGCCGCCAGCAAAGGCTATCTGGTCGCCATCGCCGACGGTGTCAGCCAATGCGCCGACGGCGGCCTGGCCGCACGCTCGACCCTGCAAGCACTGGCGCTGGACTACTACGCCACGCCGCAAACCTGGAGCGTGGCCCAGGCGCTGGATCGCCTGCTGCTCGCGCAAAATCGCTGGTTACAGGCCAATGGCGGCGGGCAACCGTTGCTGACCACGGTCAGCGCGCTGGTCCTGCGCGGTCGGCGTTTCACCCTGGCCCACGTCGGCGATTGCCGGGTCTATCGCTGGCAGGCTGACGCTTTGCAGCGGATTTCGCAGGACCATGTCTGGGAGCAGCCGGGCATGCAGCACGTGCTCAAACGCGCGCTGGGGCTGGATCAGCATCTGGTGCTGGATTTTCTCGACGGTGACTTACGCGAGGGCGAATGTTTCGTGCTGCTCAGCGATGGCGTGTGGTCGTCGCTGGGCGATACCGCAATCGCGGCGATTCTGCGCGATCAACCGGATCTCGACAGCGCCGTACGCACGCTGGTCAACGCCGCGCATCTGGCCGGCAGTCAGGATAATGCCAGTGCGCTGCTGGTGCGGGTCGATGCGCTCGGCGAAGCGAACATCGGCGATGCGCTGATTCACTTACAGCAGTGGCCGCTGCCGCCAGCGCTGAAAACCGGGCAGATGTTCGAAGGCTGGCAGGTGCAAGGCGTTGTCGCTCAGAGCCAGCAATCGCTGCTGTATCGAGTGCTGGATGGCCAAGCTCGGGGCTGGTTGTTGAAAACCCTGCCGGCGCGGCTGGCCGATGATCCCAAGGCCGGGCAAGCCTTGCTGTCGGAAGAATGGTTCCTCAAGCGTGTCGCCGGTCGGCATTTTCCTGAAGTCCATGCCGGCACTCAGCGTCAGCATTTGTACTACGTGATGCGCGAATATTCCGGGATGACCCTGGCGCAGCTGTTTCAAAACAGCAACCCGTTGCCGTTTGCGCAGTGGCAGGAGATTGCCGAGCGCTTGCTGCGGGCGGTAGGCCTGCTGCATCGGCGGCAGATTCTGCACCGCGACATCAAGCCGGAAAACCTGCATCTGGGTGACGATGGCGAGTTGCGCCTGCTGGATTTTGGTCTGGCGTACTGCCCCGGTCTGTCCGAAGACACCCCGTCAACGCTGCCGGGAACGCCCAGCTATATCGCCCCGGAAGCCTTTCGCGGCGAGCCACCGAGTGCGCAACAGGATCTGTACGCGGTGGGCGTGACCCTGTTTTTCCTGCTGACCGGGCATTTTCCCTATGGCGAGGTCGAAGCGTTCCAGCGGCCGCGATTCGGCCTGCCGGTGAGTGCTGGTCGCTACCGCCCGGACGTGCCGGAATGGATTGCGCAGAGTCTGGAGCGTGGCGTGGCGGCGGATCCGCAACAGCGCTTTGAAACGGCTGAGGAATGGTTGCTGGTGCTGGAACAAGGTGAGCGGCGCAGTTTGAGTGTGCGACCCAGGCCTTTGCTGGAGCGTGAGCCGTTGACGGTCTGGCGGACGGTGGCGTTGTTGGCCTTGCTGGGGAATCTGGTGCTGCTGGTGGTGTTGTTTCACCGCTGATACCGCGTCGCGCCCTTCGCGAGCAAGCCCGCTCCCACAGGGGATTTGTGAACGACACCGATCCACTGTGGGAGCGAGCCTGCTCGCGAAGAGGCCAGCCCAATCACAACAATTCTGTCTGCCTGAATGCCCCGCGAACGAGCAACCCGCGTCGATTCGGTGCAAAAAATCCCCGTCTATAACCGCTTTCGCCTAATAAACACGCCATTCTCCCACTTGGCACAACCACTGCATTACCCGTTTCACCATACATAAAGCCCAACCTTCAACGACGAAGGCTGCGCTTCCCGAGAGAACGGGACCAGGACAAAGGCGTCCTCGCTAGGCAACTAGCGGGACGCCTTTTTTTGTTTGCGCAACATTTGTCGAGCACGGCCTGACTGCCCACAAGAGGCCAGCCACCGCTCCCCGGAGAACCTGATGAAAAAACTCAAACTGGTGATGATCGGCAATGGCATGGCTGGGGTTCGCACCCTGGAAGAACTGCTCAAGCTGAGCAACGAGCTGTACGACATCACGGTCTTCGGTGCCGAACCGCACACCAACTACAACCGCATCCTGCTGTCGCCGGTGCTGGCCGGTGAACAGACCTTCGAAGAGATCGTGCTCAACGACCTCGACTGGTACCTGGAAAACCACATCAAATTGCTGCTTAACCGCAAGGTGGTGCAGATCGACCGGGTTAAACGCCGGGTGATCGCCGAGGACGGCACCGAGGCTGAGTATGATCGCCTGCTGATCGCCACCGGCTCGACGCCGTTCATCCTGCCGATTCCGGGCAATGACTTGCAGGGTGTGATCGGCTACCGCGACATCGCCGACACCCAGGCGATGATCGACACCGCCAAAACCCACAAACACGCGGTGGTCATCGGCGGCGGCCTGCTCGGCCTCGAAGCCGCCAACGGCCTGATGCTGCGCGGCATGCACGTCACCGTGGTGCACATCGGCGAATGGCTGCTGGAGCGACAACTGGACAAGACCAGCGGCCAACTGCTGCAAACGGCGCTCGAAGCCCGTGGCCTGCATTTTCGCCTGTGCGAACAGACCCAGGCCCTGCACGACGCAGGCAACGGCCGGGTCGGCTCGGTACAGTTCAAGAACGGCGAGATCATCCCCGCCGATCTGGTGGTGATGGCCGCCGGTATCCGCCCCAATACCGAACTGGCGGAACGCGCCGGCATCCCCTGCAATCGCGGGATTCTGGTCAACGACACCCTGCAGACCTACGATCCGCGCATCTATGCCATCGGCGAGTGCGCCAGCCATCGCGGCATCGCCTATGGCCTAGTGGCGCCGCTGTTCGAACAGGCCAAAGTCTGCGCCAATCACCTCGCACAACTGGGTTTCGCCCGCTATCAGGGTTCGGTGACCTCGACCAAATTGAAAGTCACCGGCATCGACCTGTTTTCCGCCGGTGATTTCATGGGCGGCGAAGGCACCGAAACCATCACCCTCTCCGACCCGATCGGCGGCGTGTACAAAAAACTGGTGATCAAGGATGACGTGCTGGTCGGCGCCTGTCTGTACGGCGATACGGCAGATGGCGGTTGGTATTTCCGGCAGATTCGTGAGAATCACGCCATCGGCGAGATCCGCGATCACCTGATGTTTGGTGAAAATTCTATCGGCGACGTAGGACATCAGGGCCAGGACAAAGCCATGAGCATGGCCGACACTGCCGAAGTCTGCGGCTGCAACGGCGTGTGCAAAGGCACCATCGTCAAGGCGATTCAGGAACACGGTCTGTTCAGCGTCGATGACGTGAAGAAGCACACCAAGGCTGCCAGTTCCTGCGGCTCCTGCGCCGGGCTGGTCGAGCAGATCCTGATCAACACCGTCGGCGGCGCGGCGGACGTCAAACCGAAAAGCGAAAAAGCCATCTGCGGTTGCAGCGACCTCAACCACGGGCAGATCCGCCAGGCGATCCGCGAACAGCATCTGCTGACCATCGCCGGCACCATGAGCTACCTCAACTGGCGCACCCCGAACGGCTGTGCCACCTGCCGGCCGGCGCTGAACTACTACCTGATTTCCACCTGGCCCGGCGAAGCCAGGGACGATCCGCAATCGCGCCTGATCAACGAACGCGCCCACGCCAACATTCAGAAGGACGGCACCTATTCGGTGGTGCCACGGATGTGGGGCGGCGTGACCAACCCTTCGGAACTGCGCCGCATCGCCGACGTGGCCGACAAATACAACGTACCGATGGTCAAGGTCACCGGCGGTCAGCGCATCGACCTGCTGGGGATCAAGAAGCAGGACTTGCCGGGCGTCTGGAAAGACCTCGACATGCCCTCCGGCCACGCCTACGGCAAATCCATCCGCACTGTGAAAACCTGCGTCGGCAGCGAGTTCTGCCGCTTCGGCACGCAGAACTCGACGCAGTTGGGTATCGAGCTTGAGCACGACCTGTTCAACATGTGGTCGCCGCACAAAGTGAAACTCGCTGTCTCCGGATGCCCACGCAACTGCTCGGAAGCGGGGATCAAGGACGTAGGAATCATCGGTGTCGACTCCGGCTGGGAGATGTACATCGGCGGCAACGGCGGGATCAAGACCGAAGTCGCCGAGTTCTTCGTCAAGCTGAAAACCGCCGAGGAAGTTCGTGAATACAACGGCGCGTTCCTGCAGCTGTATCGCGAAGAAGCCTTTTACCTCGAACGCACCGTGCACTACCTGCAACGGGTCGGCATGGAGCACATCAAGCAGGCCGTGCTTGAAGATCCGGAGCGGCGCAAGGCCCTGAACGAGCGTCTGCAGTTCTCCCTGTCGTTCGAACAGGACCCGTGGAAAGAGCGTCTGGCGCAGCCGCAACTCAAGAAAGAATTCGAGGTGATCCCCGTGAAAAACCTGGAGGTGCCGGCATGAATTGGCTCGATATCTGTGCCCTGGAAGAGATCAATGCCCTCGGTTCGCGGATCATTGCCGGGCCGAAAGGCGACATCGCGATTTTTCGTACAAGCGACGACGAAGTTTTCGCCCTAGACGATCGCTGCCCGCACAAGGGCGGGCCGTTGTCACAGGGTTTGATCTACGGCAAACGTGTGGCGTGCCCGCTGCACAACTGGCAGATCGACCTGCAAACCGGCGAGGCTCAGGCCCCGGACATCGGCTGCGCGCACCATCATCCGGCCCGGGTCGAAAACGGCCGCGTGCAGCTGGCACTGCGGGATGCGGTCTGATGAACCGCCAGACGACCGCCTCGACCTGCTGTTATTGCGGCGTCGGCTGCGGCGTGCTGATCGAGCATGACGGCGAGCGCATTCTCGGTGTCAGCGGCGATCCGGCGCATCCGGCCAACTTCGGCAAATTGTGCAGCAAAGGCTCGACCCTGCACCTGACCGGCGACCTGGCCGCCCGGGCGCTGTATCCGGAACTGCGTCTGGGCAAAGGCCTGGCACGCAGCCGTTGCGACTGGGATACGGCGCTGGATCACGCGACCCAGGTCTTTGCCGAGACCATCGCCGAACACGGCCCGGACAGCGTGGCGTTTTACATCTCCGGCCAGTTGCTGACCGAGGACTACTACGCCTTCAACAAATTGGCGCGAGCACTGGTCGGGACCAACAACATCGACAGCAATTCCCGACTGTGCATGTCGTCAGCGGTGGTCGGTTACAAGCGCAGCCTCGGCGCCGATGCGCCGCCGTGCAGCTATGAAGATCTGGAGCTCAGCGATTGCGTGATGATCGCCGGCAGTAACATGGCCTACGCCCACCCGGTTCTTTTCCGACGCCTTGAAGAGGCAAAATCGCGCCGACCGCAGATGAAGGTCATCGTCATCGATCCCCGACGCACCGACACCTGTGAGTTGGCGGACCTGCATCTGGCGATTTTGCCCGGCACCGATGTCGCTCTGTTCCATGGGATTTTGCATCTGCTGCTGTGGGAAGACTGGATCGACCGCGACTTCATCAAGGCGCACACCGACGGTTTGCCTGAACTGAAAAATCGGGTGCGCGATTACACCCCGCAAATGGTCGCGCAACTGTGCGGGATCAGTGTCGAGCAATTGCAGCAGTGCGCGGAATGGGTGGGCACGGCGCCAAGTTTCCTGTCGCTGTGGTGCATGGGCCTGAATCAGTCCACCGCTGGCAGCGCGAAAAACAGCGCGCTGATCAATCTGCACCTGGCCACCGGGCAGATCGGCCGGCCAGGCGCAGGACCTTTCTCGCTGACCGGTCAGCCAAATGCCATGGGCGGGCGGGAAACCGGCAGCCTGTCCAATTTGCTGCCCGGTCACCGGGAGGCAGCCAACCCCGAACACCGCGCCGAAGTGGCAGCCTATTGGGGCGTCGATCAACTGCCTGAAAACATTGGACTGAGCGCCATCGAGCTGTTCGAGCGGATGCGCAGCGGCCAGATCAAGGCACTGTGGATTGCCTGCACCAACCCCGCACAGTCCATGCCCGATCAACACGCGGTTCGCGAGGCGCTGCAGGCCTGCCCGTTCGTGGTGTTGCAAGAAGCCTTCCGCACCACCGAAACCGCCGCCTTCGCCGACCTGTTGTTACCCGCTGCCAGTTGGGGCGAAAAGGAAGGCTCGGTGACCAACTCCGAACGGCGCATTTCCCACGTGCGCCAGGCCATTCTCCCACCCGGTGAAGCGCGGCCGGACTGGGCGATCACCGTGGATTTCGCACAACGGCTGGAGCAACGTCTGCGTCCGCAACAACCAAGCCTGTTTGCTTTCGAGCATCCGGCGCAGTTGTTCGACGAATACAAGCAACTGACCCGTGGACGCGATCTGGACCTGTCGGGCATCAGCCATCAATTGATCGATGAACTGGGACCGCAGCAGTGGCCCTTCCCCACCGGCGCCCGACAAGGCACCGCGCGTTTGTATGGCGACGGGATTTTTCCCACGGCCAACGGTCGTGCGCAGTTTGTTGCCGATCCTTATCGTGCGGCCAAAGAACAACGCGATGCACGGTTTCCGCTGACCCTGATCACCGGGCGTCTGCGCGATCAATGGCACGGCATGAGCCGCACCGGCACCGCAGCGCAATTGTTCGGGCATGTCAGCGAAGCGCTGTTGAGCCTGCATCCGGACGAAATGCGCCGTCATCGTTTGCAGCCGGGAGATCTGGTCAATCTGAAGAGTCGACGCGGTGCGGTGATTGTGGCTGTCGGCAGCGACGACGGCGTGCGTCCGGGTCAGGCTTTTTTGCCGATGCACTGGGGCGAGCGCTTTCTCAAGGGCGGAGTAAACAGCCTGACCCTGGCGGCCTTCGACTCGCTGTCGAAGCAGCCCGAACTCAAGCACAGCGGCGTGCGTCTGGAACCGGTGAATCTGCCATGGCAGCTCTTCGCACTCATCGAGGGCGATGTTCAACGGCATTTCGAGACACTACGCCCCCTGTGTGAGGCGTTTTCCTACGTCAGCCTCAGCCTTGCCGGACGTGAACGGCCCGCGCTGCTGATACGCGCTGCCAACGCCACGGCGCCGGAGCCGCAACTGCTGCGCGATATCGATCAGTGTCTGGCGCTGCTCGACGGGCCGGTACTGGCCTACGACGACGCGCGTCGAGCCATCGGCAAACGGGTACGCATCGAAAACGGCCGAATCACCGCGATCCGCCTGGCCGGCGAAACCCTGGCCCGGCATTGGCTGCAGGGGCTATGGCTGGAGGGCCGCGCCGATGAACAACTGCGACGCTGGCTGCTGGCGCCGATGAGTGCGCCGCCGGGCAGTGCCAGTTTGCAGGCCAATCCGGGAAAAACCCTATGCAACTGCCAAAACGTCAGCCACCGCGCGGTGTGTGCCGGGATTCGCCAGGGTCTCGATCTGCAAGGCCTCAAACAACAACTGGGATGCGGCACGCAATGCGGTTCGTGCGTCCCGGAAATCAAACGATTGCTGGCGGCCGATCTGCAGCCGGTATCCAGCTGATAAGGAAAACACCATGAATGCAAAAGTCTGGCTGGTGGGTGCAGGTCCCGGTGATCCCGAACTGCTGACGCTCAAAGCGGTGCGCGCATTGCGTGAAGCGCAGGTGGTGTTGATTGACGATCTGGTCAATGCCGCGGTGCTGGAGCATTGCCCCACCGCGCGAATCATTGCCGTGGGCAAACGCGGCGGCTGTCGCTCGACACCGCAGGCGTTCATCCATCGGCTGATGTTGCGTTATGCGCGCCAAGGCAACTGCGTGGTGCGGCTCAAGGGCGGTGACCCGTGCATTTTCGGTCGTGGCGGCGAAGAGGCGCAGTGGTTACGCGAACGTGGGATTGAGGTCGAGTTGGTCAACGGTATTACCGCCGGACTCGCCGGCGCGACGCAATGCGATATTCCGCTGACGTTGCGCGGTGTGGCGCGCGGGGTGACGCTGGTGACCGCGCACACCCAGGACGGCAGTCAATTGAACTGGCAGGCGTTGGCGCGAGGTGGGACGACACTGGTGATTTACATGGGGGTGGCCAAGCTTGGCGAGATTCGCGATCAGCTATTGGCCGGCGGGATGGCGGCAGATACGCCGGTGGCGATGATCGAGAATGCCTCTCTGCCAGAACAGCGTGAGTGCCGCACTGATCTGATGAGCATGAGTGACGACGCCTGCCGGTTTGAGCTCAAGAGCCCGGCCATACTCGTCATCGGCGCAGTGGCTGCCATTGCAGAGCAAAGGATCGCAGTCTCCGGCAGCTCCCCCATGGGAACTGTGTACGCCCTGTAAAGCCAAATCGCAGGCAAAGAAAAGCCCGGCCTGAGCCGGGCTTTTCTCGTAGCGGCAGCTAATTACTTAGCTTGAGCTTCAACCTGCGCTTCTACGCGACGGTTAACAGCACGGCCAGCTTCAGTTTTGTTGTCAGCAACTGGGCGGGATTCGCCGTAGCCGATCGACTGAACGCGGGACGACTCAACACCGTACTGCTGGGTCAGAACCTGCTTAACGGCGTTTGCACGACGCTCGGACAGTTTCTGGTTGTAAGCGTCAGGACCGACGGAGTCAGTGTGACCTTCAACAGTGGTGTGAGTGGCTGGGTACTGCTTCATGAAGTCAGCCAGGTTCTTGATGTCAGCGTAGCTGTTTGGCTTGACGACCGACTTGTCGAAGTCGAACTTCACGTCCAGCTCTACACGAACAACTTCAGCAACTGCTGGGCAGCCATCAGCGTCAACAGTTACGTTGGCTGGGGTGTCCGGGCACTTGTCAACGTTGTCGCAAACGCCATCGTTGTCGCTGTCGGAGCAGACTTCAGCCGGAGCTGGAACTGGAGCAGCAGCTGGCTTGCCGCCGCCACCGAAGTTCACACCCAGACCAACCGATGGAGCGTAGTCCCAACGGCCGTTGTCCAGTTTGTAGTCAGCTTCTACGCCAGCACGGGCGAAGAAGTTTTCAGCGAAGTAGTACTTAACGCCAGCGCCAGCAGTCAGGAAAGTCGACTGGTCGCGACCGGTGTGGCCGTCAGCAGCTACGTTGGTCAGGTTGCCGTGCTTGACACCACCTTCAACGTAAGGACGCAGAGCGTCGCCAGCGTTGTTGAAGTGGTACTGAGCGGTCAGACCGAAGTTGTCACCGCGCAGTTTCTGGCTACCGGTACCGTCGTTCGAACGGGTGTGGTTGTTACGATCCCAGCCGAAGTTGATCGAGACGTCGTCGGTCAGGAAGTAACCGATTTTGGCGCCTGGGTTGAAGCCGTCTTCGACATGATCAATGCTGTCGTTGTACTGCTTCTTGTAGTTGATCTCGCCTTCAACTGCGCCTTGGCCTTGTGCCAGTGCGCCGAACGAAGTAGCGGCAATAAGAGAACCAATGGCCAAGCCCAAGGTGTTTTTCAGTTTCATCCGTTAAATCCCCATCTGGTGATTGTGAAGCAGTCCCGCAAACCGGGGGACAACTCGGCGGCAAGTCTATCAGAACTTGCCTACACGTAAGAGATATTTGCGCTGAACTAAGTTTCAGCAATGCCTGCAAATTTCTCACGCAATTTGTCTAGAGCACGTTTGTACCGCATTTTTGTCGCACTCAAACCCATGTGCATGATGTCTGCGATCTCCTGAAACTCCAGCTCTGCGACAAATCGTAGCACCAGAATTTCACGGTCAATCGGGTTCACATACACCAGCCAGCGATCGAGTCCGCCCTTCTCCTCGGGTTTCGGCGCCTTTTCTTCCGACGCTTCTTCCAGCGGGTCCAGACTCAAGGCGTCCATCAAGCGACGCTTTCGCCGTTCCTTCCGATACTGCGTGATGCATTCGTTATACGTGATGCTGTAGAGCCAGGTTTTGAACTTCGATTTCCCCTCGAAGTTCTTCAGGCCGTACAACACCTTAAGCATCACTTCCTGACAGACATCGTCTGCGTCGCGATCGTTCCCAAGATATCTCGCACAAACGTTAAATAATGTTCGCTGGTAACGCCGCATCAGCTCTTCATAGGCGCGCGTCACGTGAAACAGCTCGGTATGCGAGCGCGCGACCAACTCCTCATCAGAGAGCTCACGGGGGTCATAGCGCGTGGATAGCGTTTGGGCTTTATTCAAAACAAGTCGTGCCGACAGTCAGGTCAATGTCCGCCGCACCCCTCTCAGGGCATTTTGCGGCGGCATACATTAGCAGGGTTTGCCGGGTTAGCGGCTACTCACATGCTGTTCCAGCAGGATCCGATTGGAGAGTGAGACTAGCTCACCCTCATCGGTCAGCAATGTGGTTTTAACCGTGCCGATCTCTTCGATCTGGCCTTCGACCTCGCCAACACGCACTTGTTGCCCAACCTGATACAACTCACGCACATAGATTCCCGCAAGAATCTGACCGGCAATTTCCCGGCTTCCCAAACCCATGGCCAGCGCAACAGCCAGACCAACGGTAATCAATACGATGACAATTACATGGTTCAGCAGGTCAGTCTTGACCTCAAGCTGGCTGATTGCGACCGAGATACTGATGATGATCACCAGCCCCTGGGCGATTCGGCCCAAACCCGAAGCGTAGTCCAGCCCTACGCCTTCTGCCGCTCCGCGCACCAGGCCGTTGGCCAATTGCGCGAGCAAAACACCGACCAGCAACACCAGCGCGGCGCCGAAAACTTTCGGCAAATACAACGCCAGCATGTCCAGCGTAGCTGAAACTCGCTCAAGTCCAAGGGACTCTGCTGCAGAAACCAGGAAAATCAGCAGAACGAACCAGTAAACAATCTTCCCGATCAAGGTTGAGATCGGCACTTGCAGGCCGGCCCGCGACATCAACTTGGTCAGACCGGTGCCGCCCATCAGGCGATCAAGGCCCAGTTTGGCGAGCAATTTGGACAGCAAGGTATCAAGCAGCTTGGCCACCACGAAGCCCAACAGCAGCACCACCAGTGCGCCGAACAGGTTCGGGATGAAGTTGGCGACTTTGGTCCACAACGCAGTCATTGCAGTGACGAGGCTCTGAGTCCAGAGATCAAGTTCCATATTCAATCAGCCTTATCAGCAGTGCGTGCAGTAGTTTTACGAAGACGGGAAACCGGCGAGACGTGGGCCGATCCGTTATTCAGGGCGATCATCAGCGCGGGCAGCCAGCGGCCCAGCAGGCTGAACAGATCACCGGCGCCCACCTGGCGGTTGGCGGTTTTGAGTACGCGACCCAGGCATGCGTCGTCGTCACGGCTGGACGGCGAGGCGTTGAGCATGTCGCGCAAAGACTGTTCAAACGGATCGTGCATACGCACCTCTCGTGATGTCTGTGAAAGACGCGGGCAAATTTGGTCGGGTCACATGTTGCATATTCACACCCAGCGCAAACGGCGGAATAACCACCATTGGCCGAAGGCCATGGCCAGCACCGTCAGACAGGCAATCAGGAAACCATAGGGGCTGCTCGAGAACGGAATGCCGCCCACATTGATGCCCAGCAGGCCGGTGAGAAAACTCATCGGCAAAAAGATGCAGGTGATGATGCCGAAGCGGTACATCGTGCGATTCATGCGCACGTTCAAACGCCGGTCTTCGGCCTCCAGCACAAGCCCCATGCGCTCTCGGGTCAATTCCAGCTCTTCGAGATAGCGCGTCAGGCTGTTGTTTAATTCGTTCCAGTAGTCAGCGTCATCGTCGACAAACCACGGCAGTTTTATCCGGGTCAGTTGTCCGAAAATATCCCGCTGCGGTGCCAGAAAACGCTTCAGTCCGGCCGCCCGGCGGCGGATGTGCAAAATCGAGCCATGCTCGGGGGTATACCGTTCGTCGGCATCCAGTTTTTCTTCCTCTTCATCGACCAGTTCCGACAGGCAGGTGACCAGATCCTGTACCTTGTTGGTGAGGAATTGCGCCAGATACAGGATCAGTTCAGATGAGGTTTTCGGGCCTTTGCCTTCGCTTAGCAGCGCCAGCAGCTCATCGGTGGCACGCAGCGGACGCAAACGCAGCGAGATGACCCGTTGCGCCGACGCGAAAATCCGCACCGAGACCATGTCTTCCGGCTCGGCGCCGGGGTTGAGGTTGACCCCGCGCAGAAACAGCAGAAGTTCAGCATCCGGCAACGGCAACAGGCGTGGCCGGGTGTTCTCTTCCAGCAGCAGGTCGCAGGCAAATTCATTCAGGCCGCTGGATTTGCGCAGCCAGGTCTGGGTTTGCGGATGGCTGCGATCCCAATGCAACCACAGGCTCTCATGGGCCTGCAGTTGCAGATCGTCGAGCTCAGTCCGGGCAATCGAACGCGCACCGCCTTTACCGTCCAGCACCAGGGCATGCACCAGCCCCCACTGCGCGTTTTCTTCCTCGAACATCCGCATCCCTTTGTCGAAAAACTTATTCAGGCATCTGCAGCGGACTTGGCGAAACGATCACGCCGTTGTTGTCCGCATAGATGTATTGGCCCGGATGGAACGTCACGCCGGCGAAAGTCACCGGTACGTTGAGATCGCCGATACCGCGCTTTTCGGTTTTCATCGGATGGCTGGCCAACGCCTGAACGCCGAGATCGGTCTGGGCAATAACGTCGACGTCACGGATACAACCGTAGATGACCATCCCTTCCCAGCCGTTTTTCGCGGCTTTCTCGGCGATCATGTCGCCCAGCAGCGCGCGACGCAGCGAACCGCCGCCATCGACCACCAGCACCTTGCCGTTACCCTTGAGTTCGGCTTGCTCTTTGACCAGCGAGTTGTCTTCGAAACATTTGATGGTCACGATTTCGCCGCCGAAGGAATCACGGCCGCCGAAATTGCTGAACATCGGTTCCAGCACCTGCACCAGCTCCGGATAGGCGTCGCACAGGTCAGGCGTGAGGTAATGGTTCATCGAAAAACTCCTGTAAAAAGGAAGACGATCAAGGATGTCGCACTCTTTTGAAACGAGTCCCGGCGGTCGCTGTTTACCTTAGTTCATGCAATGCTCGCTGAATGAACCTGAACAAACGCTGAAACGTAATAGCTAAACACCCACCAAATATGACCAGAACCGCACAATGCGTCATATCTTAGCCGCAAGCCGACCTGAACGAAATGCCCTTTTCAGAGCCCCGGACTCAGACCGCAGCGGCAAGATCCGGCTTGTCGCCGAGCAACGGCGTCTGCTGATCATTAAGCCAGCGCGCCACCAGCGGCCAGACCTCGGCCTGCGCCGCCTTGCTCACCAGCATCTCGACATGCCCGAAGTTGTCGCTGAAACCCTGCTCGCGCCCCAGATTGACGAACTGTTTGTGCTCGGAGCCGATCTGCTCGAACAGTTTGCGACAGGCCCATGCCGGATCCTGATGATCGCCCGCCGCGGTCACTGCCAGCACCGGCACCTGAACCTCGGCCAGGCCGACCCACCAGTCCTTGTCCTTGTCGCCAAAACGCCCGAACAAGCCGTACCAGCGCATGCTTTCCAGCGCCAGCCCGATCGGCTCGTCTTCCGGGCCGCGCTTGAGGCGTGAGCCGGACAACTGTGCGAAACGCTTGAGAATGAAGCGCCCGCTCCACTCCACCGGTGGAATCTTCAGCGGCCAGTACGTGCGGCTGACCTGCGTGCCGAAAAACGCCGCCGAGGCCACGGCCGGCTCGCCGAGGTATTCGCCACCCAGCGCCGCCGCCAGCGTGATGCCGCCCAGCGAATGGCCGATCCAGTGCGGAACCTGCCCGCTCTGCTCGCGGACGAACGCGGCAATCGCCGGCAGATCGTAACGGGCGTAGTCGGCCACGCGGTTGCGCCGGTAGTCCTCGTTGCGCTGCGACAGGCCGTGACCGCGCATCTCCGGGACCCACACGTCGAAGCCCAGGCGCGTCAGGTACGCACCCAACCCGAGGCCCTTGGGGGAAAACCAGAAGCGCCGATTGGAAAAACTGCCGTGCAACAAAATCACCGGCACGCCGCACGGTGTCGTATCGTCGGCCATGCCCAAACGGGTCACGGCGATTTCCACGGACCAGTCGGGACTGTTGCCGGGTTTGAGTCGATACACGTCTTCGCTCAGATCACCGCGTCGTTCGGCGCTGATCAGGGCGACAGGAAACAGGTTGCTGCTGCTTTGCATAATGCTCTTGCACAAAAAAGGGCGGCATCTACAGGAGCCCGCCCTACTTCAATCTCAAAGCCCCCAACCTTTGTGGGAGCGGGCTTGCTCGCGAAAGCGGTGTATCAGCCAACATTTGTGGCGGATCTTATTCCGTCTTCGCGAGCAAGCCCGCTCCCACAGGGGAGGATGGCCGTTCACATATGGATCAAGCCTGGGCCTGGCCTTCGGCGAGGAAGAACCAGGTTTCCAGCACGGAGTCCGGGTTCAGCGACACGCTTTCGATGCCCTGCTCCATCAGCCATTTGGCCAGATCCGGGTGGTCCGAAGGGCCCTGACCGCAGATGCCGATGTATTTGCCGGCCTTGTTGCACGCGGCAATCGCGTTGGCCAACAGCTTCTTGACCGCCGGATTACGCTCGTCGAACAGGTGCGCGATGATCCCGGAGTCACGGTCCAGGCCCAGGGTCAGCTGAGTCAGGTCGTTGGAACCGATCGAGAAACCGTCGAAGAATTCGAGGAATTCTTCAGCCAGGATCGCGTTGGATGGCAGTTCGCACATCATGATCACGCGCAGGCCGTTGTCGCCACGGGCCAGGCCGTTTTCGGCGAGCAGATCGACTACCTGACTGGCTTCGCCGAGGGTACGGACGAACGGCACCATGATTTCGACGTTGGTCAGGCCCATCTCGTTGCGCACGCGTTTCAACGCGCGGCATTCGAGTTCGAAGCAGTCACGGAACGATTCGCTGATGTAACGTGAAGCGCCACGGAAGCCGAGCATCGGGTTTTCTTCTTCCGGCTCGTACAACTTGCCGCCGATCAGGTTCGCGTATTCGTTGGACTTGAAGTCCGACAGACGCACGATGACCTTCTTCGGCCAGAACGCTGCCGCGAGGGTGCTGATGCCTTCCACCAGTTTTTCGACGTAGAAACCGACCGGATCGTTGTAGCCGGCGATGCGCTTGTCGACGCTGTCCTTGATTTCCTGCGGCAGGCCGTCGTAGTTCAACAGCGCTTTCGGGTGTACGCCGATCATGCGGTTGATGATGAATTCCAGACGGGCCAGGCCGACACCGGCGTTCGGCAGCTGCGCGAAATCGAAGGCGCGGTCCGGGTTGCCGACGTTCATCATGATCTTGAACGGCAACTCCGGCATGGCGTCGACGGAGTTCTTCTTGACGTCGAAGCCCAGCTCGCCTTCGAAGATGTAACCGGTGTCGCCTTCGGCGCAGGACACGGTCACACCCTGACCATCTTTCAACAGTTGGGTGGCGTTGCCGCAGCCCACGACCGCTGGAATCCCCAGTTCACGGGCGATGATCGCCGCGTGGCAGGTACGGCCGCCACGGTTGGTGACGATGGCGCTGGCGCGTTTCATCACCGGTTCCCAGTCCGGGTCGGTCATGTCGGAGACCAGCACGTCGCCGGCCTGGACTTTGTCCATTTCCGAGACGTCCTTGATGATCCGCACTTTGCCGGCGCCGATGCGCTGGCCGATGGCACGACCTTCCACCAGCACGGTGCCGGTTTCTTTCAACAGGTAACGTTCCATGACGTTGGCCTGGGTGCGGCTTTTCACGGTTTCCGGACGGGCCTGCACGATGTACAGCTTGCCGTCGTCACCGTCTTTGGCCCACTCGATGTCCATCGGGCAGCCGTAGTGCTTCTCGATGATCATCGCCTGCTTGGCCAGCTCGCTGACTTCGGCGTCGGTCAGGCAGAAACGCGCGCGTTCGGCCTTGTCGACATCGACGGTCTTCACCGAACGACCGGCCTTGGCCTCGTCGCCGTAGATCATCTTGATGGCTTTGCTGCCGAGGTTGCGGCGCAGGATCGCCGGGCGACCGGCTTCCAGGGTGCCTTTGTGCACATAGAACTCATCCGGGTTCACCGCGCCTTGAACAACGGTTTCGCCCAGACCGTAGGCGCCGGTGATGAACACCACGTCACGGAAACCGGATTCGGTATCGAGGGTGAACATCACGCCGGCGGTACCGGTTTCCGAACGCACCATGCGCTGCACGCCAGCCGACAGGGCGACCAGTTTGTGGTCGAAGCCCTGGTGCACGCGGTAGGAAATCGCCCGGTCGTTGAACAGCGAAGCGAACACCTCTTTGGCGGCGCGGATAACGTTTTCCACGCCACGGATGTTCAGGAAGGTTTCCTGCTGACCGGCGAACGAAGCATCCGGCAAGTCTTCGGCGGTGGCGGAAGAACGCACGGCCACGGCCACGTCAGGGTTGCCGGCCGACAGCGCGGCGAACGCGGTGCGGATCTCGGTATTGAGTTTTTCAGGGAATTCGGCGTCCATGATCCATTGACGGATCTGCGCACCGGTCTTGGCCAGTGCATTGACGTCATCGACGTCCAGGGCGTCGAGAGCCTTGTGGATCTGATCGTTGAGGCCGCTCAGCTCGAGAAAGTCGCGATAGGCCTGCGCGGTGGTGGCAAAGCCGCCGGGGACCGACACACCGGCACCCGCCAGGTTGCTGATCATCTCGCCCAGGGATGCGTTCTTGCCCCCCACATGCTCAACATCGTGTTTGCCGAGCTTATCGAGGGAAACTACGTACTCTACCAAGGTGATCTCTCCACTAACTGTGTTGGAAAAGCTCAGAAACCGGCGGCTCGGGGGAGCGTTGGCCGGCTGTATGGCCTGGACCTGGAAAATAAGTGAGAATGCGGGCCAATGGCGGCCGGCAAATCGCGCCTATCATATCCAGAAATACTCTTTAGCTTAAGGCCCAAGGTGCAAATGAAACGATCTGCTTTCTTTATCTCCGATGGCACCGGCATTACCGCCGAAACCCTGGGTCAAAGCCTTCTGGCGCAGTTCGAAAACATTACCTTCACCAAGCTCACGCGGCCGTATATCGACAACGCGGACAAAGCGCGGGCCATGGTACAACAAATCAACAAAGCCGCCGAAACCGACGGCTTCCGTCCGATCATCTTCGACACCATCGTCAATCAGGACATCCGTGAGATTCTCGCAACGTCCAATGGTTTCATGATCGACATTTTCTCGACCTTCCTCGCCCCGCTCGAACAGGAACTGACCGAGCATTCTTCCTACACCGTCGGCAAATCGCACTCGATCGGGCATAACTCCAATTACATGGAGCGCATCGAGGCGGTGAACTTCGCCCTCGACAACGATGACGGCGCGCGCACCCACTATTACGACAAGGCCGATCTGATACTAGTGGGCGTGTCGCGTTGTGGTAAGACGCCGACGTGTCTGTACATGGCGATGCAGTTCGGCATCCGTGCGGCCAACTACCCGCTGACCGAAGACGACATGGAGCGTCTGACCCTGCCGACCGCCCTGCGCGCCCATCAGCACAAGCTGTTCGGCCTGACCATCGACCCCGACCGCCTCACCGCGATCCGCAACGAGCGCAAGCCCAACAGCCGCTATTCGAGCTACGCCCAGTGCGAATTCGAAGTGCGCGAAGTGGAAAACCTGTTCCGCCGCGAGAACATCCCGCACATCAACTCCACGCATTTTTCGGTGGAAGAGATTTCGGCGAAGATTCTGGTGGAGAAAGGTGTGGAGCGGCGTTTCAAATAGATTGGCGGCGTCTGCTTTGGCGCCTTCGCGAGCAAGCTCGCTCCCACAGGGTTTCAGAGTGTTGGTGCATGTTGTGCCAGGCACAAAACCTTGTGGGAGCGGGCTTGCCCGCGAAGGCGGCGGCACATCCAGCATTGATGTTGCCTGACACACCGCTAGCGTGAGCAGGCTCACGCCCGCAATGGGTCTTCAATTCTCGCGTTGTCAGATCACAAACAGGTCGATGAAACGATTCACGGGGGTCGCTTCAAGCTTCGCCTGATCCTTGCACAACGCGAAGATCTCGTTACTGCGCTGCCCGGTGAATCGTGTCAGCAGATTCGCCCTGAACTTGTCCTCCAGCAACGGAATGCCATCGGCGCGGCGGCGACGGTGGCCGATCGGGTATTCGACTTCCACGTTCTCGGTGCTGGAACCGTCCTTGAAAAACACCTGCACCGCGTTGGCAATCGAGCGCTTGTCGGCCTCCAGATACTCACGGGTGAAACGCGGGTCTTCGACGATGACCATTTTCTCGCGCAGCACATCGATGATCGGGTGCGCAGCGTGGAAGTCGTCCTCGTACTGTTCGGCCAGCAGATTGCCGAATGCCAGCGGCACGGCGGTCATGTACTGAATGCAGTGGTCGCGGTCCGCCGCATTGGCAAGCGGTCCGACTTTGGAAATGATGCGAATCGCCGACTCGTGGGTGGTGATGACGATGCGGTCGATTTCATGCAAGCGGTTGCGCACCAGCGGATGCAAGGTCACCGCCGCTTCGCAGGCCGTCTGCGCGTGGAACTCGGCGGGGAAGCTGATCTTGAACAGCACGTTTTCCATCACGTAACTGCCGTAGGGCCGCGCGAAACTGAAGGCGCGTTTGCCTTCGGGCTTGAGCGCCAGATCGTTGTTGGTGTGGCTGAACGACACGTCGTAAAAGCCCCACTGTTTGGCCGTCAACACCCCGGGAATGCCCATCTCGCCACGCAGGGCAATGTCGGCCAAACGCACGCCGCGGCTGGTCGCATCACCCGCCGCCCAGGATTTACGCGATCCGGCGTTCGGCGCATGGCGATAGGTGCGCAGCGCCTGACCGTCGGCAAACGCATGGGACAACGCCGACAGCAGTTGCTCGCGATTGGCGCCCATCAGTTTGGCGGTGACGGCGGTCGAAGCGACTTTCACCAGCAGCACGTGGTCTAGGCCGACGCGGTTGAACGAGTTTTCCAGAGCGATCACGCCTTGGATCTCGTGGGCCATGATCATCGCTTCAAGTACATCGCGAATCGTCAGCGGCTTCTCACCATTGGCAACGCGTTTTTGCGACAGGTGATCGGCCACCGCGAGAATTCCGCCGAGGTTGTCCGACGGATGCCCCCATTCGGCCGCGAGCCAGGTGTCGTTGTAATCGAGCCAGCGCACGATGCAGCCGATGTCCCACGCGGCTTTCACCGGGTCGAGGCGATAGGAAGTGCCCGGCACCCGCGCCCCGAACGGCACGACGGTGCCCTCGACGATGGGGCCAAGGTGCTTGGTGCATTCGGGAAAACGCAACGCCAGCAGGCCACAGCCGAGGGTATCCATCAGGCAGTTGCGGGCGGTGTTGAGTGCTTCGGCAGATTCGATTTTGTAGGTGAGGACGTAATCGGCGATGTCCTGCAGGACACGGTCGTAGTCGGGGCGATTGTTCTGGTCGACGTTGGCGCTCATGTTCGATTCACTCTGGCAGTGGTTCGTTGATGGGACCTCGGTTCAGGCTGATTTCTTATATTTGAAATGCAATTCCCTGTGGGAGCGGGCTTGCTCGCGAAGGCGTGGTGTCAGTCGACATCATTTTTGCCTGGTGCGCCGCCTTCGCGAGCAAGCCCGCTCCCACAGTTTTTGTTCGGTGTAGTGTCAGAAGGAGTCGCCTGGGATGCGTACGTAGCCTTCCATGAGGACGCGGGCACTGCGGCTCATGATGGCTTTTTTCACCACCCACTCACCGTTTTCCAGACTGGCCTCGGCTCCGACACGCAAGGTCCCGGACGGATGGCCGAAGCGCACTGCCGTGCGTTCAACGCCACCGGCGGCGAGGTTCACCAGGGTGCCGGTGATCGCTGCAGCGGTGCCGATGGCCACGGCGGCAGTACCCATCATCGCGTGGTGCAACTTGCCCATCGACAACGCACGCACCAGCAGATCGATATCAGCGGCGGCAATCGCCTTGCCGCTGGACGCGATGTAATCCGCAGGCTTGGCGACAAACGCGACTTTCGGCGTGTGCTGTCGCTTGGCCGCTTCGTCCAGATTCGAAATCAGCCCCATGCGCAACGCACCGTAGGCGCGGATGGTTTCGAACATCTGCAAGGCTTTCGGGTCGCTGTTGATCGCGCTTTGCAGCTCGGTGCCGGTGTAGCCGATGTCTGCGGCGTTGACGAAAATCGTCGGGATCCCGGCGTTGATCATGGTCGCCTGGAACGTGCCGACACCCGGCACCTCAAGCTGATCGATCAGGTTGCCGGTGGGGAACATCGAACCGCCGCCGCCCTCTTCTTCCGCCGCCGGGTCCATGAATTCGACCTGCACTTCGGCGGCCGGAAAGGTCACGCCGTCGAGTTCGAAATCACCGGTTTCCTGCACTTCGCCGTTGCTGATCGGCACGTGGGCGATGATGGTCTTGCCGATGTTGGCCTGCCACACGCGCACCACCGCCACACCGTTGTGCGGAATGCGGCTGGCGTCGACCAGACCGTTGCTGATGGCGAACGAACCGACCGCCGCCGAGAGGTTGCCGCAGTTGCCGCTCCAGTCCACGAACGGTTTGTCGATGGAGACCTGACCGAACAGGTAATCGACGTCGTGATCAGCCTTGATGCTTTTCGACAGGATCACGGTTTTGCTGGTGCTCGACGTGGCGCCGCCCATGCCGTCGATCTGCTTGTCGTACGGGTCGGGGCTGCCGATCACCCGCAGCAGCAAGGCATCGCGGGCGGGGCCGGGAACCTGCGCGGCTTCGGGCAGATCCTTGAGGCTGAAGAACACGCCTTTGCTGGTGCCGCCGCGCATGTAGGTGGCGGGGATTTTGATCTGCGGTGCGAAATGAGCTGCGTGAGCCATGGTGCTCCTTATCCGCAAACGCGGGTCAACCGACCCGCGCTCGCACTACGTGATTTAAACGGCAACCGCCGACTCTTCGAGGAAGTCCTGGGCGAAGCGCTGCAACACGCCGCCGGCCTCGTAGATCGACACTTCTTCAGCGGTATCCAGACGGCAGGTCACCGGCACCTCAACACGCTCGCCGAACTTGCGATGGATCACCAGCGTCAGGTCGGCGCGCGGGGTGCGGGCGCCGATCACGTCGTAGGTTTCGCTGCCGTCGATGGCCAAGGTGTGGCGGTCGGTGCCCGGTTTGAACTCCAGCGGCAAAACGCCCATGCCCACCAGGTTGGTGCGGTGGATGCGCTCGAAACCTTCGGCGACGATCGCTTCGACACCCGCCAGACGCACGCCCTTGGCCGCCCAGTCGCGTGACGAACCCTGACCGTAGTCGGCACCGGCAATGATGATCAGTGGCTGCTTGCGCTCCATATAGGTTTCGATGGCTTCCCAAATGCGCATCACTTTACCTTCCGGCTCGACCCGCGCCAGCGAACCCTGTTTGACCTTGCCGTTTTCCTGAACCATTTCGTTGAACAGTTTCGGGTTGGCGAAGGTCGCGCGCTGCGCGGTCAAGTGGTCGCCACGGTGCGTGGCGTACGAGTTGAAGTCCTCTTCCGGCAGGCCCATTTTCGCCAGGTATTCGCCGGCGGCGCTGTCGAGCATGATCGCGTTGGAGGGCGACAGGTGATCGGTGGTGATGTTGTCCGGCAGCACCGCCAGCGGGCGCATGCCCTTCAGCGGCCGCGCGCCGGCCAGCGCGCCTTCCCAGTACGGCGGACGCCGAATGTAGGTGCTCATCTCGCGCCAGTCGTACAGCGGCGTGACTTTCGGGCCGGTGTCTTCGTGGACGGCGAACATCGGAATGTAGACCTGCCGGAACTGCTCCGGCTTCACCGACGACTTCACCACGGCGTCGATTTCTTCGTCGCTCGGCCAGATGTCTTTCAGGCGGATTTCCTTGCCGTCGACCACGCCCAGCACATCTTTCTCGATGTCGAAACGGATGGTTCCGGCGATGGCGTACGCGACCACCAGCGGCGGCGACGCGAGGAACGCCTGTTTGGCGTACGGGTGAATGCGGCCGTCGAAGTTGCGGTTGCCGGAGAGCACGGCCGTCGCATACAGATCGCGGTCAATGATCTCTTGTTGAATCACCGGATCGAGTGCGCCGGACATGCCGTTGCAAGTGGTGCAGGCAAACGCGACGACGCCGAAACCGAGTTGCTCCAGCTCGGTGGTCAGCCCTGCCTCGTCGAGGTACAGCGCCACGGTTTTCGACCCCGGTGCCAGCGAGGATTTGACCCACGGCTTGCGGGTCAGGCCTAGCTTGTTGGCGTTGCGCGCCAGCAGACCGGCGGCGATCACGTTGCGCGGGTTGCTGGTGTTGGTGCAACTGGTGATGGCGGCGATGATCACCGCGCCATCAGGCATCTGCCCCGGCACGTCATCCCACTGCCCGGAGATGCCTTTGGCCGCCAGATCCGCTACCGCCACACGGGCGTGCGGATTGCTCGGGCCGGCCATGTTGCGCACCACCGACGACAGATCGAAGGTCAGGCCACGCTCGTATTGCGCGCCTTTCAGGCTGTCGGCCCACAGGCCGTTGAGTTTGGCGTACTGCTCGACCAGTTGCACTTGCTGGTCTTCGCGACCGGTGAGTTTCAGGTAGTCGATGGTCTGCTGGTCGATGTAGAACATCGCTGCGGTGGCACCGTATTCCGGGGCCATGTTGGAGATGGTCGCGCGGTCGCCGAGGGTCAGCGCCGAGGCACCTTCGCCGAAGAACTCCAGCCACGCGCCGACGACTTTCTGTTTGCGCAGGTATTCGGTCAGCGCCAGCACCATGTCGGTGGCGGTGATGCCGGGTTGCAGCTTGCCGGTCAGTTCGACGCCGACGCTCTCCGGCAGGCGCATCCACGAGGCGCGGCCGAGCATCACGCTCTCGGCTTCGAGGCCACCGACGCCGATGGCGATCACGCCCAGCGCATCGACGTGCGGGGTGTGGCTGTCGGTGCCGACGCAGGTGTCGGGGAACGCCACGCCATCGCGCACCTGAATCACCGGGGACATTTTCTCCAGGTTGATCTGGTGCATGATGCCGTTGCCCGGCGGGATCACGTCGACGTTCTTGAAGGCCTTTTTGGTCCAGTTGATGAAGTGGAAACGGTCTTCGTTGCGCCGGTCTTCGATGGCGCGGTTCTTCTCGAACGCCTGCTTGTCGAAACCGCCCGCTTCTACCGCCAGCGAGTGGTCAACGATCAGTTGCGTCGGCACCACCGGGTTGACCTGCGCCGGGTCACCACCCTGCAGGGCGATCGCGTCACGCAGGCCGGCGAGGTCGACCAGTGCGGTCTGGCCGAGAATATCGTGGCACACCACACGCGCCGGGAACCACGGGAAGTCGAGGTCGCGTTTGCGTTCGATCAGTTGTTTCAGGGAATCGGTGAGCGTGGCCGGGTCGCAGCGACGCACGAGGTTTTCCGCCAGCACGCGGGAGGTGTACGGCAGGGTGTCGTAGCTGCCGGGCTGAATCGCCTCGACCGCCGCACGGACGTCGAAATAATCCAGGGAACTGCCGGGCAGGTTTTTGCGGAATTCTGTGTTCATCGGGTCAGGACTCGGGTCACGGTAGTTTCAAAGGGTGGCTGACACAAACCTGAGTTACACACCATCCACTGTGGGAGCGAGCCTGCTCGCGAAAGCGGTAGATCAGTCGACATCCATGGTGAATGTCAGTCCGTCTTCGCGAGCAGGCTCGCTCCCACAGGGTCTAGCGGTGTTCTCTGGTTCCGGGTCAGCCCACCATTCAGCGACGTTCGATTGGCACGAACTTGCGCTGATCGACGCCGATGTACTCGGCGCTTGGACGGATGATGCGGTTGTTGGCGCGCTGTTCGAACACGTGCGCGGCCCAGCCGGTCAGGCGCGAGCAAACGAAGATCGGCGTGAACAGCTTGGTCGGGATGCCCATGAAGTGGTACGCCGAGGCATGGTAGAAGTCGGCGTTGGGGAACAGTTTTTTCTGCTCCCACATGGTCTTGTCGATGGCTTCGGAGACCGGGAACAGCACCTTGTCACCGACTTCGTCGGCGAGTTTTTTCGACCAGCCCTTGATCACCTCGTTACGCGGATCGCTGTCCTTATAGATCGCGTGGCCGAAGCCCATGATCTTGTCCTTGCGCTCGAGCATGCCGAGGGTGCCTTTGATCGCCTCTTCCGGCGACGAGAAGCGCTCGATCATTTCCATTGCCGCCTCGTTGGCGCCGCCATGCAGCGGGCCACGCAGCGAACCGATAGCCGCCGTGACGCAGGAATACAGGTCGGACAGGGTCGATGCGCAAACGCGAGCGGTAAACGTCGAGGCGTTGAATTCGTGCTCGGCGTAAAGGATCAGCGACACGTTCATCACTTTGACGTGCAGTTCGCTCGGCTTCTTGTCGTGCAACAAGTGCAGGAAGTGGCCGCCGATAGTCGGCTCGTCGCTAACGCAGTTGATGCGTTTGCCGTCGTGACTGAAGCGATACCAGTAGCACATTATCGCCGGGAATGCGGCGAGCAGACGGTCAGTCTTGTCGCGCTGTTCGGAGAAGTCTTTCTCCGGCTCGAGGTTGCCGAGGAACGAGCAACCGGTGCGCATCACGTCCATCGGGTGGGCGTCGGCGGGGATGCGCTCCAGCACTTCTTTCAGTGCTTGCGGCAGGTCGCGCAGCTTGCTCAGCTTTTGCTGGTAGGCATCGAGTTGTGCACGGGTCGGCAGTTCGCCGTACAGCAGCAGGTAAGCCACTTCTTCGAACTGCGCGTCGGCTGCCAGTTCACGCACGTCGTAGCCGCGATAGGTCAGCCCGGCACCGGCCTGGCCCACGGTGGACAATGCGGTTTGCCCGGCAACCTGGCCCCGGAGCCCGGCGCCACTGAGTACTTTTGCTTCGGCCATTGCTGTCTCCAATCTTCTTGAATTTGTAGGGGAAACGTGTGGGAGCGAGCCTGCTCGCGAAAGCGTCGTGTCAGTCACTTTGTTATTGCCTGACTCACCGCTTTCGCGAGCAGGCTCGCTCCCACAGGGGATCTTGTTCAGCCTTTCTTTTGTGCAAACAACGCATCGAGCTTCTGCTCGAAGGTGTGATAGTCGATACGATCGTAAAGCTCCATGCGCGTCTGCATGGTGTCGATGACATTCTGCTGGGTGCCGTCGCGGCGGATCGCGGTGTAGACATTTTCCGCTGCCTTGTTCATCGCGCGGAACGCCGACAGCGGGTACAGCACCAGCGACACATCGGCGCCAGCCAGTTGCTCGGTGGTGTACAGCGGCGTCGAGCCAAACTCGGTGATGTTGGCGAGGATCGGCGCCTTCACCCGGTTGGCGAACAGCTTGTACATCTCCAGTTCGGTGATGGCTTCCGGGAAGATCATGTCGGCGCCGGCCTCGATGCACGCGGCGGCGCGATCCAGTGCCGACTCCAGACCTTCCACCGCCAGCGCATCGGTGCGCGCCATGATCACGAAGCTGTCATCGGTACGGGCATCGACCGCTGCCTTGATGCGGTCGACCATTTCCTGCTGGGTGACGATTTCCTTGTTCGGACGGTGGCCGCAGCGCTTGGCGCCAACCTGGTCTTCGATGTGAATCGCCGCCGCGCCGAACTTGATCATCGACTTCACGGTGCGCGCCACGTTGAACGCCGAGGCGCCGAAACCGGTGTCGACGTCCACCAGCAGCGGCAAGTCGCAGACGTCGGTAATGCGCCGCACGTCGGTCAGCACATCATCCAGGCCGGTGATGCCCAGGTCCGGCACGCCGAGCGAGCCTGCGGCCACCCCGCCACCGGACAGGTAGATCGCCTTGAAACCGGCGCGCTTGGCCAGCAGCGCGTGGTTGGCGTTGATCGCGCCGACCACCTGCAATGGGTGCTCGCTGGCGACCGCATCGCGGAAACGCTGGCCTGGAGTGTTCTGCTTGGAACTCATGACTCACCTCGTTCAGTGGCTGTCTTATTGTCGGCGCCGTCCTGGTAATGACGGGCGATGTTGCGTTTCGAGGCGCCGATGTGGCGGCGCATCAACAATTCCGCGAGTTCGCCGTCACGGTCGGCGATGGCATCGAGAATCCGGTGGTGTTCGGCGAAGGCCTGACGCGGGCGGTTGGGCGTGGTGGAAAACTGGATGCGGTACATGCGCACCAGTTGATAGAGCTCGCCGCAAAGCATTTGCGTCAGCGTGCGGTTGCCGCTGCCCTGGATGATCCGGTAGTGAAAGTCGAAATCGCCTTCCTGCTGGTAATAGCCGACCCCGGCCTGGAACGCCGCGTCGCGCTCGTGGGTTTCCAGCACCCGGCGCAGTTCGTCGATTTCTTCGACGCTCATGCGTTCGGCCGCCAGCCGACAGGCCATGCCTTCAAGGGATTCGCGGATTTCGTAGAGTTCGAGCAATTCGGCGTGGCTGAGCGACACCACCCGCGCGCCGACATGCGGTACACGCACCAGCAGTCGCTGACCTTCAAGCCGATGAATGGCCTCGCGCAGCGGCCCGCGACTGATGCCATAAGTGCGCGCCAGCTCGGGTTCGGAGATCTTGCTGCCTGGGGCGATCTCGCCTTTGACGATGGCCGCCTGGATGCGCCGGAAGACGTTTTCCGAAAGCGTCTCGGAATCGTCGCCGCTGATGACCGGGGGATCGAGTTGATCCAGCATGATTGTCGACACCTTTAAATCCAATGCGGCAAAAACTAGCCAATTAGCCGGCATCAGTCAAAGGATAAATAGATATTGTCGACAATCGTCTAATAGCCCTAGGCAATCTCCCGCTGATCACTTAATCCCTGTGGGAGCGAGCCTGCTCGCGAAAGCGTAGTGTCAGCCAGCATCTGCCTGGATGAAGCACCGCCTTCGCGAGCAGGCTCGCTCCCACAGGATTACCCAAGGGGTATAGACCGGCGGGAGCGCTGGCGCCATAAAACCACCGTGCTAGAATGCCGCCCGCATTTGCTGGCCATTTGTACGGCTTGTCATAAAAAGCTGATAGGCACACGAAGGAGCTTGCGCAGTATTGCCAGGAACCTGAACCGAAAACGGAACGCTGCGCACCAGGATTTATGAGACTCAAGCCCTTCCCCACATTTTTTGCGCTGTTTTGCCTGCCCGGCCTCGCCGCGGCGGGGGAAAAAACCGTGTACGGCCTCAACGAATATGCATCGCTTGACGGCATCAATCTGCAAGTCGCGGCCAAACTCGACACCGGCGCCAAAACCGCCTCACTGAGTGCCCGCGACATCAAACGCTTCAAACGCAACGGCGAGTCCTGGGTGCGTTTCTACCTGGCGATCGACGCGGCGCATTCGCACCCGATCGAGCGGCCGCTGGCCCGGGTCAGCAAGATCAAACGCCGCGCCGGCGACTACGACCCGGAAGAAGGTAAAAAGTACACCGCGCGCCCGGTGATCGAGCTGGATATCTGCATGGGCACGGCGTTGCGCAGCATCGAAGTGAACCTGACCGACCGAAGTGCGTTCCAATATCCGCTTTTGATCGGCTCCGAAGCCTTGAAACGCTTCGACGCGCTGGTCGACCCCAGTCTTAAATACGCTGCCGGCAAACCTGCCTGCACCATCGCCGCTCATACCGCCGAGTAATTTCCATGCGTTCTCTAACCTTCCACCTGAAAATCCTGATCACCATTCTGGTGCTCCTGGGCGTTTCGGTTACGGCCTATCAGATTTTCGTGCTCGGCATCCCGGTGACCGAAGATGCCACCGACGACCTGTGGAACATCGACGCCAAAGTCGAGTTCGTCGCCAGCACCAAGGACCCGGTGAAGGTCCAGATGTTCGTGCCGCCCCTGAGCCGCGATTACGTCAGCCTCAACGAAAGCTTTATCTCCAATAACTACGGCGTGGCAGTCAACCGCGTCGACGGCAACCGCAAGGTCACCTGGTCGGCGCGCCGGGCCAAGGGCAACCAGACCCTTTATTACCGTCTGGTGCTGACCAAGCGCTACACCGCGGAAAAATCCAAGATCAAAGGCCCGACCTTCCGCGACAGCATCGCCATCGAAGGCCCGGAAAAAATCGCCGCCGAAGCCTTGCTCGCGCCGATCCGCCAGCACTCGGCCGACGTCGAGACCTTCATCGGCGAAGCGATCAAACGCGTCAACAACGCCAACGATGACAACGTCAAACTGCTGCTGGCCGGCGACCCGTCGACACCGCACAAGGCGAAGATCGTCGAACTGCTGCTGTCCATCGCTCACGTGCCGGTAGAAAAAGTCCACACCATCCGCCTCGTCGCCGATCAGCCGCAAACCCCGGAACTGTGGCTGCGCAGTTTCAACGGCAACGACTGGCTGTACTTCAACCCGGAAACCGGCGAGCAAGGCCTGCCGACCGACCGCCTGCTGTGGTGGACCGGTGATGAAAACCTGATCACCATCGAGGGCGCGAAGAAAGCCAACGTGACCTTCAGCCTGAACAACAGCGAGATGAACGCGATTCGTCTGGCCAAGCTGACCGACGAAAACACCGACGCCAACTTCCTCGAATACTCGCTCTACGGCCTGCCGCTGCAGACCCAGCAGACGTTCATGATCATGGTGATGATCCCGATCGGCGTGCTGGTGATCCTGATCCTGCGCAACCTGATCGGCCTGCAGACCCTCGGCACCTTTACCCCGGTGCTGATCGCCCTGGCCTTCCGCGAAACGCAACTGGGCTTCGGCATCCTGCTGTTTACCGTGATCACCGCGCTGGGCCTGTCCTTACGCTCGTACCTGGAACACCTGAAGCTGCAGATGCTGCCGCGCCTGTCGGTGGTGTTGACCTTCGTGGTGGTGCTGATTGCCGCCATCAGTCTGTTCAGCCATAAACTCGGCCTGGAGCGCGGTTTGTCGGTGGCGCTGTTCCCGATGGTGATTCTGACCATGACCATCGAACGCCTGTCGATCACCTGGGAAGAACGCGGCGCCAGCCATGCCATGAAAGTGGCGATCGGCACCCTGTTCGCCGCCTCGCTGGCACACCTGATCATGACCGTGCCCGAGCTGGTGTACTTCGTGTTCACCTTCCCGGCGATCCTGCTGATTCTGGTCGGCTTCATGCTGGCGATGGGTCGCTATCGCGGTTATCGCCTGACCGAACTGGTGCGCTTCAAGGCTTTCCTGAAGAAGGCTGACGCCTGATGTTCGGTTTCTGGAAGACCTGGAAGGCTCTGGAGGCGCGGGGCATCATGGGCATCAATCGGCGTAACGCCGACTACGTGCTCAAGTACAACAAGCGCAGCCTGTACCCGATCGTCGATGACAAGATCATCACCAAGGAGCGCGCCATCGCTGCCGGCATTCACGTGCCGGAACTGTACGGCGTGATCTCCACGGAGAAGGAAATCGACAAGCTCGACGCGATCATCGGCGGGCGCAACGACTTCGTGATCAAACCGGCCCAGGGTGCTGGCGGTGACGGCATCATTGTCATCGCTGACCGCTTCGAGGGCCGCTATCGCACGGTCTCGGGCAAGATCCTTGCCCATGAAGAACTCGAACACCACATCTCGAGCATCCTCACCGGCCTGTATTCGCTGGGCGGCCACCGCGACCGCGCACTGATCGAATACCGGGTAACTCCGGACCAGATCTTCAAGAGCATCAGCTACGAAGGCGTGCCGGACATCCGCATCATCGTGCTGATGGGCTATCCGGTGATGGCCATGCTGCGCCTGCCGACCCGTCAGTCCGGCGGCAAGGCCAACCTGCACCAGGGCGCCATCGGTGTCGGTGTCGATCTGGCCACCGGCCTGACCCTGCGCGGCACCTGGCTGAACAACATCATCAACAAACACCCCGACACCACCAACGCGGTGGACGGCGTGCAACTGCCCTACTGGGACGGTTTCATGAAGCTCGCCGCCGGCTGCTACGAGCTGTGCGGCCTGGGTTACATCGGTGTGGACATGGTGCTCGACCAGGAGAAAGGCCCGCTGATTCTCGAGCTGAACGCGCGGCCGGGGCTGAATATCCAGATTGCCAACGATTGCGGGCTGACCCTGCGTACGCATGCGGTCGAGGCGCATCTGGAAGAGCTGAAGGCACGCGGGGTGACGGAGTCGGTCGAGGAACGGGTGGCGTTTACTCAGGAGATGTTTGGGCATATTCCGGCGGTCGAGGGCTGATCCGGGACCGCATCGCGGCCTTCGCGAGCAGGCTCGCTCCCACAGGAAAATGCGTTCCAATGTGGGAGCGAGCCTGCTCGCGAAGGCGGACTGCCGGTCACCGCAGGTTTCAACGCGGCCCCCAACCTGCCAATCCCCGACATCCCCTCTAGGAGCAATTCCCGCAGAGGACTACAATCCCCACCCCGCCTCGATGGCCGATCTGCCCCGCCCATGTTGACCTGTTCCGTACACCCGCTACCCTACCGCGCCAACCCCGCCGACTACTTCGCGGCCATCCGCCATGCGCCCGGCGCCGTGCTGCTCGACAGCGGTCGGCCGAGTGCTGACCGTGGCCGTTATGACCTGCTCAGCGCCTGGCCGCTGGAACAACTGGCGGTGTTGCCCGACGAAAGCGGCAGCGTTTTCCTGCAACGCCTGCGCGATAATCTGAGCCGTCTGGGCGAGGCGCAGCTGCCTGGCGAATATGACCTGCCGTTCGCCGGCGGCCTGATCGGCTATCTGAGCTACGACTTTGGCCGGCATCTGGAACACCTGCCGAGCCAGGCCCGGGATGATCTGCAATTGCCCGACGCGCGGTTCGGCCTGTACGACTGGGCGCTGATCAGCGATCACCAGACCGCCACCAGCCAACTGGTGTTTCACCCGTCACAGGCCGACAGCGAGCGGCAACGGCTGATCGCGCTGTTCAGCCAACCGACTTCAGTGCCGCTGACGCCGTTCAAGCTGGACACGCCGATGACCGCCGATCTGTCGGCCGATGACTATCGCCAGGCGCTGGAACGCATTCATCAATACATCCAGGCCGGCGACTGCTATCAGGTCAACTTCGCCCAGCGTTTCCGTGCGCCGTGTCAGGGCGACCCGTGGCTGGCCTATTGCGCGTTACGCGAGGCCTGCCCGACGCCGTTTTCCGGTTTCCAGAGCCTGCCCGACGGCGACGCAGTGTTGAGCCTGTCGCCCGAGCGCTTCGTCAAAGTCAGCCAGCGCCAAGTGGAAACCCGCCCGATCAAGGGCACCCGCCCGCGCGGCCTGACACCTGCCGAAGACGCCGCCAACGCCGCCGAACTGCTGGCCAGCCCAAAGGATCGCGCGGAAAACCTGATGATCGTCGACCTGCTGCGCAACGACCTCGGCCGCACCTGCCGGATTGGTTCGGTGCGAGTGCCAGAGCTGTTCAGCCTGGAAAGCTATCCCAACGTGCATCACCTGGTCAGCAGCGTGACCGGCGAACTGGCCGAGGATCGCGATGCGCTGGATCTGATTGCCGGCAGTTTCCCCGGCGGCTCGATCACCGGCGCACCGAAGATCCGTGCGATGCAGATCATCGATGAACTGGAACCGACCCGGCGCGGCTTGTATTGCGGTTCGTTGCTGTACCTGGACGTACGCGGCGAGATGGACAGCTCCATCGCGATTCGCAGTCTGTTGGTCAAGGATGGGCAGGTGTGTTGCTGGGGTGGCGGCGGGATCGTGGCCGATTCGGACTGGCAGGCGGAGTATCAGGAGTCGATTACCAAGGTCAGAATCCTCCTCGAAACCCTGCAAAACCTTTAAAAGCTTCGCGAGCAGGCTCGCTCCCACATTAGGAATGCATTTCCCTGTGGGAGCGAGCCTGCTCGCGAAAGCGTCCTTCCAGACGACTACAAACTCAACGCTCTGTTAGAAGCTTTGAGGAATTCCTGCTTCAACTCGACAAACGTATGCACCGCCGGAAACTGCGGGAACTCGCGAATCACGTTGTCCGGCGCATGGAACAGAATCCCCGCGTCCGCCTCGCCGAGCATGCTCGTGTCGTTATACGAATCCCCCGCCGCAATCACCCGGTAGTACAGGCTCTTGAACGCCAGCACCGACTGACGCTTGGGATCTTTCTGACGCAATTGATAGCCGGTCACCCGCCCGCTGTCGTCCGTGATCAGGCGATGGCAGAGCAAGGTCGGGAAGCCCAGTTGCCGCATCAGCGGCTGGGAGAATTCGTAGAAAGTGTCCGAGAGAATCACCACCTGAAAGCGCTCGCGCAGCCAGTCGACGAACTCCACCGCGCCGTCCAGCGGCTTGAGGGTGGCGATCACTTCCTGGATGTCCGAGAGCTTCAGGCCGTGCTCGTCGAGGATGCGCAGGCGCTGCTGCATCAGCACGTCGTAATCGGGAATGTCCCGGGTGGTGGCCTTGAGGGATTCGATTCCGGTTTTTTCGGCAAAGGCGATCCAGATTTCCGGTACCAGTACCCCTTCAAGATCCAGGCAAGCAATTTCCACAAGACACTCCCGTTTGTAGTGATTATTGAGTCGAGCGAGCCCGAACTCTAGCGACTCCCCCGCCACCGCGCAACGCAGCGGGCACACCCTACTCCGCCGCTTTTTGTTACCATCGCCGCCATATAGAGCGCCCAGCGCCACCGACCTGTAGGAAGCCGCCCTGATGAGCCCAACGTTCGATGTCGTGGAACTCGCCACGACCTATGCCAACAAATCTGCCCAGGACATCCTGAAACTCGCGTTCGCCGAGTTCGGTGACGAGCTGTGGATATCTTTCAGTGGCGCCGAGGATGTGGTGCTGGTGGACATGGCCTGGAAGCTGAACAAGAACGTCAAGGTGTTCAGCCTCGACACCGGCCGCCTGCACCCGGAAACCTATCGCTTCATCGATCAGGTGCGCGAGCACTACAAGATCGATATCGAACTGGTGTCGCCGGACTACACGAAGCTGGAACCGTTCGTGAAGGAAAAAGGCCTGTTCAGTTTCTACAAGGACGGCCATGGCGAATGCTGCGGCATCCGCAAGATCGAACCGCTGCGCCGCAAACTGTCTGGCGTCAAAGCCTGGGCCACCGGCCAGCGCCGCGACCAGAGCCCGGGCACCCGCAGCGCCGTGGCGGTGCTGGAGATCGACACCGCGTTCTCCACGCCCGAGCGCACCCTGTACAAGTTCAACCCGCTGGCACAGATGACCAGCGAAGAGATCTGGGGTTACATCCGCATGCTCGAACTGCCGTACAACAGCCTGCATGAACGCGGCTTCATCAGCATCGGCTGCGAACCGTGCACCCGCCCGGTGCTGCCGAACCAGCACGAGCGCGAAGGCCGCTGGTGGTGGGAAGAAGCGACGCAGAAAGAGTGCGGGCTGCATGCGGGGAATATCATCAGCAAGGCCTGATTTCCAATTCCAGTGACATCCTCTGTGGGAGCGAGCCTGCTCGCGAATGCGTAGTCTCAGTCGACATCTTCGTTGACTGATCCAACGCATTCGCGAGCAGGCTCGCTCCCACATTTTTCAATTGCGCCACCTTAAAAATGTGTACACACGAATGTCACCATCGGTGCCATTTATGTGTGCACTTTTTGCTTTCACGCCCTGAAAAGTTACATCCCTGCTGAATTCCCCTGCGCTCCGCCACCTCCGCAAAATCCCTCGCAAAAAATAAATACCTGTTCAATCGGTCAATTTATAACCACTGATTTTCAGTCACTTAGCGCTCATCGATAACTTTTCGAAATGAGCACAGCGCTGCATAGATCGCTGACTGGCACAGATCTGGCTTTGGTGCATACATGTTTTGTATACAAAACTGCAAAACATCAATCCACACTTTCGATCCGCAAGCCTGAAGCGCCCTATCCCGTACAGGCTGCAGATGCCCCGTAACCAGTGATGTCTGCTGGCCGCGACGAAGATTTGTCGAGCCCTGAGCTCATGCACAGTCATCGCGGCCCCGCCCATCAGGAGCCTGCCGGAATGCGTACAAGTCTCTCCAACAACATCGCGCTGAATCTGCCCGCCTCTGCCCTCGACCAGCCATTGCCCGACGCGGGTCTGGCTCAACCGTTACAACTCAGCCCGCGCCTGCACAACAGCGACCTGGCACCGACCCGCGCCGAAGGTCGGCGCTGGGGCAAATACAGCATCTTCGCCCTGTGGACCAACGATGTGCACAACATCGCCAACTACTCGTTCGCCATCGGGCTGTACGCCCTGGGCCTGGGCGGCTGGCAGATTCTGCTGTCGCTGGGGATCGGCGCGGCGCTGGTGTACTTTTTCATGAACCTGTCCGGCTACATGGGGCAGAAAACCGGGGTGCCGTTTCCGGTGATCAGCCGGATCAGTTTCGGCATCCATGGCGCGCAGATTCCGGCGTTGATTCGCGCGGTGATCGCCATCGCCTGGTTCGGCATTCAGACGTATCTGGCGTCGGTGGTATTTCGTGTGCTGCTGACGGCGATTCACCCCGGGTTCGCCGATTACGACCACAACTCGATTCTCGGTCTGTCGACCCTGGGCTGGGTGTGTTTCGTGGCGATCTGGTTCGTGCAACTGGCGATCCTCGCTTACGGCATGGAAATGGTCCGTCGCTACGAAGCGTTTGCCGGCCCGGTGATTCTGCTGACCGTCGCCGCCCTCGCCGCGTGGATGTACACCCAGGCCAACGCCACGATTGCCTGGTCGATCCGCGAACCGCTGAGCGGTGGCGAGATGTGGCGCAACATTTTTGCCGGCGGCGCGCTGTGGCTGGCGATCTACGGCACGCTGATCCTCAATTTCTGCGACTTCGCCCGTTCTTCGCCGTGCCGCAAGACCATCAAGGTCGGCAATTTCTGGGGCCTGCCGGTGAACATTCTGGTGTTCGCCGCCATCACCGTCCTGCTCTGCGGTGCGCAATTTCAGATCAACGGACGGATCATCGAAAGCCCGACCGAAATCATCGCCTCGATCCCCAACACGTTCTTTCTGGTGCTCGGTTGCCTGGCGTTCCTGATCGTCACCGTGGCGGTGAACATCATGGCCAACTTCGTCGCCCCGGCCTTCGTCCTCAGCAACCTGGCGCCGAAGTACCTGACCTTCCGCCGCGCCGGGCTGATCAGCGCGACCATCGCCGTGCTGATCCTGCCGTGGAACCTCTACAACAGCCCGCTGGTGATCGTGTATTTCCTCTCAGGTCTCGGCGCCCTGCTCGGCCCGCTGTACGGGGTGATCATGGTCGATTACTGGCTGATCCGCAAAGGCCGGATCAACGTCCCGCAGTTGTACAGCGAAGACCCCAACGGCGCTTATTACTACAGCCGTGGGGTGAATTTCCGCGCGGTGGCGGCGTTCATTCCGGCAGCGTTGATCGCCATCGTCCTGGCGCTGGTGCCGGGCTTCCACAGCATCTCGCCGTTCTCCTGGCTGGTGGGCGCCGGCATCGCCGCGATGCTTTATCTGATCATTGCCAAACGTCAGCCGCACTACGCCGACGTCAGCGGCGAATCGATCGCCGTCGACAACGTCAGCCATTAACTTCCTTGCGGCCCGGGTTTGGGCCGCTGAACTGCCCGCAATAAGGACTTCTCATGCGTATTCTTGTGGTCAACGTCAACACCACCGAATCCATCACCCAGGCCATCGCCCGCTCGGCGCAGGCCGTCGCGTCTCCCGGTACGGAGATCGTCGGCCTGACACCGTTCTTCGGCGCCGACTCGGTGGAAGGCAATTTCGAAAGTTACCTGGCGGCCATCGCCGTGATGGACCGGGTGATGTCTTACGATCAACCGTTCGACGCGGTGATTCAGGCCGGCTACGGCGAACACGGCCGCGAAGGATTGCAGGAACTGCTCAACGTGCCGGTGGTGGACATCACCGACGCCGCCGCCAGTACCGCGATGTTTCTCGGTCACGCCTATTCGGTGGTGACCACGCTGGATCGCACCGTGCCGCTGATCGAGGACCGGCTGAAACTCTCGGGCCTGTGGGATCGCTGTGCCTCGGTGCGGGCCAGTGGTCTTGCGGTGCTGGAGCTGGAGCACGAACCACAGCGCGCACTGGAAGCCATCGTGCAGCAGGCGGAGCTGGCGGTGACCCAGGACAAGGCCGAAGTGATCTGTCTGGGCTGCGGCGGCATGGCCGGGCTGGATGAACAGATTCGTCGCCGCACCGGGGTGCCGGTGGTGGACGGCGTGACGGCGGCGGTGACCATTGCTGAATCGCTGGTGCGGCTGGGGTTGTCGACGTCCAAAGTGCGGACTTACGCGACGCCACGGCCAAAGCAGATCATTGGCTGGGCGGAGCGGTTTGCCCGGTAGACCGGGTTATCGCTCTTCGCGAGCAGGCTCGCTCCCACATTGGATCTGTGGCGATCAAAAATCCCCTGTGGGAGCGAGCCTGCTCGCGAAAAGGTCAACTCGGTCCCAACGCGTCCTCAGACAGCACTGAACCGCCGAGCCAACCCCCGCTCGGCAAACTGCTCAATCACAAAATCGACAAACGCCCGAGTCTTGCCCGGCAACAATTTATGCTCGGCGTAGTAGATCGAAATGTTGCCGTCATCGATGTACCAGTCCGGCAGCACCCGCTGCAACGTGCCCGCGTCGAGGTAACCCACGGCAAACGGCATGCTGACCAGTGCGATCCCCAGACCTTGCGCTGCCGTGGCGCAGGCGGCTTCGGAGTCGCTCATGGTCATTCGCGTCTTGAGGGTCAAGGGCTGACAGAGCTGACTGCCGCCACTGATCAACTGCCAGGAGCGCACTCGACCGGTCTGCGGCGAACGAATCAGGATGCCATCGTGACGTTGCAGGTCGTCCGGTTCGGCAATCGCCTCGTGCTTTTGCAGGTAGTCAGCAGACGCCACCAACACACGATGCGCGGGTGCCAGCTTGCGTGCGACCACGCCTTGGGGCAATTCAAAGCCCCCGCCAATCGCCGCGTCGAAACCCTGTCCAATCAAATCGACCTGACGGTTATCAAAATGCCAGTCAGGGTTGATCGCCGGAAACCGACGTAAAAATTCTTGCAGCAACGGCACGATGTACAAACGCCCGAACACCGTGCCCATGCTGACTTTCAACGTCCCCGCCGGCAGCCCTTCCACACTCGCCAGATTGGCCACCGCATTCTGAATCGTCGTCAGACTGCCACTGACCTGACTCAAAAACAGCTGACCGGCCTCGGTCAGGGTCAGGCTGCGTGTACTACGCTGGAACAGCCGTACACCGAGCCGAACCTCAAGCTTCGCCACACTCTTGCCGACAGCGGCCGGGGTCAGGCTCAAGCGCCGGGCGGCTTCGGCAAAGCTGCCGACTTCGGCGCTGCGCACGAAGCATTCGATACTGCTGAAAGTTTCCATGATCGCCACTATAAACTTCTGGTTTACACAGACTATAGCAATCATGGTCTACACGGTTGTCGATGCGAGGCCGATACTCGGCTCCAACAACAAGGCACCCCGCCTTGAATTCTCTGGAGATCGAACATGACCACTCAACACCTCAGCGGCAAAGTCGCTCTGATTCAAGGCGGTTCCCGTGGTATCGGCGCCGCCATCGTCAAACGCCTGGCCGCCGAAGGCGCCGCTGTCGCATTCACCTACGTCAGCTCCACCGCCAAGGCCGAAGAGTTGCAGAACAGCATCACTGCCAACGGCGGCAAAGCCTTGGCGATCAAGGCCGACAGCGCCGATGAAGCCGCAATCCGCAATGCTGTCAGCGCCACCGTCGAAGCCTTTGGCCGCCTGGATATTCTGGTGAACAACGCCGGCGTCCTGGCCATCGCGCCGCTGGAAGACTTCAAACTGGAAGACTTCGACCAGACCCTGGCGATCAACGTACGCAGCGTGTTCATCGCGTCTCAGGAAGCCGCTAAACACATGGGCGAAGGCTCGCGCATCGTCAACATCGGCAGCACCAACGCCGACCGCATGCCCTTTGGCGGTGGCGGGGTGTACGCGATGAGCAAATCGGCGCTGGTCGGCCTGACCAAAGGCCTGGCCCGTGATCTCGGCCCGCGCGGCATCACCATCAACAACGTGCAACCCGGCCCGGTCGACACTGACATGAACCCGGCCCAAGGCGATTTCGCCGAGAGCCTGATCCCGCTGATGGCGGTGGGCCGTTACGGCACTGCTGATGAAATCGCCGGTTTCGTCGCTTATCTGGTCGGCCCGGAAGCCGGTTACATCACCGGTGCCAGCCTGACCATCGACGGTGGTTTTGGCGCCTGATTGCGCTGAATCCCGGATACAAAAAACGCCGCACCTCTTTGCAGAGGGCGGCGTTTTTTATCGGCGCTTATTGGCTGATCAAGCCCATTCCAGCGCCGGCAAACCGCAGGCACTCGGGGTGAAAGCCTTGAGCGTGCGCAGAATCCCGTCGGCATGCGCGTATTTTTCATCGGCCATGGCCGCGTCGGGAATCGCAATGGCAGTCATTCCCGCCGCTTTCGCGGCGGTGACGCCAAACGGCGAATCCTCGAACACCAGACAGTCTTCAGGCGCTACACCCAGACGCCGGGCGGCGGTGAGAAAGATGTCCGGCGCCGGTTTTGCTGCGCCAACTTCGGGGTCGTCGGCGGTGACGATGAAATCGAACAGGGCAAACCAGTCGCGGTGCAAGGTGGTTTTCTGGCCGAACGACTGCCGCGACGAACTGGTGCCCACGGCGATCGGAATGTTGTGCGCCTTGAGGTGGCGAATCAGCTCCTCCGCGCCGGGCATCGCCTGGGCCTTGGGAAAGCGTTCACGCATCAGCGGCTCGCGGATCAGCAGAAACTCTTCGGCGCTGATCGGCAGATCCAGCGCCTGCACCACGTAGTTCGCCAGGTCATTGGCGCCACGACCGATGATGTTCTGTTTAACACTCCAGTCGAAGGTCCGCCCGTAACGCTCGGCAATGAGCGAGGTGACCTCGGTGTAGATACCTTCGGTGTCCAGCAGCAAACCGTCCATGTCGAAAATCACGGCCTTGATCGGGCCAAACGTCTTCATCGGTGCATTCATCATCGGATCCGTTATCAAAAACATCCCGGGCGGCCCAGCCGGCGCCGCTACGCGGATCTGATTAATGGGTTCAGCAGCATAGCGAGGCCAGCGGACATTGAGCAACGGGCAATGTTTACGGGCGGTGGAAAGACTCGCTGATATTTAGCGAAATGCCCTACAGATAACGCCTACTTTCCCGACTTCTTTCCATGTTGATCCCCCGCAAAGTCCGCGCACCTCTTTCATGTGCGCGAGTGCTTGCGAATGTTCCAAACCGATCGGCTCCTGGCCCTGAACAACAGCATCGGCCTGCTGGTGGTTGCCGCCCTGAACCCGCAACACCCGGACTTCGAAACGCTGATCCGCGAGTTCCGCCTGTGCCTGAACGACTACGAGGCCTGGGCCGAGCAGTTCTGGACGGGAACCGCGCTGGATATCGAGCAGGTGTTCAAGGTCGGCGACGACGTGCACCTCAGCGCTCCGGTCAAATCCCGCCAGCCGATCCAGACCTCGGTGGTCATGTGCCCCGCCAGCGGCCCGTTGACTCTGGTGCACCTGTTCGAGGCAGTGCGCTTCGTACCGATCGGCAATACCCCGGTGATGCTGGAACCGGTGATCGGCGAAGTCGACGGGGTATTGAGTTTCGGTGAACCGCTGCGCCATACCATCGGCCCGAGCGGCATTCTGGAAGTCAGCGACTGCGACCGGGGCCAGCGTTATCGCATCACCTTCTTTCCTGATGTTTCCACCGACCATATCCAAGCGCTGTACGCCTCCTATGAAGAGATTCTGGACGGGCTGGAGGTCTGGCTTCGCCAGGAGTGGGACGGGTTTCAGCCGCTGTGGGCGGAGTTTTCCGGCGCCGGTTTGGCTGATCGTTACCAGCAGTTGCAACAGGCCGACTGGCGCGGTTTCGAGAAAGCCCTGCACGACATCTGGGATGACGTTAAACAGCTGTTTGCCCTGCTCGCCGACCTGCAGGCCAACAGTGAAAAACTCCTGCAGTACTTGAGCGATGTCGAGTTGCAAGCGCTGCTCGACGCCTCCGGCGAGGCCATCGCCAATGGCTTGCTGATCCTCAGTGACGAGCCGTTGCTGTTTATCCATCTGGCAGCCTTCACCAGTTGGTTGAAGATGCTGCCGCCGCAGTACCTGGCGGAAGTGGTGGCAGAAGTCCGGGTCGAGTTGTTGATCAGCTTTTTGCTGATGCGCGTTTGCGGCGGCGTTGGCGTGCCCGTGCGACTGAGCAGCAAGGTGCTGAGCAAGATCAAGTCGCCCCGGGCGCGGCAATGGCTGGCCGCATCGGCCTTGCGCCTGAGCGAACTGACCTCCACTGCGGATCTGAGCAAGCACGCGGGCGCGCTGAAGCCGTTGATGGTGCATGCGCGCGACATCCCGTTGAAGCCGACGCCGGCGATCCCGCTGAACATTCGACAAGCGGACGCCGTGGTTTTAAGCGTGCCAAATCCGGCACCGATGGCCCGGGACAAGTCCCGTGGCACGACGCGGATGGAGCGACACGAACCCCACGACGACAATCCCGATCAAGCGAAAAACCCCAACGGCGACAGCGCCGATTGCGCATCGCTGACCTGCACCAACGGCTGTCCGGTGTCGATGGTCACCGGCGAAGAACTGCTGACCCTGACCGACGGCACGCTCGATGGGGTGTTGCCGTTCGAATTCACCCGGTTGTACCGCACCAGCGCGGTGGAGGTTGATGTCGGGCTGGGGTTTGGCTGGAGCCATTCGCTGGCGCATCGGCTGGAGTTCGATGGCGAGGCGGTGATCTGGGTCGATCACGAGAATCGCCGTACGCGGTTTCCGTTGCCCAGTGTGGAGCGGCCGCAGATTCACAACAGCCTGTCGCGGGCGGCGATTTTTCTCGGGGATGAACCGGAGGAACTGATCCTCGCGCTGGCCGGGGATACAGCGCGGTTTTATCACTTTCGTGCCGGGCGGCTGGTGGCGTTCAGTGATGCGTATGGCAATCGTCTGACGGTGCATCGCGATTTTTCCGAGCGTGTGCAGCGCCTGGATAACGGGGCCGGGCGGTCGTTGTTGTTGCGCTACGACCGGGCGCATCTGGTGGCGGTTGATTACCAGGTGCTTGGGGCTGATGGCTGGCGCACCGAGCAAACGCTGGTCAGTTATTGCTACGACGCCCGTCAGCGTTTGTTGGCTGCGACCAACGCGGTCGGTGACAGCGAGCGTTACGACTACGACGATCAGCACGTCATCCTGCAGCGGCAACTGACCGGCGGCGCGAGCTTTTTCTGGGAGTGGGAGCGCTCGGGCAAGGCGGCGCGCTGCGTGCGGCACTGGGCGTCGTTCGCGCAGATGGACACGCGTTACGTCTGGGCCGATGACGGCAGCGTCGCGGTGCACTACGTCGATGGCAGCGAAGAAACCTACGTTCACGACGACAGCGCACGGCTGGTGCGCAAGGTCGAGGCCGATGGCGGTGAGCACCTCAAGGCTTATGACGATCAGGGCCGGCTGATCGCCGAGCAGGATCCGCTGGGCGCGGTCACCGAATACCGCTACGACGACGTCGGACGGCTGATCGCGCTGCTTCCGCCGGACGACGAGCCAACGTCCTACGAGTACCGCAACGGTTTCCTGCACAGCCGTTCCCGCGGCGAGGCGGTGTGGACGTTTCGGCGCAACGCCGAGGGCGATGTCACCGAGGCGGTCGATCCCGACGGTCAGGTCACCCATTACTACTACGACACGCGCGGGCAGTTGCTGTCGATCCGCTACCCGGACAGCAGCCGGCACAAATTGTCGTGGAACGACCTCGGGCAACTGATCGAGGAAACCCTGCCCGACGGTGGTGTGCGGCGCTTTTCCTACGACGCGCTGGGGCGACGGACGACCACTTGCGACGAGCACGGCGCGATCACCCGTCAGCAGTGGGATGCGGTTGGCCGACTAATTCAGACGACCTTTCCTACGGGCGCTACCCGTGCCTACAGCTATGGCGCCTACGGCCAAGTCACTGCCGAGCGCGACGAACTCGGGCACATCACCCGCTACGAGTATGACGACGACCTGCATCTGGTCTCGCGCAAGATCAATCCCGACGGCACGCGGGTGCAGTACCGCTACGACCATGCGCAGTTGTTGCTCACGGAAATCGAGAACGAATCCGGGGAAAAGTACCGGCTGGACTACACGCCAACCGGATTGATCCGACAGGAAACCGGCGTCGATGGTCGGCGCACCGCTTACGCCTACGACCGCAACGGGCACCTGCTGGAAAAAACCGAGTTCGGCGATGACGGCTCGACGCTGGTCACCGCCTACGCGCGTGATGCGGCCGGGCGCTTGCTGCTGAAAACCCTGCCCGACGGGGTTGAGGTGGCTTACACCTACGACCGCCTGGGTCGTTTGACCGGGGTTGATGACGGCCAGAAACATCCACTGGCCTTTGAATATGACCTGCAGGATCGGCTGATCACCGAGCATCAGGGCTGGGGCACCCTGCGTTACACCTACGACGCCT